>JAQBQF010000182.1 GCA_028287115.1 Myxococcales bacterium
CCGGTGATCGCGCCGCCTTCGGTCGTCGCGACGATCAGCTTCTTTGCCGTCTCGATCTTGTCGAGCATCAGCCGGAGCTTGCTCGCGAGCAGGTCGGTCTCCGGCAGCTTCTGCAGCGGTGTACCGATGGACATCGAGTCCGAGCAGTCGACCAGGATGTAGATGTGGAGGTCTTCTTCTTCTTCGAACAGGCGGAGCAGTAGCCGATCGAGTCGCCCGTACAGGTTCCAGTCGATGTAGCGAAAGTCGTCGCCGCGAGAGTACGTGCGGTGATCGGCGAACTCGATGCCCGAGCCGACCTTGCGCGTGCGGCGCTCGGCGCGGATGTTTCCGCTGAACACCTTGCGCGAGACCATGTGAAGATGTTCGAGCGTCTTCAGGAACCGCTCGTCGAACAGCCCCGAGCGATCGAGCGCGCGGTTCGCCGCAGGCGTGACGATCGAAGTCGCAGCAGCTGTGCTCGATCGAGCCACTAGGCTTCCTTGGTCGCCTTCAGGATCTCGCCGATGATCGTGTCTGCCTTGACGCCTTCGGCTTCACCTTCGAAGTTCAAGATCAGGCGGTGGCGCAGCGCCGGTGCGGCGACGTGGCGGATGTCGTCGATCGCGACCGCATAGCGGCCTTCGAGGAGCGCGCGGATCTTCGCGGCGAGGATCACGGCCTGCAAACCGCGCGGCGAGGCGCCGTAGCGCATGAACTGCTTCGAGAGCGGCGTCGCCTCCTGATTCTCCGGGTGCGTCGCGAGCACCACGCGCACCGCGTAGTCCTGGATCTGCCGTGCGAGCGGGACGCGCCGGACGAGCTCGCGCATCTCCATGATCCGCGCTTTCTCGATCACGACTTTCGGCTTCGGCGTGCTGTCCGCCGTCGTGCGGTCGAGGATCGTATGGAGATCCTGCTTGTCGGGATATTGGACGATCAGCTTGAAGAAGAACCGGTCGAGCTGCGCTTCCGGAAGCGGGTAGGTCCCTTCCATCTCGAGCGGGTTCTGCGTCGCGAGCACGAAGAACGGCTTCTCGAGCGTGTACGTCTGCTTCGCGACGGTCACCGAGCCTTCGCTCATCGCCTCGAGGAGCGCCGACTGGGTCTTCGGCGTCGCGCGGTTGATCTCGTCGGCGAGCACGATGTTCGCGAAGATCGGGCCCTTCTGAAACTCGAACCGCTTCGCGCCGTGATCCTCGACGATCACGTTGGTGCCGACGATGTCGGCGGGCATCAGGTCGGGCGTGAACTGGATGCGCGAGAAGTTGGCGTCGATCGTATCGGCGAGCGTGCGCACGAGCATCGTCTTCCCGAGGCCGGGTACGCCTTCGAGCAGCGCGTGACCGCCTCCGAGCAAGCACATGAGCACGCCTTCGACGATCTCTTCCTGGCCGACGATCATCGTGCCGATCTCTTCGCGAAGCCGGCGCAGATCCGCGGTGAAGCTGGAGACATTCGATTCGACGTTAACGGCTGCTGCGACTTGGCTCATTGCGGCTGTGGCTCCTCACCTGGTTTCGCGTCGCCTTCGATCGTGTTCGGGTGAATCTTCGCGAAGTAACGTTTGACGTAGTACTTGTAGCTCGACGGCAGCTTCTCGGTTCGCATCACCTCTTCGACGATGCGCTGATAGTCCGCGTAGACTTTCTTGTAGCCGACGCCGGCGAAACCCTTCTGCGCGGCGGCGAGGATCGTCTCGCGCGTCGAGCCACCCTTGTCGCCTTGCTTGCCGGTCAGATCGGCGTCCTTCTGGTTACCGGTCTTCGCGGTTGGATCGCCGGCGAGGTTGTCGTCGTGGCCGATGCCCCATTCGTCGCCGCCGTTTCCGGATCCTTGTCCGCCGGGTTGTCCGTTCTGGCCCTGACCCTGACCTTGGCCTTTGCCCTGACCCTGACCTTGGCCCGGGCCCTGACCCGGTTTCCACGCCTGTCCCGAGCCCTTTTGTCCGCGCGCTCGCGAGATGAAGTCCTGGTTCTTGCCCTGCCGATTAAACGGATCGTTCGGGCCCTTGTTGCCTTTTTGCTTCGCGCGCCGCATCGCCTCGCGCAGATCGTCCATCTGCGACGACAGCTTCTTCTGTGTCGCTTGCTTGCGCTGATCCTTATCGACCTTGCCGGTCTCGCGCGCGGCATCTTTCAAGTTGCGTGATGCCTCCTTGTCGCGCTCCTGCTGCTCTTGGTCCTGCTGCTCCTGATCCTTCTTGGGATCCTTCTGCGGCTTCTGCAGATTCTCGGCGGCCTTCTCCATGTCCTTCTCGAGCCGCTTGAGCGCGCGGCGCTGCGCCGATTGCTCCTTCTCGTCGTCCTGCTTCTGCAGCTTCTCGAGATCGCGCTTCTTGTCCTCGAGCCGGCGTTCCATCTCCTGGCGTTGCTGCTCGTTCTTCGCGTCCTTCTTGTCTTTCTCGAGGCGACGGATCTCGTCCTGCAGCTTCTGCTGTTGCTGATCCTGCTTGTCCTGCTTCTGCTTGTCTTGCTTCTCCATCTGCTTGGCGACTTGCTCGAGCTTCTTCGAGAGCTCTTCCTTCTGCTTCTCGGAGAGCTCCTTGTTGTCGAGCTTGTCGGCGAGCTTCTCGAGCTCGTTCTGCGCCTTCTCGAGCTCGTTCTTCTCGAGCGCCTGACCGAGCTCCTTCGTCAGCTGCTCTTTCTGGAGCTCCTTGCCCATCTCCGCCATCGCCTTGGAGACCTCGGCTTGATCGGGCTCCGCGTCCTTCTTGAGCGCGTCTTCCGCCTTCGCGAGCGCGTCGAGCAGTTGCTCTTTGGTGATCTCGCCGTTCTCCGCTTTGTCGAGGAGCTGCTCGATCTTCTTCGCGAACTCGTCGAGCTCGGGGACCTTGTCGCGTTGGGCGACGTTCTTCAGCTCCGCGATGATCGCTTCGACGTAGGCCTTCTCGTCGGGCTCGAACGCGACCGCTTTGTCCTGGTGAAACCGTTGGTCCTTCGGATCGACGACCGTGAAGTCGACCGCACCGATTGCCTTGCCGGCGATGAACACGTAGAGCTTCGTGTCGCCGAACGGCGCGTCGGCGGGAATCTGCACGAGCACTTGCGAGGCGGTCCAGTCGAGCACGGTGACCGGGCGTGACTTGTCGAGCGTGCCCATGAACACCGAGCCATCGCTCGGCCGGAACCGAGCATCCCCGACCGCAGCGGGCACGTTCGGCGCACCGAGCGTGTTCCGGATGTCGCGCGACGTCACCGGCAGCGCGATGCCCGTCATCAGATTGTCGCCTTCGATGACCACCTGCGCGCCGGGGCGCGCGTGATCCGGCCTTGCGCGAAACACGTGCGGCGTGACTTCGTTCGCCGGCAACGACAGACCCGCGGCCAGCGCCGAGATCGCGAGGAAGCCGAGCGCGGCGCGCAGATCCTTCGGCGCGACAAACGGCGTGGCGGCGCGAAGATTTGCGCGAGGTGCGGCGCGCACGCCGTCGCTAATCGCCGCGAGCATCAGCTCGTGCGTGGTCTCGTCGGGTCCCGCTCCCCCGCGTTCGCTGGCTCGCTCCATCTTGGGCGCCGCGCCCCCGAGCGTGCGCTCGAACGCGATCGCGGTCGACAGGCGATCGGCCAGGTTTGAAGCGCGATCGATCCGGCGCGCGACGATCTCGTCATCGAGCTTGCGCGATCCGGAGATCACGGCTCCCGCGATCACGATCAGCAGCGAGCCGATCAGTAGATAAACGCCGGTCGCTGGGCTGACGAGCTGCGTGCGGACTGAAACGATCGACGCGAGCGCACACGCGGCGGCGATGATCGTGGCCGTGGTTGCGCCTTCGAGCGCCCATTGACCGCGGATCCGGAGCCGCGCTCGACGGATGAGGCGCTGAATCGTCGAGGTATCAGTCAGTTGCGCCATGGCTCCTCGCGAGTCCGAGAGCTTCAACGGTTGAGGATAGCATCAACATTCCACGCGCCACCCTGCCTCCCGATCTAACCGCACGACGCTTGAAAGCCGCTTCACGGAAACGCGGGACACCCAACGCCCTCGTCGGGTTGCCTGAATCACACCTACATGTGAGCAGCGCGCGATCGTAGAACTACGGACTGCGCACGATCATGAACCAATCGACGCTCGCACTCGCGTTCACGAGAACCAGTCCCATGGTCGGGTTCTGAGGCAGCATCCGCGTGGTCATGACGCTGACCGGAGAGCTTGCGATCGTTGCCTGACACATCATCAAGCGCGCCGCGCGAGCGAGGAGAACCGTCGTGCCTTGGTCGAGTGGTGGAGACGCCTGGACCGAGCTGATGCCCGCGACACTGTCGATGATCTGCAGGACCCCATTTGCTGACGCCGCGCTGGGGCCGATCGTGCACTCGGTGATCTGGGGCATGTTGGGGTTGGAGAAGTCTGCCTGATCGAAGACGGCGACCATGCTGTTCGTCGTCATCGACGTCAGGGTCACGTATGCGGAGACCGCTTCGCTTCCGGACGCCGTGCCTGGTGCCTGCATCCACTGGATCCCGGCACCCGCGTTACCGGCCGCCATACCCGACGCTTTGCCACCTGAAATCGTGAAGCCCGCAACCATGGCGCCGGCCGGCATGGCGTTGAATCCTTCAAACACCGCGATCTTGTCGCCCGGTGCCGTCGGGTTCGGATCGCAACCGTCACCTACGCCATCGCCATCGCTGTCTTTGTTCGCCGAGACATTGCCATATGGCGGACACGGGTCGCAGAGGTCGCCGATCTTGTCGCCGTCTTCATCGGCTTGGTCGGGGTTGGCGAGATCCGGGCAGTTGTCCGACGTATCGACGATGCCGTCGTTGTCGCGGTCGGAGACGGTACCGCAGCTCGCGGTGGCGCCCGGCGTGCGGCACGAGCCCGCGCGACACTCGAGCCCTTCTGGGCACACCGTCCCGGCGCACGACACTTCGCAATCGCTATACGAGGGCGAATAGCAGCCGGCGAAGAACGCGATCAAAAACGTGCACTTGATCATGTAAGGCACAGGATGGCTACTGGCTGGTGACGACCGCGATCCAGTCGAAGTGCGCGGTCGCGGTCCTCACGCGAAAGCCAGCGTTCGGGCTCGCCGCCATGGGTCCGTTCGCGACGATCACGGTGTTCGGCTGCGGTATCGTCTTGCACTGGAATCCCATGGCGGTGCGGTCGATGCGGAATGTTGTCTGGATTCCAAGCGGCGCGGTCATCTGCATGCTGCTCAGCACCACGTTGGGTCCGGTGTCTAGCAAGAACATCAGCGGCTGAACTGCGCCGCTCGGCCAGCCGATACTGCAACCGATACCTCGCGCGTTTGCGACCTCGAACGCATCGAGGACCTCGACATCACCCTTGCCGTTGGTCACCTGATCGAGCGTGCCATGTGCAAACACCGTCTCTGCGGAGGTGATGGGGATAGGCCATACCAGCGTGCTCTGGGGACCTGAGACCGTCGACGCGGTTCCACCGCTGAACATCCACGGTCCGACTGCCATCGCTCCAGGCGGCAACACCCCACCGGCAAATCCTTCGAACAACACGATGCGATCTCCAACGACATTGGGGCGAGGATCACAGCCATCGCCGACGCCGTCGCCGTCGCTATCATGGTTGTCGGCGGTCGTGCCCGACCACGGACACGGATCGCAAACGTCGCCGAGCGTATCGTTGTCTTCGTCTGCCTGATTCGCATTGGACTTGGTCGGACAGTTGTCGCTCGTGTTCGGGATACCGTCGCCGTCGACATCCGATGGCGAGCCATCACGGACAACGGCGTCGACACCGCCGTCGCGGTTACCTTGGCCGCAAACGCCGCTTGCTCCTCCAGATCGACACATCCCGGCAACGCACGACAGTCCGGACGGACAGACGTTTCCCGCACACGAGATCTGGCAATCCTCGTAAGCAGGCGCGTAACACCCCGACAGGCACACCACGGCGCAGAAGACCGCCCTCATACGAACCACGCAGGTGATTGTAGCCCACCCACGCGTTACAATGCACGCGTGCCGACATGCCGCCAATGCGGGAAACAATGGCCAGACGGGTATGCCGTCTGCCCGGATGACGGTATGCGGATCTCGACCGCCGGTGCGATGTCGGTCGGCCAAGCCGTTGCGGCGACCGCCGCGTACGATGTTGAAGATTTCGAGGAGCAGCTCAGGCCGGGCAGCCTCGCCGGCGAATATCAGATCGAGAAAAAAATCGGCGAGGGTGGGATGGGGGCCGTCTACGGCGCTCGCCATCCGCTGATCGGAAAACGCGCGGCGATCAAGGTCATCCGCAGAGATCTCTCGTCGAGTCACGAGGCCGTCGATCGGTTCATCCGCGAGGCGCAGTCGGTAAATCAGATCGGCGATCCGAACATCGTCGACGTGTTCGGCTTCGGGCGGCTGCCCGACGGGC
The DNA here is from genome assembly GCA_028287115.1 of Myxococcales bacterium. GTDB lineage: Bacteria > Myxococcota_A > Polyangia > Haliangiales > Haliangiaceae > JABFXX01. The sequence continues at coordinate 6,328 of JAQBQF010000182.1, forward strand.
GCAGCTTCTTCGTGATGGAGTGGCTACAAGGCGAGTCGCTGCGAGAGCGGTTGCAGCGCCCGCTCCCGTTCCCGGATGCGATCGAGATCCTCGAGACGATCGCCAAGGCCCTACAAGCCGCGCACGAGGCTGGAGTCGTGCACCGCGATCTCAAGCCCGACAACGTGTTCCTCGCGAGCCACAAGGGCAGCAAGCCGCAGGTCAAGCTCCTCGATTTCGGCCTCGCGAAGCTCTCGAGCCGCGACGAAGGCAGCATGAATCACACGCGCACGGGCGTCGTGATGGGGACGCCGCTCTATCTGTCGCCCGAGCAGGCCAAGGGCCAAAAGGTCGACGCCGCGACGGACATCTACTCGCTCGGTGCGATGGCCTACGAGATGTGCGCCGGGGTCGTGCCTTTCAAGGCGGACAGCGCCGTCGAGATCATGGCGATGCACATCTCGGTTCCGGCGATGCCGCTGCACCAGGTCGCGCCGTGGATTCCGCTCGATCTCGATCGGCTCGTCCTCGCGATGCTCGAAAAGGATCCGCGGCGGCGGCCCGCGATCGGTCCGATTCGCGAAGCCCTCGCTGCGTGCCGCGCGCAAGCCAGCCACGTCATCAACAACCCGACCCTCATGGTGCAGGGCGGCGCGTTGACTCCGAGCCCGGCATCGTCGCAGATGCAACGCACGCCGAGCCCGGCATCGTCGCAGATGCAACGCACGCCGATGCCGGCGTCGATGCTCGGGCCTTCGATCTCGGGCCCCGCGTCTGTGATGGGCACGCCTGCCAGGTCGGGAAATCGCGCCGTCATCATCGTGATCGCTGCGCTCGCTGTTGTCGGAGTCGGGATCGGCGCGGTGATCGCACTCGGCGGCGGCAAAAAGACCGGGGACGGCTCCGACGTTGCGATCGTCGATCCCGCAAAGCCGACGACGGCCGAAGCGGTGAACGTCGAGCCGACGCAGCCGGGCACGGCGACCGTGGCTAAGGCGAAGGATCCGGCGAAAGATCCGGCGAACGACTCCGCGAAAGATCCGGCGAAGGATCCGGCGAAGGATCCTACGGCGAAGGATCCTACGGCGAAGGATCCCACGAAGGACCCCGCGGCGAAGGATCCGACGAAGGATCCAACGAAGGATCCGACGAAGGATCCGACGAAGGATCCAACGAAGGATCCAACGAAGGATCCAACGAAGGACCCCGCGGCGAAGGACCCGGCGAAAGGTACGGCGAAGGATCCCGCGAAAGATCACGGCAAGGATCCGCTTCCCGCAGCTGATCCGGCGCACCACGCCAAGGTCGGCGGTGTCGCGATCACGCTCGATACCAAGGCGACCGTGTCGATCGACGGCAAGGTCGTCGCTCGCGGGGCTGATCGGTTCGTGCTCGAGCTACCGCCGGGCGAGCACACGATCCACGCCGAGGCACCGCGGCACAAATCGGCCGACAGCACGTTTCACGTCGACGTCGGTGGCAAGGCCGCGGTCCGCCTCTCGCTACCGAAGATCGAGCGCAACACGGTCAACTCGGTTCACGATCCATTCGCTGACTAGGGAGACATCCGCATGCGAAGTTTGATTCTCGGGCTGTGCCTGTCCCTGACCGCCGCCTCGGCGGCGCACGCTGGCCCTGACGACAAAGCCAAGGCCAAGCAGCTCTACGACGATGGGCTCAGCCACTACAACCTCGCCGAGTACACCGAGGCCATCGCTTCGTGGAAACAGGCCTACAAGATCTCCAAGAAGCCGCTGCTGCTGTTCAACATCGGCCAGGCATATCGGCTCTCGGGCGACTGCGGCCAGGCAAACATCTTCTACGACAGCTATCAGCGCGAGGAGCCGGCGCCGAAGAATCAGGGCGAGCTCGATCAAGCGCTCGTGCTCTGCAAGGACAAGGGTAGTAAGCCCGTCGACAAACCCGCCGATAAGCCTGCAGACAAGCCGGCGGACAAGCCGCTGATCAAGACGAGCGGTGACAAACCCGCGGACCAGCCGTTGATCAAGCCGGCCGACAAGCCCGCGGACAAACCTCTCGATCAACCTGCCGTCACGCCGGTCGTCAAGGTTGCCGAGGTGAGCCCCAAGACCGATCCGGACGACCGCGAGCCTCGCGACACGCCGTCCGCCCATCCAGGCAAGACCAAAAAGATCGTCGGCATTACAGCGGGCGTCGCCGGCGTCGCGCTCGAAGGTGTCGCGATCTTTTTCGCGCTCGACAGCAAGAAGCAGAGCAACGCGAACAGCAACTACAAGGGCGAGTGGACGCAGGTCCAGCTCGATATCGAAAAGAAGGGCAAGGACGACGCGAAGCGGGCGCTCGTGTTCGGCGGCGTCGGTGCCGCGGCGATCATCACCGGTGGCGTGCTGTATTACCTAGGTGCGCGCGCAAAGACCGAGACCTCGGTCGCGATCGTCCCGACGCACGGTGGCGCGGCTGTCGCGTACGGCTTCCACTTCTAGAGGTAGAACGCGACGATCGAAAACTTGTTCGAGGTCGTGTCGATGATCTCGAAGCTATCGCGAGCGCGTGGAGTGGGTAGCATCGAGCGAACGGTCGTTGCCCGACCTGCCTCCGTGATCACGAAGTAGCGACGGCCGAGCGGCGCCTTCGTGCGATCGTTCAAGTACTTCGTGAAGTCGACATTGTCGGTCTTGTTGAAGCCGGTCTTCATCTCGGGAAGCCACGCGAACAGCTCGTCGCCGGACCAGAAGTTCTCGCCGCGCCAGTAGAGTTGCCACGCGATCAGCCGATCTGCGTCGACCGCGTGGACCATCGGCCTGCCGCGCTTGTTGCTCGTCTTGCCTTTGACGATCAGCGGATCTAGCTTCGCTCGCTCGGCTGTGGGCAACGTCACTTCGACTTCGTGATCGCCGATGTGCGTCACCGTGCCGATCATCGTGATCGCTTGCTCCATGATCCGCTCGTCCTCGGCCTTGTTGACCTGGACCTGGATCGTCATCGGCTGACCCATCTGTAGCGTGTCGGGGACGAACGTCCGGAAGCGCCACTTGTGATCGAGATCCCCGAGATCGTCGTAGAGCTCGGCAGCGCCGAAGTAGACACGCTTCTCGCCGTAGATCGTGCGCTCCGCGTAATAAGCGCGCGCCGCCTCGCGCATGCCCCAGTGCGTACCGGCGACGGGCATGTAGCCATGGAGCGACCACAGACAGATCGAGAGTCCCGCGGTGCATAGCGCGACCACGCCGAAGCGGCGCCAGGGCAGGGCAGCGATCGCGATCGCCGCAACGGCGATCACACCGAGGAAGATAAATCCGTCGGACGGATCGATCTGCCAGGGGTCGCCAACCGGCCAGGGCCGGTCGTAGCGGAACACGAACATCTCGATCCAGCGCTCCGGCTCCCAGACGAGATCGCGGCAGATGAACAGCACGATCGCGATCGCGATGCCCGCATAGAGCGGGTGAAAGCGCTCGCGGCGCTCCCACAGGTCGTCGAGAAAGAACGCGACCAGCACGCCGAGCGCCGGAACCGCCGGCAGGATGTAGTGATGAAACTTGGTCTGGACGAGCGAGAAGAACGCGACCGCCGAGATCGCCCAGAGCACCATCAAGAACCGCACGCGACCTTCGCGCGTATCGGTGCGCGCACGCAGCAGCGCCGCCGCGAACGCCGCCGGCAAGAGGCCGGCCCACAGCCACATGCCGTGCCCGATCTGAGAGGTGTAGTACTCGAACGTGCCGGGCGAGTTGTCGACGCCGACCGCGGCGCGATTGAGGATGTGAGTGAACAGATATTCGTCGATGAACCGCGCGCCTTCCTTGAGCCACTCCGCGAGGTGCCATGGCAGGAACATCACGAGCATCATCAAGATGCCGCGCTTGAGCTCGAAGTGGCCTTCCCACAGCCGGCGCCACCCGCCGCTCATCACCACGTAGAACGCGCCGACGATCCCGACCACGCCGAGCCCGGGCGGACCTTTGGCGAGGACACTGACCCCGAGGAGCGCGTAGCACCACAGCAGGTAGATCTGGCGCATCGAAGTGAGTCGCGCCATGCCGAGGACGCGATCCGCCCACGCGTCCGTGACCTCCCACTTCTCGCCACGGCTCCACGCGACCGGCGACAGCAACAGACGCACCAGCCGCCGATCGAGCGCGTAGCGGTCCCACTCGCCCAGATAATCGAACACGACGCGCCACGACGTGCGGCCATCGCGCGGGCTCCTGGGTCGCGGCGCACCGGATCCGGTGATCTTCGCGTAGACCCAGATCCAGAACAGGGTCAGGCCGCCGAGCATCAAGAACGGCAGGCGCAGCACGAGCCAACCGTCCGGCGATAGCGCGCAGAACATCACCGCCATCAGCAGCGGCAACACGATCGCGGGATTGGGAAACCGGACCAGCGCGAGCCGCGGCGACGCCGTGAAGTACACCGCGTAATACGCCGCCTGGATCAGCACGAACCCGCCGCAGATCAGCAGGAGGAGCTGCCTTTGATCGAACGCGAGCCGGCGATTGCCCGGGAGCCGCACCGTGAACGCCTCATCGATCGATCGCGCACCGTCTTCCATCGCCATCACGAACATCGCGATCGCGCCCATCACGCACGCGCACAGCGGCATATCGGGAATGCCCTGCCGCGCGATCAGGCAGTAGAACGGACACGTCAGCACCACGAGCAACGCGAGCCATGCGAGACGCCGATTGACGAGCCTCGCGAGCATCCACCACATCAGCGTCAGGCCGAGTACACCGAACAACACGAACGGCAGGCGGATGCCGACCATCGTGCGAGCGTCGTGGGTCATCTCGCCGGAATAGCCGCCGTCGGCCGCAAGCCCGACCGAGCGCATGCCCGCGGCCATCAGCCAGAACGTCAGCACGGGCTTCGACCGAAAGCCCTCGTTGTCGTCGGGAGACATCCCACCGGGCCACTGCATGTGGACCCAGTCGTGCTCCTGAAGCATCATCCGGCCGACTTCGCCGTAGTGCGTCTCCCAGGGATCGACGAGCGAGTAGTTCCAGATCCCCGGGACCAGGACTCCCAGAGAAACCAGGACGACCAACGCGAGCTCGAGCCCGAGGCGGCGGCGGCGAGGTGGCACCGTCGCTTGAGCGAGCTCCGAGGACATCGCGCCGAACGTATGACGATCGATGCGCGATGACAACACGTGATAGCGTGGTGCTGTGGCGCGGTTTCCCGAGCTGTCTGTCGCTGGTAACGCCGTCCCGGCCTCGATCTTTTCCCGTCTCCGAGAGCACCTCGCCCGGTTCCCCGGCGACGTGATCCCGTTTCAGATCGGAGATACACACCTGAGCCCACCGGCGAGGCTCGAGCAGCTCGTGTGGGCGGAGCTCGCGCCGAGCGATCTCTACGCGTATGGCGCGGCAGCGGGCTGGCAGCCACTCGTCAAGGCGATCGCCGAGGACGCGCAGACGCGACGCAAGCTCGACGTCACGCCCGCCGGTATCCAGGTCACGAGCGGTGCGACGCATGCGCTCGCGTCGACGCTGCAAGCGCTCTGCGATCCGGGCGACGAGCTCTTGATCCTGACGCCGCACTGGCCGCTGATTCGCGGCATCGCACTCTCGATCAACGTGATTCCCGTCGAGGTTCCGTACTTCGATGTCGCCGATCCCGCGGGCCGTTCGACATCCGGGCCCGCGCGGCTCGAAGCGGCGATCACCCCGCGCACGGCGGCGATCTATCTCGCGTCACCGAACAATCCCGACGGGACGATGCTCGGGCCGGCGCAGCTCGCAGAGATCGCCGACATCGCGGAGCGCCACAACTTGTGGATCCTGTCCGACGAAGTCTACGAACACTACGCGTACGAGGGACCGCACGTCTCGATGATGTCGCTGCCGGCGGCGAGCCAACGCACCGTCACGGTGTTCTCGTTCGCGAAGAGCTACGCGCTCGCCGGCTTGCGCGTCGGCTACGCGCTCACCGGCAATCCGAAGCTGTGCGACACGATGCGCAAGATGGTCAATCACAGCGTCTACAACGTGCCGGTCGCGATGCAGCACGCCGCACTCGCGGCGTTGCGCGAAGGCGCGCCGTTCGTCGCGGCGGCGCGCGAGCGATATCGTGCGGCGCGCGATCGCGCGCGGGCACGACTCGCGGCGCCGACCTCGATGCCATCCGGCGGCGCGTATCTGTGGGTCGATTTCGGCAAGTGGATCGGCAACGACTGCATGCCGCTCCTCGAGAAGATCGCCGCATCGGGTGTGCTGCTCGCGCCGGGCTCGTCGTTTGGCGCCGCGTGCGGTGGCTTCGCGCGGCTGTGCTTCACGGGTGTCAACGAGGCGCGGCTCGACGAAGGCATCGATCGGATCAACGCAGTGCTCGCGGCCTGGTCGTGATCGCGCGCGCGATCTGCGAGGAAGCGTTTCGTGAAGCCGTGATCGCGTGCGATCCGGCGGTGCGCGTTCGCGATGCACTCGGCAAGCTCGCCGACCGGCTCGCAGGTCGCGAGCGAATCGGGATCGCGATCGGCAAGGCCGCGTTTGCGATGGCGCGGGGTGCGGGACCGGTCGCGCGCGGTGTGGCGGTCTCGAACGCGGACGATGGTCGCGAGCTGCCCGAGGGCTGGACCAAGCTCGTCGCGTCGCATCCGGTTCCGGACGAGCGCAGCCTCGAGGCCGGTGATGCCGTGATCGATCTCGTCGCGTCGGCGCGGCCGGAAGACGAGATCCTCGCGCTGATCTCCGGCGGCGCGTCTGCGCTCGTCGAACGGCTCGCACCCGGCGTGACGCTCGAGCAACAGCACGCCCAGATCGGCGCCGTGATGGCGAGCGGCGCGAAGATCGGCGAGATCAATCGCGCGCGGATCGCGCTATCCGCGATCAAGGGCGGCAAGCTCGCAGCGATGTCGGAGGCACCGATCACGACACTTGCGATCAGCGACGTCTTCGACAACGACCTCGCCGTGATCGGATCCGGACCGACGATCGCCGGCGAAGGCCAGCCGTGGCGCCCGGGTGACTATGCCCGCGTGATCGCGCCCATCGAGACGTTTGCGCGAGCGGTGTGCCAGGCACTGTTTCGCGTCGGCGTGGCGAGGCGTTATTTCGGCAATCTCGATCGAGAGATCGAGCCTACGGGGCCGGTGGACGACGTGGCGACGACTGCGGCCGCGCTCTTTGACGCGAATGTGGCGACGTTTTGGGGACAACGTGCTGTCGGACGGCCTGCCGTCGCGTGGGGCGAGCCGACGTTGGCATTGCCGAAACATCACGGCGAAGGGGGCAGGGCTCAGCAGCTCGCGCTCGAGCTGGCGAAGCGGATGCGTGGCACGTGGGACAGTGCGTTCATCGCGGGCAGCGACGGGATCGATGGGCCGCCACCGCACGGACGCCCGGCGCCGGCGGGCGCCTACGTCGACGGCTCGACCTGGGATGCGATCGTCGCCGCGGGGATCGATCCCGACCGCGCGCTCGCTCGGTGCGATGCCGGTCCGGCGCTCGAGGCCGTGGGAGCCCTGGTGATCACGGGACCGACCGGGATCAACTTCGCCGATGTCATGATCATCGGTTGACCGAGCGGGGTGCTATACGAGGCGCGTGGCTACGTGGACCACACTCGGCGTACTGGACTGGACGACTCAGCGTTTCACCGAAGCTGGGATCGCCTCCGCACGCCTCGAAGCTCAGTTGCTGCTCGCGAATGTTCTGAGATGCTCGCGGATGCAGCTCTATACCGGCTTCGATAAGCCGCTCGGAGAAGCCGAGCTCGCCGCCTATCGTGCGCTGATCAAGCGTCGGCTCGGCGGTGAGCCGGTCGCGTACTTGCTCGGCGAGCACGAGTTCTGGGGCTTGCCGCTCTACGTCGATAGCTCGGTGCTCGTGCCACGCCCCGATACCGAAACCGTGATCGAAGTGGCACGTGCCACGCGCGCCGATCGCGTGGCGCCTTGCCGCGTCCTCGATCTGTGTACCGGCTCCGGCGCGATCGCCATAGGCCTCGCGAAAGAGCTCCCCGCCGCGCGGATCATCGCGACCGAGCTATCTCCCGAAGCAGCGGCGATCGCCAGGCGTAACGCCGAGCGCAACGGGTTCGCCGAGCGCATCGAGGTCCGGATCGGCGACCTGTGGGATCCGGTCGCGGGTGAGCGCTTCGATCTGATCACGGCGAATCCGCCGTACATCGCGAGCGCGGTGATCCCGACGCTGTCGGCCGAAGTTCGTCGCGAACCGATGCTCGCGCTCGACGGCGGTCGCGACGGGCTCGCGTTCTACGATCGGATCTGCGGTCGCGCGCGGGAACAGCTCGATGCCGGCGGTGCGCTCGTCGTCGAGCACGGGTTCGACCAAGCCGACGCCGTCCGCGCGCGCTTCGAAGCAGCCGGGTTCGCCGGCGTCACGCTCGTCTACGATCTCGGTAAGAACCCACGTGTGACGTGGGGCACCGTACCCTGAAGGATCTCGCCGGTCCCAGGCGATCTATCGCGCGACAGATGCCGTACATTCGCTTCGTGCGCCGGTTTCTGGTGGTCTGTATGAGCCTGCTCGCATCGGCGCGTGCAGTCGACGCGCAGACCACCGCGCCTTCGGATGCACCAGGGCCGGTGACCGTCGAACCGCCGGCCCCGCCGCCATCGGCACCGTTGCCGGCGCCCAAGATCGAGCGCGAGACAGGTGGCGAGACCGAGCGGCGCGCGGAAGCCGTGCGGCGCTGCGAGGCGCACGAAGCCCGTTGCGATTGGGCGCAGACGTTCTCGAGCCTCGAGCGCTCGAGCGTGCTGCGCGTGCTCTCGCAACGCGGTTACGAGCTCGAGCCCGAGCCGTGGGGCAAGGTGATCGGACACGTCAACGTGTTCAACGAGGACGTGTTCGCCGAGAAGAACTGGCTGCAGTTCTTCAACTTCATCCACTACACGACGCGCGATAGCGCGATCCGCAGCGAGCTCACGATCAACGCGGGCGAGGTGTGGGATCCCGAGCGCGTCGCGGAGTCGGCTCGCAACATTCGCGATCCGCTGTACAGCTCGGTGATCGCGCTCGTGCCGGTGAAGTCCACGGAGCCCGGCAAGGTCGATCTGCTCGTCGTGACGCGCGACGTCTGGAGCCTCCGGTTCAATTCCAACTACACGTTTCAAGAAGGCTCGCTGACGAACCTCACGATCTCGCTCTCCGAGAACAATTTCCTCGGTCATCGGGCGCTGCTCGCCGGCGGCATCGTGATGGATCAAGGCTCGATCGCCGTGGGGCCCATCTTCATCGACAAGAATCTACTCGGCAAGCACCTCGATCTCCGGGTGCGGGTCGACGAGATCTTCACGCGCCGCGCGCTCGCACCAGGCGACTCCAAAGGGATCCAGGACGGCTCGACGTTCCACGCGGAGGGCAAGGACGCGACGATCACGCTGGCACGGCCTGTCTGGTCGCTCGCGACGAGGTGGGGCTGGGGGACGTCGTTCACGTATCGCGACGCGATCAATCGCGTGTTCAACAGCACGCAGCTGCGCGCATTCGACAACCCCGCGACCCCGGAGCACCGGTCGATCGGCGAGCAGTACCGAATGAAGCAGTGGTCGGTCAACGCGAACGCGATCACGCAATGGGGAAGGGATTTCAAGCAGCAGCTCAGCTTCGGCAACACGGTCGCGAGTCAGCGCCCTTCGCTGTTGCCGAACTTTCCCGACAACATCGACAGCGGCGGCGAACGTCTCGAGCGCACCGCGTTCATTCGCGGCGTGCTGCCGCGCTCGGAGCTGATCTCGTCGGTGTTTCTCGAATACGCGTTCTTCGTTCCGCGGTACCGGACGCTGCGCAATGTCGGAACCTACGAGCTCGCGGAGGATGTCCGGATCGGACCCGATCTCGACGTCTCGCTCGCCCAGGGGCTCAAGATCCTCGGCTCCGATTCGAACTTTCAGCGTCCGTCGCTCGCCCTGGGGTGGACGTTTCCGTTGGGCGGCGACGGCTTCGTGCGGCCCTCCGCCGGGATCTCGCTGCGGGTTCAAGACGGCACGACGATCGACAACACCGCGAGCGCGCAGGTTCGTGCCGCGACACCGACGTATCGGTACTTTCGCGTGATCGCACAGAGCCTGATCGAGACGCGCTGGCATGACACCCAAAACGCGTTCTACGTCGCGGGCTCGAACGCCGGTCTCCGCGGGTTCCGGATCAATCAGTTCTTCGGCGACCGCCATGCCTCGACGCAGATCGAAGCTCGGTCGATCCCGTTCCCCCTGTGGGTGTTTCGCATGGGTGGCGTGCTGTTTTACGAGCTCGGTGGTGCTGCCGATACGTTCAAGGCGCTGCAGCTGCATCACGATGTGGGCTTTGGTCTCCGCGTCCTGATCCCGCAGACCTCGCGCGAGGTGTTTCGCTTCGACTTGGCGTTCCCGCTCGATAGCAGCTACTCGCTCCTCAACGATGGCAATAACATCTTGAGCATCAAGAACCCGGCGTTCGCGCCGCACTTTGTCGCGGGCTTCGAGTCGTACTTCTAAGAGCGCGTGCCGGCGAGGAACCGCGCGACCAAGAAGATCGCAGTGACCGTCAGCCCGGCGGAGAGGCCCCACCACAATCCAGTTACACCGAGGTGCGCGGCGAATCCGAGTGCGAGCGAGATCGGGAACCCGATCACGTAGTGCCCGAGGAGGTTGCCCCACAGCGTCGCACGCGTATGACCGAGGCCGCGCAGCGCACCGGCACCGATCGCTTGGGTTCCATCGGAGAGCTGGAACACCGCCGCGATCTGCAACAGTGGAATCGTCGCGGCGACCACGTGCGGATCGTCGGTGAACCACGTGGCGATCAGACCCGGGGCGATCACGAACACCGCGGCGAAGCACGCCATCACGGCGAGGCCGAGCGACAGCGCTTGCACGCCGCGACGCCGCGCGAGCACGAGATCACCCGCGCCGACGGCATGACCGACGCGCACGGACGCGGCCGCGCCGATCCCGAGTGAGAACGAGAAGGTAAAGCTCGAGATGTTGAGCGCGATCGAGTGTGCGGCGGCCGAGACCTTGCCGAGGTGCGCGGCCATCACGGTGGCGACGGCGAAGATGCCGATCTCCGCGAACAACTGGCCACCCACGGGGATGCCGTAGCGAGCGATCGATCTGAGATCCGCGGTGGTCGAGGGCGGGCGCGGTCTGTTGCCGTCGAGCTCGCGTAACGCCTGCCAGTACACGGCCAAGGTCACGACCTGCACGATGGAGGTCGCGAGCGCCGCGCCGAGGACGCCGAGCGGCGGCAAGCCGAGCGCGGGAACGCCGTGAATCAACACCAGATCGAGCCCGAGGTTGACGATGTTGCCCGCGACCACGGCGACGACGAGCGGCGAGGTCTTGCCGTGCGCGGCGAGGTACGAACGCAGTGCCACGGCGATCAAGAACGGCACGATGCCGACCGCACGCAGGTAGAGATAGACACGAGACTCGTGCACGACATCCCGATCGACATCGGCGAGGACGAGCAGGAGCGGCGTCGCGAAGACGACGAGCGTCGCGAGCAGCCCGACGAGCACCGCGAGCCGCACGCCGGCGCCCATCGCGCGCCGCGCATCATCGATCCGGCCGGCGCCGAGCGCTTGCGGGACGATGGTGTCCATGCCCATCACGATGCCGACACCCACGTAGGCGATCGCGAACAGCAGATTGTTGCCCACGCCTGCGCCGGCGAGTGCCGCGTCGCTGTAACGACCGAGGAGCAGCGCGTCGACGACGCCCATCAGTTGGAACCCCGCATGCTGCGCGGCCAACGGCGCGGCGAGCCGGATCTGTTCGGACAGCTCGCTTCTCTTCATGACTACCGCGCGAGGCTTAACGCCACCGGCACGCGGCCAAGCGACTGCAGGCTCTCGCGAATCGCCGACCAGTCCCCGACGACGACGATCGAGAGATCGCTCCACAACGGCGCGATCGTCGATCTCAGCGAAGCCGGCGTGACGAGGTCGAGCCGATCGGCATACGTCGCGTAGTGATCGAGTGGTAGGCCCTCGACGACCAGGTGCTCGAGCGCGCGCACGGTTCCGGACGTCGTCTCGAAAGCTTGCGCGACGGCACGCTTCATCGCGGTCTTCGCGACGGCGACCTCGCCGGCGGAAACGTCGATCGTGCGCATGTCCTCGATCAGCGCGAGGATCGCGTGAATTCCATCGGCGGTCGCGGCGACGGGCGTCGTCGCCGCCGCGGCCCACGTTCCGCCGAGCCGGCCGCGCCAGAAGCTCGATCCGGCGCCGACGGTGATCGCGAGCTCGCCGCGCAACTTTCGATCGAGGCGCGCCGTGGCCGTTCCGCCGAGCACCATGTTGGCCACTTCCGCGGTGAGATCCGCGGTCGTCTCGGCGCGGCGGCCGATCAGGATCGCGGTCTTCGCGGCGCCCGGGAGGTCGACATATCCGAGGGCCGGTGTGCGCGCCGGTTCGGGACCCGCCGGCACAGCGGCCGGGACCGCGGGCCAGGTTCCGAACGCGTGATCGAGCAGCTTGGCGAGCTGGTCTCGTGTGACATCACCCGCGACGATCACGGTCATCGTGTTCGGCGTGTACGCGCGCTGCCAGAACCCGCGCACGCCGCCGGCGGTGAGCTGACCGACGACGCTCGCGACGCCTTCCGCCGGCGATCCGTAGGCATGCGATCCGAACAGCAGCCGATCGAACGCCTGCGCGGCGATCGTGCGCTGCCGCTCGCGGTGCTGCGCGAGCTCGCCGACGTGCCTCGAGCGGACCCGGACGAGAGCGGTCTCCGCGAACCGGGGTCGTTCGAGCATGTCCGCCAGCACCTCGAGCGTCTCCGCGAAGCGATTCGTGAGGACGGTCATCTGCGCGCTCGCGTAGTCGGTCGCGATTCGCAGCTCGAGCCTTGCTCCTTGCTGATCGAGCGCCGCGGCGAGCTCGCTCGCGTCGCGCGCGCCCGCACCTTGATCGAGTAGGTCGACCGTGAGCGCGGCGAGTCCGGGCTGTGCGCCATCTTCGCGGCTTCCCGCGGCCATGTGGAGCGTCGCGAGCTCGATGATCGGCAACCGATGATTCTCGACGAGCAAGACGCGAATTCCGTTGGCGAGCGTGAAGTCCTCGATCCGCGGCGCGAGGAACCGAGGCGCGTCGCCGATCGGCGGCGGCGTGGACCAATCGACGCCGGAGCTCTGCCACGGAACGGCCGTGCGCGGTGGCACCGGCGATCGAGCGGGCGCGGGATGGCCGCACGCCGCAGCGGCGATCACAAGACCGATCGTGATCGCGAGCTTCATCGGGTCGGTTTCGGGCCGGCGACGACGATCACCGCGGCGCTCTCGGCCAGCCACGTGCGAGCTGCGTCGCGCAGCCCTAGCGGCGTGACCACGTGCAAGCGGGCGCTCGCGGTGTGCAGGCCATCCCCCACCCGGGATTCCGCGGCATCATCGCGCCGGTCCGACGCAGCCCAGGTGGCGAGCATGTCGGCACGGAACACGAGGCCTTGGAAGCCGGTCGCGAGCTCCGCGTCGATGGCCGCGGATGCGCGTGCCATGTCGTCGTCGGACACGGGAAGATCGCGCAGCTTTGCGAGCTCCTCGGTGATCGCGCCCGCGAGCCTCGATACGTCGATGCCGGGTGATGCGAGTGCTTCGATCCGCAGCTCGCCGCCGAGCGCCTGATGGATGACGTCCGCGTGGATCTCGGTCGCGAGGCCAGCGCCTTCGAGACGTTTCGACAGTCGCGAGCTGCGCCCGCCCGCAAGGATCTTCGCGATCAGCTCGAGCTCGGCGTCACCCGTCTCCCCCGGCTTTGGCGTGCGAAACGCGAACACGACCTTGGCAGCCGGATCCTCCAGCTCGACCCGCGCCGCCTGCTTGCGCGGCTCGAGCGGCACATGCTTGGCGACGCGACCGGGCCAGGCCGGCATCCAGCCGAAATATCGCTGGACGAGCGCGATCACGGATTTGTCGTCGAAGCGGCCTGCGATCACGAGCGTCGCATTTGCCGGGACGAGCGTCGCCCTCGCGAACGCTGCGAAGTCTGGCGCCGTGCCGCTCGCCTCGGCGAGCACGAGGGTGCCGTTCGGATGTCCGAGCCACAGCGTCTGCTGCACCGCGCGCGCGACGAGGCCGCTTGGATGATCCTCGTACGCGGACGTTCGTTCCGCGGCGATCGCGCGCTGTACGTTGGCGAGCCGAGCCTCGTCGATCGCGTCGGGAATCCCTGCCATCCGTTCGGCCTCGAGCCACAACGCGAGCGCGAGCGCCTCGGCGGGCACTTGATCGACCACGCTGATGTGATCGGCGGTCGTGACGCTACTCGACCAGCCGCCCGCAGCGTCGATCCGACCGTCGAAGTCGGCGACATGCACGGAGCCTGCGAACATCATCCGCTCGAGCACGTGCGCGAAGCCCGCGGGTCCGTCCGCCGCGCCTACGCGATAGCGAACTTCGACCACGACCGAAGACACCGTCGGGTCCGGTGCGAGGACCACGTGCAGTCCATTCGGAAGCACCTCGCCGTTGATCGGTAAGCTCGGGCGTGGGGCGGGTCGATAGGCGTCCGCGCTGCTGATCGACAACACGGCTACGAGCCCCGCGTAACACGCGCGGCGCGGTCGCGTCGATCGACTCACGGCCGGCTCACGGCATCGGCCGCGGCGTCATCGGTGCGTTCGCGAAGGTCAGGTTCTTGGCGATCAGCTTTGCGAGCTCGACGCGGCGTTCGAAGCCGGGACCGACGACACGGACGTAACATGGTGCGTCGTCGTCGATGAAGATCAGACCTTGGCCGTGATGATCGAGCGCCTTCGCGCCGACCGCGACTTCCGCGGCGCTCTCGGGCGCGTGGTTCACGATCCCGGCATCGTTCGGCTTGATCGCTCCGGCATCCGACAGCTCGTTGTACTTTTGGATGTTCGAATTGCTGTCGTTCCGGTACTGCTCGAACAAGGCGTCTGCACGCTGCTTCATGCCGTCACGGCAGTCGAAATCAAACGTCCAGTACTCCGTCGCCGCCCCGGCGACCTCGTAATTACACGGTGCGGCGATTCCACGCGGTGGTGTCATCGCGCCTTCGAGCTGGCGCGCGGCGCCGCCGAGCAACTGACCGAGCGCCTCGAGCGTGACGATCGACTCGCACTTGAAGTTCTCCGGATAGACGCCGGCGAGCTTGCGCACCGGTTCCGCCGGTTTCTCGTGCTGGGTGGTGCCACTCTCGTTCTTGCACGCGAACACCAGGGCGATCAGCAGGAGCAGGGTACTGCGCACGGGTGAACGGTAACGCAACCTCGTCCGCCGTTACCAGCCGCCGTGCACTTAGTCGGAGGCCGCAACTCGGGTCGTCGCGTCGTAGACCAGGCGCAACTCTGCGACTTCGCAGATCGCTTCGGCGAGGGTCAGCAGCGGCGCGGGGCGGCGCGCTTCGTCGAGATGGATCGTCCCGCCGAGCCGGCGCTCGACATACGCGACATAGATGCCGCCGCGCCGCGCAGACACGACAACTGCTCGCAGATGAAACAGCGGAATCGCGGTTCGCCGGTGCACTCCGAGAATTCGTTGCTCGCTGCGCAACAGCCCGTCGTCACGGTCGAACACGAGCTTGCGGCGCAGCGTCGCGAGCAGAATTCCGAGCGCGAGCAGGACGCAACCGAGCGCCGTCGCCCACAGCGCGCCCAGCGTCACGAGGTAGACGCCGATCGCCGAGAGTGCCCATCCGGTCCACGCGGTCGCGCGCGTCAGATCAAGCTCGACGCGGCTCGGCGATCGCTTGCGGATCTGAACCGAGCCGAGCCAGTCGAGCACACACGAAGCGTACGGCCTTCCGGCGAATACGCCAAGCAGGGCATGTCTTAGCGGAAAACCACGAGCTCTCAGCTCGCGTCGCCATCACCGATCGCACCGCCACCGCCCGTAGAAGGCGCGCCACCGCCGCCGCCTTCCGGTCCACCACCGCCGCCTTCAGGTCCGCCACCGCCTTCGGGGCCGCCCTGCGCGCGCCACTCGCGATTGCGGCCACCGCGACCACGCCGCCGGCGACGACGTCGCTTGCGGATCGGTAGCCCGTCGGGCCCGAGCATCGGAGGCTGGTTCTGCTGTGCGCCGTGGTCTCGGCTCTGGAAGAACGCGACGGGCTCGTTGCCACCGTTGCCACTGTTGGATACCGGCGGCAGTCCCGGTGCGCCGGGTCCGCCTGCCTGCATCGGCATCCCGTTGCCACCACCGCGACGACGCCTTCGGCGCCGCCGCCGGCGCTGTTCGCCGGGGACTCCGTTTGCCCCATCGGCCTGCTGCCAAGCTTGTCCAGCCGGCGCGCCGCCGGGAGGTGGTGCGCTTTGCGGACGCGGGCCGAAGCGCTGCTCGCGATTGTCGGGCCGGCCATTATAGCCGCCGTCACCACCACCGCCGCCGAAACCGCGATCCCAGCGCCGCTTCTTGTTGTTGTTACCGCGTCGCCGGCCGACACCCGCATCGTTCGGGTTCGCCGACGCGACGGGCGCCGACGCGATCCGCATCGGTCCACGCACGTATTCGATCACGGGCCCGCCGCCGCCACCACCACGACGTGGCTGTGCATCCGAGATCGGGCCTCCGCTCGACAGCACCGGCGTGAGGAACGCGCTTTTCGGCGGCAACATCGCGCGGCGCTTGCGACGCCTTCGCCGCCGGCGCCGGCGCGCTTCCGCGGCAGTCGCCGATGAGGCTGCGGTGTCGAGCGGGCGTGGACCGCGCAGCTTGGGCTGCTTCGGAACCTTCTTGCGCGCGAGCACCGTGATCTCGCCCGGGCCCTCGATGCCCTCTTCGGCGAGCTCCGCGGCGGTCTTGTCGATTACTTCGTAATCGTCGTCGTCGTCGTCGTCATCTTCGTCGTCATCATCATCGAGGTCGTCGTCGTCATCATCGTCGTCGTCCGCGAGCTCGATCGGATTGCCGTGCTCGTCGACCTCGACCTCATCATCCTCGAGGTCGTCGTCATCATCATCGAGATCATCCTCGTCATCCGCATCTTCCGGCTTGCCGCGCGCGACGATCGCGTCGGTGCGCGGCTGTGCGGGCTCGGCGGCTTTCGCTGCCGCGGGCTGCGCCGTTGCAGGCACGCCTGCCGAGGGCTGCGAGTGCCCGTTCGGCCTGGCAGGTGACGGAGCAGCCGCCGCGCTCGAGCCACTGCGACGGAGCACCGTCGGCGCGGGCTTGGGAGCCGCGGGTGTCGCCGCCCCGGCCGCCGCAGCCGCTTCGAGCGCGGTCGGTTGTGGCTGATCGATGCGCACGATGCGCGCCTTGATCTCGCGGCGCGGCTTCGGAAGCTCGACACCGTCTTCGTCGAGCTGGCGCGTCAGCGAGGCACCGAGCCTGGTCGCCTCGGTCGATGCAGCGAGCGCGGCTTCGCGAGAGCGCAGACAGTTGTCACAGCGGCCGCACTTCACCGGTGCCGGCTCGCCGAGATAGTCGAGGATCACGACGTTGCGGCACCCCGGCGCCTTGACGTACGTGAGCAGCGAGTCGAGCCGCTGGCGATCTGCGATCCGGCGCGCTTCGTACTGGCGCGCTCGCTCCATCAGCTCTTGCGGATCGGGCGGCGGATCCGCGACGTAGTAGAGGCCGCCTTCTTTCTCGGTGATGAAGAATTCGTCCTTGAGCAGCGACAGCACCGTGCGCGTGCGCTGCTGGCCGACGCTCGCCGAGAGCGAGATGTTCGCGACCGTCGGTAGCGAGTCCTCGGGAAGGGTCTCTTTGCGATTCGAGAACACTTCGAGGGCCGAGAACACCTGGCGCACCTGGCGCTTAGTCGGATACGTGCCCGATAGGAAGTACTCCTGGATCGCGACGTCGTCCGGCGAGAACAGCAGCACGCAGCGCGCCGGCTTGCCATCGCGACCGCCGCGGCCGGCTTCCTGCGCGTACGCTTCGAGCGATCCGGGCACGTGATAGTGGATGACGTTGCGGATGTTCGCCTTGTCGACGCCGAGGCCGAACGCGTTCGTCGCGACCATGATCTGGTCGGACGACGGATCCATGAACTTCTGCTGCGACTCGTCGCGCTCGCCCTTGTTCATCCGGCCGTGATAGCGAGCGGTCGGAATGCCCCACCGAGTCAGTTGCTCGTAGAGCTCTTCGACCTTCTTGACCGTGGCGCAGTAAACGATGCCGGGACGCGGCAGCTTCTTCAGCAGCGTCACGAGCGTCTTCATCTTCTCGTCTTCGTCGTGGAAGATGATGACTTCGTAGTGCAGGTTCGGCCGGTCGAACGTCGTCGTGACGATCGTCGCGTTCTCGATCCCGAGCTGGAACAGGATGTCGTCGCGGACGTGCGGCGGCGCGGTCGCGGTGGTCGCGAGCACCGGTGGGTTCCCGACGTCTTCGATCGCCTTACGCAGCGATAAGTACGCCGGCCGGAAGTCATGGCCCCACTGCGAGACGCAGTGCGCTTCATCGACGACGAATCGCGAGACGCCGATTCCGCTGGACGCCTCGCGCAGGAACACGCGGAACTCCGGATCGGCCATCCGCTCCGGGGTCGTCAAGAGCAGCTTGCCGCCGGGCGAGCGCACGAGCGCGTCGACCTCGCGGCGCTGCTTGACCGTCAACGTCGAGTCGATCTTCGCGGCCGACACACCTTTGGCGACCATCTTGTCGAGCTGATCTTTGATCAGCGCGATCAGCGGGCTCACCACCACGGTGACACCCGGCACCACCATCGACGTCAATTGATAGAGCAGCGACTTGCCGCTGCCGGTCGGCATGACGGCGAGCAGGTTCTCGTTCGCGAGCAAATGGTCGAACGCCTCGGCTTGACCGGGGCGAAATGACTTGATGCCGAGTGTCTTCTGACCGACGCCGAGGAGCGCGCCGACCCGCTTCGGGAGATCTGCACCCTCTTTCGGGATCGGCCCATGGAGGTCGTAGACGGGCCGCGGCGGAGGCGGCGGCACGGGGACGATCTCTTTCTTCGCACGAGACTTCTTCACCGCGGGCGGCGCTTCGATCACCGGATAGGACTTGCGCTCGCGCGGTGCGGGTTCGGCCTTGGCGGCCGGTTTGGTGGCGGCGCGACGCGCAGGTGCAGCCTTAGCGACTCTTGCCGTCGCTTCCTTCTTCTTTGCGCTCGTACGTGCCGCTGGACGTTTGGTCGTGGACATCAGCTGACCACGTCTCCTTGCTCACTCATCATCAGACCGCCGCATCGCGACCTTCCTCGCGCGCCCGCCTAGGAAATGGCAGACCGGTCGCCGAAATGTCGATGCCGGAGCGTCCTCGTGAGGAGAAGCGCTCCGCGTATGCTCATGTTCAGCATACCCGATTTCGCCTTGCAAGGGCGTAACGACCGGATGTGATGGCGATGTGAGGGCGGCGGTGGCGGAGCCCATGAGGAGGACCCACGCCGTGCAAGTTACCGGACCAAAGTGGTGTTATGAGTCGGGGTATGGCGAGTGACCGGCCGGTCCGAGAAGCCGAAAACCGCCTCGAGAGGTTCAATGCCGACCGCGAGCGACTGCTCTCGGAGGTCGAGCGTCGGGTCGTCTCGCGACGTGTCGCCGAGGCCAAGGCCGGCGGCGATGCGTCACTCGAATACGTCATCAACGACGTTGCGTTCTGCGAGATCAAGCGACTCGAAGCTCAGAAGAATGGTGCAGCCGACAAGTGGCGAGATCTGTCTCGCCGCCTGATGTCGATGACAGATGAAGATAAGCAGTCCGAGCTTCGTTCGCTAGTCCGATATTACGGGCAGGACGTCGTCGGAAACTTCGATCCCCGCGTCTACAAGTTCGCGACAGGCATCGGGCCTTCCTTGCTCGGCGTCGTGTTCAATCCGATGAGCAGTCTGCGCGAGGGCATGGCCGCGGTGCGCAACCTCGAAAATCGGATTACGGCCGATGGCGAGATCGAGGTCGCTCGCGCCTGCGCCGAGCGCGGCACGATCATCGTTACACCGACCCACTCGTCGAACATGGACTCGCCGGCGATCGGGTTTGGGCTGATGCGCGCCGGCCTACCGCCGACGACCTACGGCGCCGGCAAGAATCTGTTCTCCAATCCGTTCATCAGCTTCTTCATGCGCAACCTGGGCGCGTATCGAGTCGATCGCCGGCTCCGATTCGAGCTCTACAAGGACGTCCTCAAGGAGTATTCGACCGTCCTCCTCGAGCACGGCTATCACTCGCTGTTCTTTCCCGGCGGCACGCGCTCTCGGTCGAACCTCGTAGAGAAAAATCTCAAGCTCGGTCTGCTCGGCACGAGCGTCACCGCCTACAAGAACCTGGTGCGCGAAGGCGCGCCGAACAAGCGCCTCTACATCGTCCCGGCGACGATCAATTATCGGCTCGTCCTCGAGGCCGAGACACTGATCGACGACTATCTCGCCGAGACCGGGAAGAGCCGATACATCATCACCGACGACGAATTTTCCCGCGTCGGCCGGATGATCGAGTTCTTCCGCAAGATCCTCGTGCATGAAGGCAGCGTCGTCGTCCGGTTCGGCCGGCCGTTCGATCCGTTCGGCAACGACGTCACCGACGAGGGCGAGTCGATCGACCGCGCCGGCCGTATCGTCGATCCCGCGAGCTACGTGCGCGGCGCCGATGGCGAGGTCACCGACGACGATCAGCGGGACGCCGAGTACACGCGCGCCCTCGGGCGCCGGCTCGCGCAGGTCTACCCGAAGCTCACCGTGTTTCACGCGACGCACTTGCTCGCCCGCGCACTGTTCGACGAGCTCGCGAAGCGGGCAGGCACTCGCGACATCTATCGGCTGATGCGCGTCGGTGCCGCGGGTTCGGCGGTGCCCGTCGTCGACGTGCTCGAATCGCTCGTTCGGTTGCGCGCGCGGATCGCCCAGAACCCGAGCTTTGGCTCCGAACATCCGCTGCACGCACCGCAAGCCGCGACCGCGATCATCGACGATGCCCTCCGCGGCCTCGGCACCTATCACACGCATCCGGCCGTCGTGCGCCGGAGCGAGACGCTCCACGTCGAGGACGTCAAGCTGCTGTTCTATTATCAGAACCGCACGGCGCACATTCCTCCCGAGGGCGCGTCGTGAGCACGCGCGCGGACACGATCGGGATCGTCGGCGCGGGTGCGTTCGGGACGGCGCTCGCCTCGGTGCTCGCGCGTGCCGGCAAGCGCGTCGTGCTGTGGTCGCGCGACACGAAGGTCGTCGAGGCGATCCAGCGCGATCGCAGGTGCCCGCGACTTCCCGCGGCCGAGCTTCCGGAGCCACTCGAGGCGACCGCGGATCCGCGGCGGCTCGCGACCGAAGCTCGGTTCCTCGTGCTCGCCGTGACCTCGACCGATGTTCGCGCGCGGTCGCGCGAGCTCGGCGGATTTCTCGATGGCAGTCACATCGTCGTCCATGCGATCGGCGCGCTTGCCGCACCGACGAACGAGCGCGTCTCGGAGGTGCTGCAGCAGGGGTTGCCAACGCTCAAGATCGGCGTGCTCGCCGGACCGACGCTGCCGGCTGATCTCGTCGACAACACCTACTCGTCGATGGTCGTCGCCTCCGCGTTCGATGAGGTCGTCGCCGAAGCGCGCCGCCTGCTCAACGCACCGCCGACGCTGCGCGTCTATGGCTCGAAGGATCTCGCCGGCGTCGAGCTCGCGTCCGCACTGTCGGGTGCGTACACGGTCGCGCTCGGTCTGTGCGACGGGCTCGGCATGGGCGCAGGACCTCGCGCCGTCCTGATCACGCGCGCGGTCGCCGAAGCATCGCGCCTCGGAGTTGCCGCCGGCGCGGAGGCGCGCACGTTCGCGGGGCTCGCGGGTCTCGGCAACATGCTCGTCCGCTCGAACGATCGGTCCGCGGATTATCAGCTCGGCCGGCGGTTTGCCGACGGTGTCGTCACGGCAGATGCCGGTCGCACCGAAGGCGCGCGCGCCGCGATCGCAGGTGCCGAGCTCGCGAAGAAGCTGCGCGTGCGAATGCCGGTGCTGACCGGCGTCGCCGCCGTGCTGTCGGGGCGTGCCGAGCCTCGCGAAGCGGCACAGCTCGTCGGCGATAACGTCGCGGTCGAGGAATGAATGCGTGGCAGACCGGCGCTCGCGGCGATCGCGCTGCTCGCGGCCTGTCGCAGACCGGTCGCACACCCAGGAGCGATTCCCGCCGCGGGCATCTCGATCGCGCTCTACGACGCCGGTAGCGCGGGCTCTTACGGCGTCGTCGACGAACGACGATGGATCGACCTTACGGGCACGCACCTCGAGCTCGAGCAGATCGATCCGGGGGCAGCGCTCGCATCTCTCGTGATCGAGCCGCTGGCGGGACCTCCGCTTCGCGTCGGCGGCTGCATGCGCGAGCAACTTCCGGAATCGTCCGACGATCAGCCCACGTCGAACGCGGACAGGGAGGTCATCGAAGCTCGACTGCGCCTGTTGACCTCGCGCGTTGCTCCGACGAAGAACCCCGAACCGAAGGCTGTCACATCCCAGGACGCCACGGCGCGGTTTTCTCCGGTCGTTCGATGCACCGTCCACGGTGCACCCGGCCGTCATCTCGTCCGCGTCCTCTACGTCACGACGCGCCTGAGGTTTCGTGCGCAGCACGATGTTTCGATGACCGCGGTTGATCGGGCGACCGTGGCGAGCCGGTTCGCGATCGTGACGCCCGCGTGGCATGCGCACGCCGACGTCACGCTGTTCGACGGAGCTCCCGGAGGTGAGCATCCTCCGCGCGAAGTGGCGCGCGGCAACGTCCTCCTCGACGGTGCAACGGTGGTGATCGCGGCGCCTCCGCGCAGTGTGCGGGCGCAGCTACGCCGGATCTACGACGGCGCCGTGCTCTCGAGCGACGTGCCGAGCACGGAAGCGATGTGGGGCAAAGAGTCCGTGCAAGCGGTCTGGGTCTGGCTCGAGCTCGAACCGATGCAGCTCGCGCGCGGACCGATGCGGGTACACCTCGAGGTTGCGGAGGAGGGGGCGCGCGAGATCGACGTTCCCGCCGAAGGACGCCAGCAAGCCGGCGCCGAGGCGCCGCTCCGCCTCCCTCTGTGGGTCGACGAATCCCTGCGCGGCATGCGGCAACGCTTCGTCGATCTCGGCGAGAGCTCGTCGCTCGCGGAGCGATTTCTGCTCAGCGTCGCAAACCTCGGCGAGACGCCGCGCGAGGTCTGGATCGAGGAGCACGTCCGGTCCGCACATCATCGGCGCGTCGTCCGCGCGTGGCCGAACAAGCCGATCCTCGCCGGCGACAGGTTGCGGAACAAGCTGACGGTGGCGCCCGGCAAGATCGAGCGCGTCGGCTACACCGTCGCGTACGACATGTAGCGAGGGTCAGACACCACTTCTCGCCGGTTTTCGGCCGCACATGTGGTGATCCTCTCATCGTTTGGCCGGTTTTCGGCTGCAAGTGATGGAAGTAGTGTCTGACCCTCCGCTCCGGGCGCGGACCGCGATCACGACCACGTTTCACGAAACCGAGCACGTCGGCCGATCGAGATCCGGCACGGCCTCCGGCCTTCGGCTCGGGCTCGCGAAAAGCTGCGAACTATTGGAACGTGAGCGAGAACGTGTACTGGTTGACCTGACCCGCGATCGCCGGAATCACCTCGAACACGTAGTCGTTGCCGGGCGTCAGGTTCGGACAGAATGGAGATGCGCCCGGGCAGACGATCGTCTCGGTATCGGTGAAGCCTCGCGACTTCGCGATCGCCATCGCCGGCATGGCTGGATCGAACAGCTGCAGATCGAGATCGCCACCGGGGCGGTTGGTGTACATCAGCGTGACGGTGACCTTCGTCGTCGCCGCCGGGACGTTGAACTTGTAGTAATCGACGTCGTCGCCGATTCCGGAGTCACGCGGCTGCGCGCAGATCGCGCCGGGGCCGGTATCCGTCGCGGTCACGACCATCGCCGTGTCGAGCGTGTCGTTGGGCTCGAGAAACGCGCACGCGTCCGGCGTGTACGGGCCGTCGATCTCGGCATCGATCGGGATAGCGCTGCTGCTGAAATCGAGGATCAAGGAGCAGCCACCGCACATGGCGATGGCGAGACAAACCCCAAGCTCCCGAATCATGGGTTCACGCTAGCCGTCGACTACCAAGAACGTCAAGTATTCTGGCGCACTTAGCTCGGGGCCGTGGCTTGACCGTTCGCCCAGCCAACGGTAGGGTCCCCGCGGCGCATGTACTTGCAAGACCTGATCTTCACGCTCAGTAAGTATTGGGCGGATCGCGGATGCGTGATCGAGCAGCCGGTCGACGTCGAGGTTGGCGCCGGCACGTTTCATCCCGCGACCTTCCTCCGCGTGCTCGGTCCGGAGCCGTGGAACGCAGCGTTCGCGCAGTTCTGCAGGCGGCCGTCCGATGGCCGGTACGGCGACAACCCGAACCGCGCGGGCGCCTACTATCAGTTTCAGGTCGGCCTCAAGCCCTCGCCGCTGCACGTCCAGGATCTCTATCTCGACTCGCTGCGTGCGATCGGCCTCGATCCCGCGAGCCACGACATCCGCTTCGTCGAAGACGATTGGGAATCGCCGACGCTTGGTGCGTGGGGTCTCGGCTGGGAAGTTTGGTGTGACGGCATGGAGGTCACGCAGTTCACGTATTTTCAGCAAGCGGGCGGCATCGATCTGCTGCCCGTCACGGCCGAGCTGACGTACGGCGTCGAGCGGCTCGCGATGTATCTGCAGAACGTCGACAGCATGTTCGACGTCAAATGGAACCGCGACGTGACGTACGGCCAGATCCGCCGGCCGTGGGAGGTCCAGTACTCGACGTACCACTTCGAGGAGCTCGATCCGAAGATCGCGTTCGCCAACTTCGACACCTACGAGGGCGAGTGCAATCGCCTGCTCGCCAAGGATCTCGTGCTGCCCGCTTACGAGTTCTGCATGAAGTCGAGCCACGCGTTCAACACGCTCGACGCGCGCGGCGCGATCAGTGTCACCGAGCGCCAGCGGTTCATCGGCCGCGTTCGTGCGATGTCGCGAGCGTGCGCGCATGCGTACGTTCAGTCGCGCGCGAAGCTCGGATTCCCGCTGCTGCCGAAGGCGCTGCAGGCGCAGGCGCAAGCCGCGTTCGAAGGTGCAGCCGAGGCCGGTGTCAACGCCGGTGCAATCGCAGCCGCGCGCGCGGTGCGCTCGCACGTGGACCCGGGATGGCGCGAGCCCGCGAATGCCGGCGAGCGGGGAGAGGCGCCTCATGTCGGGTGATCGCGCGGATCTATTGTTCGAGATCGGATGCGAGGAGATTCCCGCGAAGATGCTCGCGAAGGCCCTCGAGGATCTGCCGGCAGCTCTCGAGCGGAAGCTCGCGGAAGCGCGCCTCGAATGGAAGAGCGTGCGCGCGGTCGGGACACCGCGGCGGCTCGCGCTGATCGTCAAGCAGCTCTCGGATCGGCAACCCGATCTCGACGAAGAGGTCGTCGGTCCGCCGGTGTCCGCGGCGTTCGGAGCAGATGGCGCCGTCACCAAGGCGGGGCAGGGATTTGCTGCGAAGAACGGCGTCGAGCCGAGCACGCTCCAGAAGAAAGAAGTGCCCGGCAAGAAGGGCATGTACGCGGTTGCACAGCGCCATGTCGCGGGCCAGCCGACGCGCGCGCTGTTGCCGGACTTGCTGCGAGATTTCGCGTCGAAGATCCCATGGCCGAAATCGATGCACTGGGGCTGGCACGACATGACGTTCGTGCGTCCCGTTCAATGGCTGGTCGCGCTGTTCGGCGGCGAGGTCGTGCCGTTTCAGTGGGCGAACCAGCAAGCGGGCCGCGCGAGCCGAGGTCATCGCTTCTTGTCGCCCGGTCCGATCGAGATCGCGAGCGCCGAGAAGTACATCGAGACGTTGCGCGCGGCGAACGTCGTCGTCGATCAAGATGTTCGCCTCACCGAGATTCGCGGCGAGCTCAAGCGGATCGAGGGCGAGACCGGCCTGCGCGTACGGCCGGACGAGGCGCTACTCGCCGAGGTGATCCATCTCGGTGAGTATCCGGTCGGCGTGTCGGGCGGCTTCGATCCGTCCTTCCTCGAAGTGCCCGAGGAAATGATCGTGACCGCGATGCGCACGCACCAGCGCTACTTCGCGATGGAAGACAAAGCCGGCAAGCTCGCGAACCGATTCGTCACGTTGATGGCGACGATCGTCAAAGACCCGAAAGTCGTCTCGAAGGGCAACGAGAAGGTGCTCGCGTCGCGGCTGTCGGACGCGAAGTTCTTCTTCGCCGAGGATCGCAAGCACACCTTCGAACACTGGAACAAGAAGCTCGACGGCGTCGTGTTCCAAGCCAAGCTCGGCGACAAGGCCAAGACGATCGGCGACAAGGTCCGCCGGATCACGCAGATCGTCGAGACGCTGTGCAGTGGCTCGTTCGAGCTCCATCCGAGCGCGAAGGCGGCCGCCGACGCCGCGCGGCTGTGCAAGGCCGATCTCGCGAGCATGGCCGTGTCGGAGTTCCCCGAGCTGCAAGGCGTGATGGGCCGGCACTACGCGAAGCTCGCCGGTACATCCGACGAAGTCGCGAATGCGATCGAGCAGCACTACTGGCCCAAGGGGCAGGGCGGCGAGCTTCCGAAACCGGGCGCGTCGGTGTGCGTCGCGATCGCGGATCGCATCGATACGCTCGTCGGCTGCTTCGCGACCGGCCTCGTACCGACCGGCTCGGCGGATCCGCTGGGTCTCCGCCGCGCCGCGGTCGGCGTCCTGACGATCATGATCGATCAGGGGTCCAAGTTTCCGTACACGATCAGCAAGCTGATCGAGACGGCGACGCACGCGTACATGCGCGAGCAAGCGCTCACGGTGACGCCCGAGCACGACAAGGCACTGCGCGAGTTCTTCGCCGCACGGCTGCGCGCGCTGCTGATCGAGGAGGGCTTGCCCGCGCAAGACGTCGACGCGGTGATCGGCGCGAGCTCGGATGATCCGTACGACGTCAAGCTGCGGGCACAAGCAGTCGGCAAGGTGCCGGCGGCCGCGCGCGAAGTGTTCAAACGCGTCGCGAACATTCTCGAAGATGCGACCGCGAAGAAGATCATGATCCGCGGGCTCGTCGATCCGGCGCTGTTCGCGCAAAACGGCGTCGAGCAGCGGCTGTGGGATGCGCTCGCGCGGTCGCGTAACGAGCTCGCGAAGGCGCGCAAGGATCACAAGTACCAAGAGGCGTTCGAGGTGCTCGTGCGGATCCAGCCCGAGGTCGCCGCGTTCTTCGACAAGGGCGGCGTGATGGTGATGGATCCGGATCCCGCGCTGCGCGAGAACCGCCTGTCGCTGCTACGCGAGCTTCACAAGCCGTTCTCGGCGATCGCCGACTTCCGGCTCCTCGGTGGTGCTGCGTGAAGCTCGTCAAGCAGTTCGGCGGTGGCTCGGCCGAGGGCCGCGCGAAAGACAAGGCCCTCCTCGGCGGCAAGGGCGCGAACCTCGCCGAGATGGCATCGCTCGGGTTGCCGGTGCCACCCGGCTTCACGATCACGACCGAAGTCTGTCGCTACGCGATGGAGCATGACAACGCGTATCCCGAAGGCATCACCGACGAGGTCAAGGCGGCGCTCGCCAAGGTCGAGGAGCTGACGAGCACCGCCTTTGGCGACGTCCACGAGCCGTTGCTCGTCTCGGTGCGCTCCGGCGCGCCGGCATCGATGCCCGGGATGATGGACACGATCTTGAACCTCGGGCTCAACGACGCGACGGTCGACGCACTCGCACAGCGCTCGCGCAATCCGCGGTTCGCGTGGGATTGCTATCGCCGCTTCGTCGCGATGTACGGCGAGGTCGTGCTCGGCGTGGTCGCCGCGAGCGAGGACGAAGATCCGCCGTTCGACAAGATCCTCGACGACATCAAGGCGAAGCACCGCGCGTCGAAAGATCAGGATCTCAGTGAAGTCGCGCTACGCGAAGCGGTCGCCGCGTTCAAGGCCGAGGTCAAGCGCGTCACCAAGCACGACTTCCCCGACGACGTCGACGCACAGCTCTGGGGCGCGATCGGCGCCGTGTTCCGCTCGTGGAACAATCCGCGCGCGGACGTCTATCGCAAGATGCACGGCATCCCGGCGTCGATGGGCACCGCCGTCAACGTCCAGGCGATGGTGTTCGGCAACCTCGGCGAGGACTGCGCGACGGGCGTCGCGTTCACGCGCAACCCGGCCACCGGGACCGCCGAGCTCTACGGCGAGTTCCTGACGAACGCCCAAGGTGAAGATGTCGTCGCAGGCATTCGGACGCCGGAGCCGATCGACGAGCTCGCGAAGAAGCTCCCCGCCGCGCATGCCGAGCTCGTGCGGGTCGCGAAGCTGCTCGAGGATCACTTCCGCGACATGCAGGATCTCGAGTTCACGATCCAGAACGCGAAGCTCTACATGTTGCAGACCCGCAACGGGAAGCGCACCGGCAAGGCGATGGTCAAGGTCGCCGTCGATCTCGTCGCCGAGGGTAAGCTCACGCCCAAGGAAGCGGTGTTGCGGATCGATCCCGCGAAGCTCGACGAAGTCCTGCATCCGACGATCGATCCGAAAGCGCGCCCGACGCCGGTCGCGAAGGGCCTACCCGCATCGCCGGGCGCGGCGATCGGCAAGATCGTGTTCACCGCGAGCGCGGCGGCCGAGTGGGCGTCGCGCGGCGAGACCGTGCTGCTCGTGCGCACCGATACGTCGCCCGAAGACATTCACGGCATGAAGGCCGCGGCCGGCATCCTCACCGCGCGCGGTGGGATGACGAGTCATTCGGCGGTCGTCGCCCGCGGCATGGGCAAGTGCTGCATCACCGCCTGCAGCGCGCTCAAGATCGACACGGTCAAGAAGACCGCCTACATCGCCGCGAGCGCGACTAGCGGCGCGAAGGAGATCAAGATCAAAGAGGGCGACGTACTGACGCTCGACGGCTCGACCGGCGAGGTGTTCCTCGGACCCGCGCCGCTCGTCCCCGCGCAGCTCGCCGCCGAGCTCGGTCAGCTCATGACGTGGGTCGACACGTTTCGCCGGCTCAAGGTCCGCACGAACGCGGATACGCCGACCGACGCCCGCACCGCGCGCAGCTTCGGCGCCGAGGGCATCGGTCTGTGCCGGACCGAGCACATGTTCTTCCAGCCCGAGCGCATCCTCGCAGTGCGCGAGATGATCGTCGCGAACGACGAAGCCGGCCGGCGCAAGGCGCTCGCGAAGATCCTGCCGATGCAGCGCGGCGACTTCGCCGAGCTGTTCCGCGTGATGGACGGGCTGCCGGTGACGATTCGCCTGCTCGATCCGCCGCTTCACGAATTTTTGCCGCACAGTGCCGCCGAGATCGAAGAGGTCGCGCGCGACATCGGCAAGCCGCCCGCGGCGATCGCGTCAAAAGTCGCGGAGCTGTCGGAGGCGAACCCGATGCTCGGCCATCGCGGCTGCCGGCTCGCGATCACGTTCCCCGAGATCTACGAGATCCAGGTCCAGGCGATCGGCGAGGCCGCGGCGCAGGTCGCCGCTGAAGGCATCGCCGTCCATCCGGAGATCATGATCCCGCTCGTGATGGTTCCCGAGGAGCTTCGCCGGCTGCGCGAGCTCACCAAGACCGCCATGGACGCGGCACTCGGGGGCGCGAAGATCCCTTACACGATCGGAACCATGATCGAGCTCCCGCGCGCATGCGTCGTCGCCGATCGGATCGCCGAACATGCCGACTTCTTCTCGTTCGGCACCAACGACCTGACGCAAACCACGTTCGGCCTGTCGCGCGACGACGCGGGCCGATTCTTGCCGACGTACATCGATCACGGCGTGTTGCCGAATGACCCGTTCGCCGTGCTCGATCCCGATGGGGTCGGCGCGCTGATCGAGCTCGGCGTGCGCGGGGGTCGATCGACCAAGCCGACCCTCAAGGTCGGGATCTGCGGAGAGCACGGCGGCGAGCCGAGCTCCGTGGAGTTTTGCCACAGGGCGGGTTTCGACTACGTGTCGTGCTCGCCATTCAGAGTGCCGATCGCGCGCGTTGCAGCGGCACGAGCAGCCATCGAGCAGAGCACGAGTGAGGACCACCAATGAAGCGAGTCAACCCGTGACGGCACTCGCACCAGGACAGGCAACCCCGCGGGGGGG
This sequence comes from Myxococcales bacterium, assembly GCA_028287115.1. Taxonomy (GTDB): domain Bacteria; phylum Myxococcota_A; class Polyangia; order Haliangiales; family Haliangiaceae; genus JABFXX01. The sequence goes on from JAQBQF010000182.1 coordinate 36,175, forward strand.
CCGGAAGTCACAGTCTCCAGCGATGAGGACCGTGATTCTGCTGCTTTGCGCGACGAGCGTCGCTTGCACGGCATCCGCGGCAGACGTTCGACCTCCGGAAGACCAGATGTACTTCCCGACCGGTATGCATCTCGCGCCCGATGATTCGGTGCTGTTCGTCGCGAACGCGAACTCGGAGCTCCGCTACGACTCGGGATCGATCGCCGTGTTCGACCTGAACATCGTCGATCAGGTCTCGGCTGGTTGGACCGATCCGTTGAAGACAATGCCGGCCGGCCTCGATTGCGCACAGGATCCCGATCACACCGAGACCCTGATCTGCGACGAAGCCGGCTTCATCGTGCCGCACGCTGGCGCGCGACTCGGCAACTTCGCGACGCAGATCGCCGTGCAAAAGACCGGCATGGGAGCCGATCCGTCGCTTCGCTTGATCGTCCCGACGCGCGGCGATCCATCGGTGACCTGGATGGACTGGGACGGCTCGCGTCTGTCGTGCAATCCCAGTGCGGAAGGCTACGCGCTGTGCGACGAGCCGCACCGCCTGTCGAACCTGCACAACGATCCGAACCTCGCGGTGCTGCCGGATGAACCGTACGACGTGTTCGCGGATTCGACGGGGCAGTTCGCCGTCATCACCCACCTGACGAGCGGCGCCGTCACGCTGGTCGACTCGCCGATCGGCCGCGACGCGGTGATCGCCGATGTCGTGAGCGGCCTGTTCGCGTCTGATCCGCTGACCGGGCTGCGCGGCGCGACCGGCGTTGCGGGACGCACGCCCGGCGCGGCCGGCGACATCATCTATGTCGGCAGCCGCAGCGATAACCGGATCCAGATGCTGACCGTCGGTGTCCCGGCCAACCGCTCGACCGCCGAGCCGTACCTCGAGACCGGAAACTTTTTCTTCCTCGATCTCGCAGGCGCCAACGCCGGCGGCTCGATCGATACGCGCAGTATGGCGTTCTCCGCGAGCGGCGATCGCCTCTACCTGATCAACCGCCGGCCGCCGACGCTGCAGGTGTTCGACACCTCGCTCTCGGCGACGGGCTTCCCGAAGAACAAAGGGCTCGCTGCCACCGACATCTGCCGGCAGGCATCGACGCTCGCCGTCGCCGATACCGGAGATGGCGACCGCGCTTATATCGCGTGCTTCCAGGACGGCGAGATCTACGTCGTCGATCCCCGTGGCCTCTCGCAAGTCGAAGACATCATCACGGTCGGCCGAGGCCCGTATTCGATCGCTGCCGCGCCCTCGCGCAAGAAGCTGTATGTGACGAACTTCCTCGAAGACACGATCGCGGTCGTCGACATTGCTCCCACCTCGAAGACCCGTAATCGCGTGGTTCTGCGCATGGGCAAGCCGAAGGCGCCATGAAGTACCTGCTCCTCTCATTCTCGATCCTCGTCGCTGCCTGTGGTGACACCACGTCGACCGCGGCGACCCAGCTCAACCTCGATCGGCCGGTCGACATCGCGTTCGCCTGCTACGGCGGCCTGCGGGTCACGGGCGGAGCCGCGGCGACCCCAGACCAAGAAGTCACCACCACCGCGCAGCCACTCGAAGCCTGTGCGATCCGCTCGGGCGCGCCCGCCGATTCCACCGCGCCCGTGCCGGTCCCCCCAGGTCAGGAGGATCTCGGTGGCACGTCGACCAAGGTCGGCGGCGCGTCGTACTACGGCTTCATCTTGCAGTCTGCGCAAGGCACCGTCGCGATCGCGCAGTTTCAGACCAAGCCGTCGACGTCGTTCGCGCCGGGCGGCGAGGTCGTCGTGCTCGACGCGGATCCGCTGACGCCCGGCAAGAACGGGATCAGCGTCGGTGAAGATCCGATCGCGATCGGGACCGATGCGGTCGGCTGCTACGAGATCACGGCCAACGCGGGCTCGTGTGACATGTCGTCGCTCGAGGTCAACAGCGCGGTGAGTCTGACTCCACCCGCGAAGGTCGATCGGATCGCGGTCACGAACGCCGCGGGCCAGGTGATTCGCGCGAAGCCGATGGCGATGGCGATGGAGCCAGCCGGCGGGACGATCGGCAACAAGTGTCCGGCGGCTCCGACCGGACTCGCCTACGTCGCGTATCCCAGCTGTCACCTCGTCGCGGCGATCGATGTGTCCAACGGCACGATCGTCGGCGGCATCACGTTCGATGCGACCGGCGCACCTCATATCCTCCCCGACGGCAACGTGACGTGCCCCGACGAATGCGACGGCGGCGGCGCGATCGTCCCCGGAATCCGGCCGGTCACGCTCGATATCGAAGCGGATCCGAACCTCGGAACGAAGCTCGTGATCGGCGCAGATAACTCGAACCTCCTGACGTACGCCGATCTCGGCCCACTGCGCGGCTTCCAGAACCTGCCGCTCGCAGGCAGCGCAAAGACGATCGCGCTCCAGAACACGACGGGCTCGCTCGGCATCACGAACATCTCGCTGTCTCCCGAGATCGGGATGGGCGGCTCGATGGGCACGATCGACGATCCGATCATCGGCATGTCGGCCGGTGGCGAGTTTCAGTTTGTCTACGCGGTCGCGACCGATAACACCGTGCGCGTCGCGGACATCTTCGCGGTCGGCAAGGAATGCGATACCCAGGTCGATCCTCGGTTCCTCCACGATCTGGTCGGCGGCTCGGCGATCCGCCGCATGTCGTGCCTGCCGGTCGGTGACGTCAACACGCCACCTCGGCGATCCGGCGCCCGCGGCCCGGGCATCGAGCTGATCGGCAATGCCGTGCCGACGTCCGTGGATATCTTCCGCGTCGATCCGATTCCGAACGCTTCGCCCGCCCCGACCCCCGGCAGCTTGATCGGCTACTTCGCGATCATCACCGCCGCGGACGGCTCGAGCTACGTCGTCAACATCGATGACGACGCCAATGCCGACACGACGATTCCCTCCGATCCGATCCGCACGAACATCCCACTCGTGATCGCGCATCAGCTACGCGACGGCCTCCCGGATCGCGGCGCCGTAGCGACGCTCCTGGACGCCAACAGTGTCGTGCAGCCGCTGTGCGAGACCAATGGCCCCGATCCGGATGCGACCGGTGGAAACTCGGCAGGTCCACGCGCCACCGCACCGCCGACCCGCAGCTTCCCGAGCGGCAACATCGCTACTGAGAAATCCGCCGAGCTGCCGAGTATCCGCCAGCTCGCGTGTACGAGCCCGGTCGATGCACCCACCGGAACTGCGGTCTCCGAGCTCGGCTTCTCGGCACCCGTCGCGGTTCGCGATCTCGAATTCCCCGATCTGCGCGGGCTGCGCTCTGACGAGACCTGGACGCTGACCTGGGAAGGCTCGCTCTCCACGGACTCGGCGACGACGGCCATCGATGGTCCGCCCGTGCGCACGGGCCAGATGGCGGTCGATGCGGCCGGCATGCGGCTCACCGATCAGACGCATCCGTTCTGTGATGCGGGCGTCGAGCCGTTCGACGTGGTGCAGCTCCGCGGCTGCGATCCGGCGGTCGGAGACCTCGATTGCGCGATCGGTTACCGCTGTTACGTTCACCCGGCGAGCCAGGTCACGGGCCTCGGAGCATGCATGCTCACCGACGAAGCGGATCGCCTCGCGAACGCGTGCAAAGAATTCCTGACGTCGATCCGCCGCTACACGGTCGGCACCACCACGAGCGGCGAGCTCCAGTTGTTGCCGCGCAAGAATGTCCTCAAGACCACGCCGCTCGACGGCTGCACCAGCGACGCTCAGTGCGCCTCGCTCGCGACGCTCGCGGCGAAGGACCTTAGCTCCGCGCAACCCGGCAGCGACACGACCTCGGCCGACACGCACACCTGGAAGTGCGCGATCGATCCGGATCGCAAGCCGGTGCCGGGAACCGGCAAGCGCTGTATCGAGACCTGCTCGGTCGACGCGGACTGTGTCGTCGGTCGCGTCTGCCAGGGTGCGATCGAGGGTTCGCCGGCTTCGGGCACGTGCATGGAAGGCGTCGCGCCACCTCAAGCGTGCATCAACGCGGCCCAGCGGTTCGAGCTGCGCGCCGCCGAAGCGTTCACGATGGTCGGTACCAAGTCGGGCTACACCCATCCGACCATCGCGGACGCGGGTGGCAAGTGCGTTCGCGATCCGAGCGCGAGCCCGTTCCAGATCGGCCGAATTCCGCTGATCGCGCCCGCTTGCGATCCGACCACGGATCCGCGGACGGGCCAGAAACCGAACGGCACCTTCGACGCCAATCCATGCTCGCTCACGGTCGACAACACCGAGCTCGATCCGGCCTACATCGCCGGCACGTGCACCGCCGCAACGCCGGCGACCACGCTCGTCACGCGCCAGCTTCCTGCGATCAAGTTCCGCAACCGCGGCATGAACCTGACCCTGGTCGACCCGACCTATCCGGGCGACGCGACCTGCATTGGAGACCGCGCGGGCGGCCTGACGAACGTCCCGTTCGTGTTCCCGGGTTACCAGCTCTCGTTCCGCCAGACAGCAGGATTCTCCCCGCTACGGCTCGGCATCTCGCCGAGCTTCCCGGTCAAGGTCGTCCGCGGGCCGCAGGAGAGCATCTGGGTCATCGACGAGGGTGACTTCTTGTCGACCTCGATCAACTCGCCTTCGACACGGGGCCGGGTGTTCCGGGTCGAAGCTCAGTCGCTCACCGTCACGAACGTCGCCCTGTAGTAGAAACTTGCCCGGCGGGCACGCCTTCTACGACTCTTGTCGTATGTCGCGCGAGTCCGAGCTCTATCGGGACAAGATCGAGGTCAGCCTCGACGGTCGTCAGATCTTCTACTTGTTCTTTGGCGGAGCCGTGATCGTCGGCCTGGTGTTCGTCCTCGGTGTCATGGTCGGGCGGCGCGTCGAAGCCCGCGGTCATATCGAGCACGCCCAGACCGCCGCCACCGCGGATCCACTGGCCGCGCTCGACCGACTCGAGACCCGCGGCGGCCTGTCGTTCCAGGGTTCGCTGCGCGGCAACGAGGCACCTGCGAGCGACGTCGACAAGACGATCGGCGCCATCGCAAAGGCGCGGCAGCCCGCGACGCCGGCCGTGGCAGCTCCGGCGGCGCCGGCCGTTGCTGTGGTCGAATCCCCGAAAAAGGCGGAAGACAAGAAGGCAGATCACAAGTCGGAGACCGAGAAGGCCACGAAGACGGACAAGCCCGAGAAGAAGCTCGAGGTCGAGAAAAAAGACGGCGAGAAAAGGACCGGCGAGAAGAAGCTCGACGCCGAGAAGAAAGCCGACAAGAAAATCGAAGCCGGCGAGAAGAGAGAGATCGAGAAGAAAGAG
>JAQBQF010000029.1 GCA_028287115.1 Myxococcales bacterium
GAATCCCGGCAGGCTACGAGCTCCTCCATCGAGTCGTGTCGATGCTGACGAAGATGATCAACAAGCCGCCTACGCCGACGCTTACCCCTACGCCCACGTCGCAGAGGTGATCACCAACTTGCGGGGACTCTACTTAGTCACTTCTTCGGCAGCGCGGCTTCGACGGCGGCGATCACGGTCGGGTCGTCGGGCTTGGTCTTCGGCGAGAAGCGGGTGATCTGCGTGCCGTCGGCGCTGACGACGAACTTCTCGAAGTTCCAGCGAATGTCGCCGTCGTGGCCCGAGGCGTCTTTGATCGGGGTCAGCGCTTTGTAGACCTCGTGCCGGTTCGTGCCGTTGACCTCGATCTTCTCCATGATCGGGAACGTGATGCCGTAGTTCGTCGCGCAGAACGTCGCGATCTCCTCGGGCGAACCCGGCTCCTGGCCGCCGAACTGGTTGCACGGGAAGCCGATCACGGTGAAGCCCTTGGGCTCGTACTTCTTCTGGAGTGCCTCGAGCGTCGCGTACTGCGGGGTGTTGCCGCACTTGCTCGCGACGTTGACGAGCATCAGCGCCTTGCCCTTGTAGCTGGCGAGCGTGGTGGGCTGGCCTTTGAGATCTTTGAGCGGTGCACTCCACATGGGATCGAGCTCCTTGGTGACGGTGACCGCGGGCGGTGCGGTGCCAGCGGCGGGGAGGTTGGCGGGATCGAACATCGCCGCGGTGTCGCCCATCTGCGGATGGGGATCCTTCGGCGCTTCTTTGGTTTTCGCGGCCATATCGGGCTGCGGGTCCTTGGGCGTCTCCTTCTTGGAACAGGAGACGAGGGCGGCAACCAGACCAGCGACGAGCACGAGCCTCTTCATGGACGGCACCGTACAATAACCAGCCGGCGGCGCATACCCTCTGCTATACGTCCCCGTCCCAGATGCGCCACATCTACGCAGACTTCATCGACCGGGTCGCGAAGCCCGCTCGCTACCTGGGTGGCGAGTACCAGGCGGTGGTCAAAGATCGCGCTCCACCCGAAGGCCCCGAGGTCGCCGCGCACGTGTGTCTTGGATTTCCGGATGTCTACGACATCGGGATGTCCCATCTAGGGACGAAGATCCTCTACTCGCTGCTCAATAAAGATCCGCGCATCGCCTGCGAGCGTGCGTTCGCGCCGTGGCTCGACATGGAAGCCGAGCTGCGCGCGCGCGACTTGCCGCTGGTTTCACTCGAGACCCAGCGCCCGCTCCACGAGTTCGACGTGCTCGGCATCTCGCTGCAGTACGAGCTGACGTTCACGAACGTGCTGACGCTGCTCGATCTCGGCGGCATCGCACTGCGGACCGCGGATCGCCCGGAAGACGCGACGCTCGTCCTGGTCGGCGGGCCGACCGCATCGCATCCCGAGCCGATGGCCGCGTTCATCGATGCGGCGTTCCTCGGCGAGGCCGAAGAGCGGCTGCCCGATCTCGTGCTCGCGTGGGCGGCGATGCGCGCCGAGATCCGCGCCGGCAAGCGCACGCGGCGCGACGCGCTCGCCGAGCTCGCTTCGCAATTCCCACTCTACGTGCCCTCGCTGTACGAGACGCTCGTCGACGAGGCGACCGGCATGACCGTCGTCGGCGCGCCGACCGATCCGCGGGTCCCGGCACGGGTGTCGCGCGCGATGGTCGCCGATCTCGACAACTATCCGTTTCCCGTCGACACGCCGGTGCCGTACGCCGAGGCCGTGTTCGAGCGCGCGTCGGTCGAGATCGCGCGCGGGTGCACCGAAGGCTGCCGGTTCTGCCAGGCAGGCATGATCTATCGGCCGGTGCGCGAGCGCTCGCCGGAGTCGATCGCGGAGTCGCTGATCGGTGGCGTCGATCGCGCCGGTTACGAAGAGACCGGCCTGACGTGCCTGTCGACCGCGGACTTTTCGAGCATCACGCCGCTCGTCAAGAAGCTCGCGGGCGAGCTGCGCAAGCGCGGCGTCTCGATGTCGGTCGCGTCGCTGCGCGCGTACGGCCTCAACGAAGATCTGCTCGACGAGCTCGCGCTGACCCGAATCAGCGGCCTGACGTTCGCGCCCGAAGCCGGGACGCAGCGGATGCGCGACGTCGTCAACAAGAACGTCACCGAGGAGCACATCGAGGAGAGCTCGCGTCGCGTGTTCTCGCGCGGCTGGCACCGCCTGAAGCTGTACTTCATGATCGGGCTGCCGACCGAAGAAGACGATGACGTGCGCGGCATCGTCGAGACCGGCCTGCGCATGCTGCGGATCGGCAGCAAGCTGTCGGGCGGCCGCGCCGAGGTCACCGTCAGCGTCAGCTCGCATGTTCCGAAACCGCACACGCCGTTTCAGTGGTGCGCGCAAAATGTGCTGCCCGAGATCCAGCGCAAGCAAACGATCCTGCGCGACGTCGTGGTGCGCGGTCGCGACCAGAAGCTGCGGCTCAAGTATCACGATGCCGGCATCTCGTTCGTCGAGGGCGTGCTCGCGCGCGGCGACCGCAGGTTGTCCGACGTGATCGAAGCGGCGTGGCGCGACGGCGCGCGGTTCGACGGCTGGGAAGAGGTGTTCGACGTCGAGCGCTGGCAGCGCGTGCTCGACGCGCACGGGGTCGATATTTCGGCGTACCTCGGCACACGCCCTGTCGGCGCGCGGCTGCCATGGGACCACCTCGACGTCGGGCTCGAAGACGGGTTTCTCCTCGGGGAATACCGCCGCGCGATGAAGGGCAGGGCGTCGCCGCCGTGCGGCAAGGTCGCCGGCATGTTGATCCACCACACGAACCTCGAACAAGCGACGCCGGATCAGCGGCGCCTGGTTTGTTACGACTGCGGCGTCGCGTGCGATCTGACGAAGATGCGCGAAGATCGCCTCGTCGCGCTGCGCACGCTGGGTGCGGTGACCAAGCCGTTCGACATGGACCGCGTGTCCGGCGCCGATCGCGAGACCGAGCGTGCAGAGCGCGTTCGGCGTGCGGGACATGTCGGCGCCGATGCCGACTATTCGACGTATCGGATCCGATTCGCGAAGATCGGCCGCGCCGCATTCCTCGGGCATCTCGATCTCGTGCGGCTGCTCGGTCGCAGCTTCCGCCGCGCCGATCTTCCGCTCGCCGTTTCGCGTGGGTTCTCGCCGAAACCGCGGATGGCGTTCGGTCCGGCGCTCGGCCTGGGTGTGCCGAGCCTCGGTGAGGTGATGGATGTCGATCTCGAGCACGTGCCGCCCGGCCTCCGCACCTGGGAGATCACCGAAGGCATGGAGCGCGTCGAGCTCACCGCCGACGAAGTTCGCGATCGGCTCGCGACGGTGTGCCCGCCCGGCATCGAGATCCAAGCGTGCAAGATCGTCCGGCTCCCCGGACACGCAACGGTGCGCGCCGGCGGCGCGAGCGACCCCGGCCTCGGCAAGCTGATCGATGCCGTCGACGTCTTGATCTCGCCTGCCGCCGATGGCATCGCGCACGATGTCGCGCGGCTCCAGCGCATCGCCGACGCGTTCCTCGCAAGGACGTCCGTCCCGATCTCTCGCGGCGACAAGAAGATGATCGAAGTCCGCGGCCTCGTCACCGAGCTCGACGTGATCGCCGATGAAGCGGCGCTGAAGCTGTGCGCCGCGCTCGATTGGCCTGCCGCACCGGCGCTGTTTCGCGCGCGCGTTCGTGCGACCGCCGAGGGCTCTGCCAAGCCGTCCGAGATCGCACGCGCGCTCGGCGTCTGGGGACCTGAAGACGTTCGCGCGCAGCACGCGCTCGTCGCTCGCCTTGGCGTGGTCGACGTCGTCACCCACGCGCCCGAGCGGCCGCGCCCGAGCGATCCGTCGACGGTCGAGCTCTGACCAGACCGCGGGCGGCGATCCGAGACAGCGATGTCGGTTGGCAGCCGCGGTTGCCAGGGGTCTGGGCTCTCGATGGGGCATGGAGGCCGTGACGAGTTGTGGGCACTCGCTCGCGTAAGCCCGCGAACCCTCGTTACAAACGCCCGAAACCGGCTGGCCTGTCGGCTGCAATCCACCCTCGTCGATGATGAGGGTCAACCAGATCGTACTCGCGGCCAGCGTGCTCGCCGGCTGTGGCGGCGCAAGCCCGCAGTCGATGGACGGACCGGATGCCGGCATGGCAGCCGGCGATGGCTCCGCCGCGACGGATGCGACCACGAGTGCTCACTGCGTGGACATCGATGATTCGGCGGCGGTCGTGGTCGGCAACGCGACGACCGCGGATGACTACGCGTTTGTCGTCACCGTGAAGTCGGCCAGCGCGACGAGCTGGAGCACCGGCGGCAACGAAGCGCTCGTGCTCGCCGTGTTCGGTGCGCAGAGCTTGATCGGGCACCTCGTGATTCATCAAGGCCAGGCGAAGTTCGATTACGGCATGCACGTCGGCGCACTGGCTGCGGGCGAACCGATCTCGATGAAGGTCTCGACGCTGTCGGCACAGAACGCGACGCGCAAGGCCACGGTGTGCGACCCGACGTTGACGCCGTCGGCGATGCTCGGAGCCGCCGCGGAGGGACTCATCAACGCACCGGAGTATCGGTGGCCGATCCAGAAGAGCTTCAACGACATCCCGATCGTCGTCGGCTGGTCGAAGGCGCGCAAGGCGTATCAATCGGTGTTCTCGAACGAGGATGGCGGGACGGCGGAACAGTGCGGCGGCGGCTCGAGCGGTATGCAGGCCGAGATCGCGCGCTGGGGCCGCTCGGTCGATATCGAGGATTCCTACGACTACGGCGCCGCTCCGCAATGGGAGCGCTGTACCGGCCGCGTGCCGGTGACGACGACCGCGATTCGCATGGAGGGCACGCATCCGATCCTGTACTACGGGGACGGTCACAACCGCGTGTTCGAGAGTCGCGCTGGCTACGGTCAGACCTGTGGCACGGGCTCGCCGGAGAAGCCGGACGGAGACCTCGTCGGCTGGAACATCCAGAATCCCGGCAACGAGCTCGCGAAGGACACGGGGCACGTGATCATTCTGCGGCCGATTCCGGTCGATCTCGATTCACTCGGGTACGCGCAGTTCGGCGGACGTCGGGAGGCCGTGGTCGACCGCTACGCGCCTTGGCTCTATCGGCTGACCTCGCTCGAGCTTGCTCGCGAGGGCAAGATCGACAACTCGAAGACGTTCCCGATGTCGCGTTACCTCTACGTCGACGTTCGCGTGTCGGACGTCAACGGCTCGGGCGATCAGTACTGCGCGCCGCTCGGGGTCAGCGGTGGCTTCAAGCTGCGCGCGGTCACCGGAAACGGCACCGCGATCAGCTCGCCGCAGATCACGGGCGCCTACGCGGGCAATGGCAACCACGACTGGAAGCGCGTCGCGATCGCGCTGCCGGCCGGCGTCGGCGCAGCCGACATCGATCACTTCACGTTCGACGCCTACGACGGCGACGGCATCTACCTGACGGCGATCGGCGACGCGTTCATCCCGATCGCGACGGGCACGAACAGCGCGACGATCGACTATGTCCGGATGGGGACGAAGGCGTTGGCCTACTACGTCGACGACAACAGCAATAGCTGCACCAGCGGCATCAATACCGCCGGCCCGGGTGGCACGCCGTATCCGTGTGTAGGCGGTCAGATCGACGTGGCGAAGTAGCTGCGTGGTAAGAACCGCGGGTGGCCATCAACCTCTCGGTCAACCTCAACAAGATCGCGCTGCTGAGGAACTCGCGCGGCGCGGCGAATCCGTCGCCGCGCACCGCCGGCATCGCGTGCCTCGACAGCGGCGCGTACGGGCTCACGTTGCACTGGCGTCACGACAATCGTCACACGCGCATCGATGACGTTCGCGCGCTACGCCAGCTCTGCCGTGACCGCGGCGCGGAGTTCAACCTCGAAGGCGATGATCGCGAGGAGCTGATCGCGATCGCCGAAGAGCTCGCGGTGACGCAGTTCACGCTCGTGCCGGTCAAGCCCGGAGAGATCACGAGTGATCACGGCTGGGATCTGCCGAATCAGCACGGGGTCGTCGCGCCGATCGTCGCGCGGCTCAAGGCGAAGGGCATCCGCACGGCGATCTTCGTCGATCCGAATCCGGCGATGATGGGCGCGGCGGCCGCGACCGGGGTCGATCGCGTCGAGATCTACACCGAGCCGTATGCCTCGGCGTGGGGCAAGCCTCAGCTCGTGGTCGAGCTCGAGAACCTCAAGGCGACCGCTCGCGAAGCGACCCGGCTCGGAATGAAGGTCAACTGCGGCCACGATCTCAACCTGCGCAACACCCCGCTGCTCGCGCGGGAGATTCCGGAGATCGTCGAGGCGTCGATCGGCCACGCGCTGATCGCCGATGCGCTGTATCTCGGACTGCACGAGACCGTGAGGCGGTATGTCCGGGTCTGCAGCGGCGAAGCCGCCGACGCGCCCGTCACCCAGTGATGATGCCGCAAAATCCCCGGAGGGGGATGCGCTCGCTCGTGCTCGTGATCGCGGTTTCGCAGGGCGGTTGCTTCCTGATTCCGCACGATGATCGCGTGCGGTGCCCGACCGATCGCAGCGTGACGCTCGGCAATCAGGACGACGTCCTCGGGTTCGCGGGATGCAAGCGCGCCAGTGGTGTCACCGTGCGCACGGGCGCGACGATCGATCTCGCGCCGCTTCACGAGCTCACCGAGATCACCGGAGACCTCCGGATCGGCCCGACCGTCGGCATCGATCACATCCTGCTCAACGACCTGCGCCGCGTCGAGGGCACGATCTACGTCGGCAACAACGGCTCGCTATCGGGGTTGTTCCTGCCGCGGCTCGAGCAAGCCGGACGGATCGAGATCGAGGATAACTTCGCGCTGACGACGATCTCGATGCCGAGGCTCGAGGCCATCGCCGGTGCGTTCGTCGCCGACGACAATCACGGTCTCGAGCTGATCGTGCTGTCCTCGCTCGTGGCCGCCAAGCAGCTCGTGATCACGAATCATCCGCGGCTCGAGCTCCTGCAGGTCGACAGGCTGCGCACGGCCGAGCTCGTGCGGATCGAGAACGCTCCGAAGCTGCCTCCAGAGCTGGTCGAGAAGCTGCGCGCGAAGCCTTCGGTTCCCTGATCGGCGCTAGAGCGTGCGCTGGCGGAAGCCGATGCGCGGATTGCCGAGGTCGAAGCCGAAGGGAAGACCAGCTCCACCTGGGCGGACTATCAGCGAATGAACGAGCGATGATCACGAGCTTCAGCGCTTCGTAGTGGCTCCGGCGGCGGTATCATAGCGCCATGGTCCGTGATGTCCTCGAGCTCGGTAGCTCTCTGGGTTACCTCGACGAGCTCTACGAGAAGTTTCAAGAACAACCCCAAGCCGTCGACGAGAGCTGGCACGCGATGCTCGATGGTCACCCGGCCCGCGAGCCTTCGCGCAATGGCAACGGCAACGGCAACGGGCATGTGGCGACGACCGGCAACGGCAACGGTCATGCGGCTCGAACGGAGGTCACGCTGACCACGCGGTTGCCGCCTTCGCTACGGCAGCCGAGCACCGTCACGATGTCGCCGATCGCCGCGCTGCCTTCGCCGCTCGTGTGGCCGCTGGTGAATGCGTATCGCAGCCGCGGCCACTTCGCCGCGAACCTCGACCCCCTCGGCCTACTCGAGACCGCGCGGATCGCCGAGCTCGATCCGGCGACCTGGGGTTTCACCGATCGCGACATGGACAAGGTGATCGAGCCGACCGGCGTGCACGGCATGCCGAAGGCGAAGCTCCGCGACATCATCGCGCGCATCCAGACGATCTATGCCGGCTCGGTCGGCCTCGAGTTCATGCACATCTCGTCGCCGGCGCGCCGGAGCTGGCTCGCCGAGCGGATGGAGACGAGCCTCGTCAAGCCGCTGCCCGTCGACGTGCGGACGCGGATGCTGGCGCTCTTGATCAACGCCGAGCAGTTCGAGCGGTTCTGTCATACGAAGTATCCGGGCACGAAGCGGTTCTCGCTCGAAGGCAGCGAGAGTCTGATCCCACTCCTCGATCTGACGCTGACCCACGGCGCGAGGCTCGGTTCGATCGAAGCCGTGCTCGGGATGGCGCACCGCGGGCGCCTCACCACGATCGAGCAGATCCTGCGGCGGCCCGGGCGCGATCTGTTTGGCCAATTCGAGGACGTCGAGCCGGAGAAGGCGCTCGGCGGCGGCGACGTCAAGTATCACCTCGGCTTCTCGACGGACCGCGTCGATCCGAACGGTCACGCGATGCACGTCTCGCTCGCGTTCAACCCGAGCCACCTCGAGGCGGTCGATCCGGTCGTCGTCGGTCGCGTGCGCGCGAAGCAAACTCGCCACGGCGATCTCGAGCATCGGCGCGTGATGGGCGTGCTGATCCACGGCGACGCGGCATTCGCGGGGCAGGGACTCGTGCCCGAAACGCTCCAGCTCTCGAACCTGCCGGGCTATCGCACCGGTGGCACCGTACACATCATCGTCAATAACCAGGTCGGGTTCACCGCGTCGCCGGCCGAACAACGCTCGACCCCGTACTGCACCGACGTCGCGAAGATGCTCGAGTGCCCGATCTGGCACGTCAACGGCGAAGATCTCGATGCGCTCGCGCACGTGATCGAGATCGCGAGCGAGTACCGCGCGCAATTCTCCTCGGACGTCGTGATCGATATGTACTCCTATCGCAAGTACGGCCACAACGAGAACGACGAGCCGGCGTTCACGCAGCCGCTGATGTACGACCGGATCAAGACGAAGCCGTCACCCGTCGAGGTCTATTCGAGGCGACTCGTCGACGAGAAGATCGTCAGCGCCGAGGAGGTCACCGCGATGACGCAGCGGCGCGTCGCGGAGCTCGAGGCCGAGCTCGAGGCGGCGAAGGCGGCCAAGCTGCGTCCCGAGGGCGTGTCGATGACCGCGATGTGGCGCGGCTATTCCGGCGGCATCGCCGAGGCGCCGGAAGTGGTCGACACGCGCGTCGGGCGGCCGATGCTCGAAGCGATCTCGCAGTCGATGGCCGAGATTCCGGCGGGGTTCACCGCGCATCCCAAGATCGTGCGGCTCCTCGAGCAACGCGCGCAGATGGGCAAGGGCGAGCGGCCGATCGATTGGGGCATGGGCGAGCTGCTCGCGTACGGCTCGCTGCTCTATCAGGGTGTCAACGTACGGATGTCGGGTCAGGACTCGTCGCGCGGAACCTTCAGTCACCGTCACGCGATCATCACGGACATCAAGACCGGGCGCGAGCACCTCGTGCTCGGTCAATTGCACCCAGATCAGGGCCTGTGTCGGATCTATGACTCGCCGCTCTCGGAAGCCGGCGTCATGGGCTTCGAGTTCGGATACTCGCTCGATTATCCGGATGCGCTCGTGCTGTGGGAAGCGCAGTTCGGAGACTTCGCGAACGGCGCGCAGGTGATGATCGATCAGTTCATCTCGTCGTCGGAGGACAAGTGGAAGCGCTTGTCGGGTCTCGTGCTGCTCCTGCCGCACGGCTACGAAGGGCAAGGCCCCGAACACTCGAGCGCGCGTCTCGAGCGCTACCTCCAGCAGTGCGCGGAGCAGAACATGCGGGTCGCGCAGCCGACGACCCCGGCGCAGATGTTCCACTTGATGCGCCAGCAGGTCCTGCGGCAGATGCGCAAGCCGCTGATCGTGATGACGCCGAAGAGCCTGTTGCGCCTTCCCGCCGCGACTTCGACACTCGAGGAGCTCGCGACCGGCAAGTTCCAGCGCGTGATCGCGGACGATCTGGTCGATCCGGCCAAGGTTACACGCGCGCTGTTGTGCAGCGGCAAGATCTATTACGAGCTGCTCGAGGAGCGTACGCGGCGCGGGGACGATACGGTCGCGCTGGTCCGGCTGGAGCAGCTCTATCCGTGGTGGCCTCACCTCATCAGCGCTGCGACCCTCGACAAGTACCCGAAGCTCGCCGATCTGTATTGGGTCCAGGACGAGCCGTGCAACATGGGCGCGGGGCAATTCGTGACGCCACGGCTGCAGCAGCTGCTCGAAGGCAAGGCGATCAAGTACGCGTTCATCGGCCGCGCCGAGAGCGCGAGCCCGGCGACCGGCTCGCACAAGGCCCACGTGATCGAGCAGCAGCAGATCCTGGCTCAGGCGTTCGATCGGGCGTGAGCACCTCTCTCCGCGTCCAAATCCGCGGTAGGATTCGCGCATGGCTGATCTGGTCGTTCCGCAGTTAGGGGAATCGATCTCCGAGGCCGTCATCGCACGCTGGCTCAAGGAGGTCGGCGAGACCGTGACGGCCGACGAGCCGATCGCAGAGCTCGAGACCGACAAGATCACGGTCCAGCTTCCGTCACCGGTTGCCGGCGCGCTCACCGAACAACGCGCCGCGGTCGGCGCGACCGTCAAGGTCGGCGAGGTGATCGGCCAGATCGACGCGAGCAAGGCCGGCAAGGCCGCGCCCAAAGCCGAAGCGAAAGCGACCGCTGCGGCCGAAGCGCCGGCAAAACCGCCCGCGCCGCCGCAAGCCAGGCCCGCTGCCCAGGCGAGCGTTGCGACGGCGCCTTCGGAGCAAGCCGCGACGGCGCCACGCAAAGCGGGCAACGGCGAATCGGTCGACAAGGACGCACTCCTCCGACTGACACCTTCGCAACGCGTACACGCGCGCGAGGTCGGCGTGGTTCCGGCGCGCACCGCCACCGTCGCCGCCACGACTGGGCCGAGCGCCGACGATCGGCTCGCGCAGGTCGATCCTCGCGACGAAGTCGTGCCGATGTCACCGCTGCGCAAGCGCGTCGCCGAGCGGCTCGTTCAGGCGCAGCACGAATCCGCTTCGCTGACGACGTTCAACGAAGTCGACATGACGCAGATCATGGAGCTGCGCGCGCGTTACAAGGACAGCTTCGAGAAGGCACACGGCGTGAAGCTCGGCTTCATGTCGTTCTTCGTCAAGGCGTGTGTCGCGGCGTGCAAGCTGTTCCCGGGCGTCAATGCCGAAGTGATCGGCGGCAACATCGTCTACAAGAAGCACTACGATTTCGGGATCGCGGTCTCGACGCCGAAAGGCCTGGTCGTGCCGGTGCTCCGCGATTGCGCAGATCGATCGTTTGCCGAGATCGAGCGCGGCATCGTCGATCTCGCGGAGCGTGCGCGCAACGGCAAGCTCGGGCTCGCGGATCTGCAGGGCGGAACCTTTAGCATCACGAACGGCGGCATCTACGGCTCGATGATGTCGACGCCGCTGCTCAACTATCCGCAGACCGGCATCCTCGGCATGCACAACATCGCGAAGCGAGCGATGGTCGTCGGTGACGAAGTGAAGATCCGCCCGATGATGTACCTCGCGCTGTCGTACGATCACCGCGTCGTCGATGGTCGCGAGGCGGTCTCGTTCCTCGTCGCCGTCAAGGATCGGCTCGAGGCGCCCGATCGCATGCTCGTCGAGGTCTGACTCCGAGCTCGGCCTCGCACGCGAGCGCTCAGGGCACGCCGCGGATCACGAGCGCGGCGCCGGACATCGGATGTTTCGGCGCCGGCAGCGGCACGCCTTCGACCCATGCGGTCGCCGTATGAGTGACGCCGGCGATGAACCCGTCGGGGATCGCCGCGAGTGCTGCGATGTCTTCGCGCCCCTCGCCGCCGACTTGCCAGCCGGCGACCGTGTTACCGCTGTCGTCGAGGGCCGCGAGGAAGGCGTCGTCGCCGCCGCCCGCGGTGATCGCGCGATCACCAAGGCGCATCGTGCCGGAGAAGAAGCCGCCGACGACGACGCGATCGCCGACCGCCGCGATGCCGCGTAGCCCGTCGAAGTCGAGGCCGCCGAGCAGGATCGTGGGTCCGCGATCGCCGCCGGGCTGCCACCAGATCACCATGCCGTCGGCGGGACCTTGCGCCATCAGCTCGGAGTTGCCGACGTGGACGGCACCACGCGCGTTCGCGGCGACAGCGACGCGGCCGCTCGCATCGATCGCGACTCCAGCCACCGAATCATCTTCCTTGCCGCCGAACGTCGCCGACCAGCGCCGAGCGCCTGCGGCATCGAGCTCGGCGACGAAGCCGTCCGCGAACGGCGAGCGCTCGTCGAACGCGGGCAACGGTTGGCCGAGCAAGTCCGCGCCGCCGGTGACGGTTCCGGCGATCGCGACCCGATCTGGACTCGCGGCGACGCCTTGGACCGAATCCGCGCCCGCACCGCCGACACGCACGAGCCAGATCACATCGCCCGCTGTCGAGAGTCGCGCGACGAAGCCGTCGCTGCCGCCCGCGCTCGAGACGACCTTGGCCTGTGCGCGGAGCGTGCCGCTGAACGTGCCGCCGACGACGAAGCCGTCCGGAGCCGGCGCGATCGAGGTGATCACGGACCACTCGGTCGAATCGATCGCGGTTCGCCAGCGCGCCGCACCGGTGCTGGCATCGAGCGCGACGACCACCGCACCGGGCTCGCCTCGCAGTCCGGGTGCGCCGCCGAGCGTGATCGCGAGCAGATCGCGAGCGCGCGCGAGCGGGCCGGCGGTCCCATCGAGCTCGACTTGCCACGCGATCGCCGCGAGGCGACGAGCTTCGATCGTCGTGCGAGCAGCGCGCGAGCTTGCCGCATCCGTCGTCGTATCTGGAGTGGTCGTGAACGCCGCGAAGGTCCGATCGCGATCGCCTGCGACGCCGCGCAGCGAAGCGCCGGGGCGGCCGACCTCGAGCGTGAACGCCCTGGCATTGCCACCGCGCGGATGGTTGGGAGCCGGGCAGCCGGTCAGCCCCGTCAGGATGACAAGGCCGACGGCGGAGCGCAGATCAGATCTTTTCGCCGCGAGCACGCAGGTCAGCAACGATAGCCGGGAGCCCCAGCTTGTCGATGAGACGCATGCCGCGAGCAGAAACGCGGATCGTGATCCAACGCTTCTCGTCTTCGAGCCAGAACCGCTTGTCCTTGAGGTTCACCTCGAAGCGGCGCTTCGTGTGACGGTTCGAGTGGCTGACGTTCGAGCCGACGAGCGGCGACTTACCTGTGACCTGGCATACGCGCGACATGGTGCTTCCTAGATCTTCGACTCTTTGAACTCGACATGCTTGCGGACGACCGGGTCGTACTTCTTCAGCACGAGCTTGTCGGGCGTACGCTTGCGATTCTTAGAGGTCGTATAAAAAAAGCCGGTATTCGCCGTCGAAACGAGGCGAATGAGCTCGCGACCTGATTTTCCCTTTTTAGCCATGGCACTACTCCGGGGCTGCGTCTTATGGCACGGCTTCCCGTGACTTGGCAACCCCTCTAGTCGTCGCTGTCCCTCGCCGAGGATTCCGCGACATCATCGTCGGCTTCTTCCACGGGTTCGTTCACCGTGCCGCCTTCGGTCTCGAGGCGCGCGTTGGCGGGGCCGTCGCCCGGCTTAAAGCCCGGCAATGTCGTGGTCTTACGCTTCGCACGTCGGGTCTCGATCGACATCGCGAGGATCGTCATGTCGTCGCCCTGCGCCTGGTCGCCGGTGTGACCGTCGATATCGGCGAGGATCGCCTTCACGACATCTTCTGAGGAACCGCGCGCGGTCCGGATGCGACGCGACAGGCGCGACAGGCCGTATTCGTTACCTTTGCCGTCGCGCGCTTCGATGATGCCGTCGGACACCATGATCAGCATGTCGCCGGAGTGGAGCTGGACGCGCGCTTCGCCGGCCTCGAGCTCCGCAGTGACGCCGAGCGGCGGCGTGTGCGCGCGTTCGGCTTGCAACGGGAACACGCGATCGCCACGGCGGAGCAGCGGTACGCAGTGGCCCGCGTTCGTGAAGACGAGGCTGCGCGTCTCGAGATCGTAGATGCAGTAGACGAGCGTCGCGAACATGCCGTCGTCACCGAGCGACGCGATCTCTTGATTGACGCGCCGGAGTAGGCGCGCGGGCGTGCGGGCGATCGCAGCGCGCGAGCGCAGCTCGGAGGTCAGGCGAGCCATGTAGAGCGCCGCGCTGATCGCTTTGCCGGCAACGTCGCCGACCGCGAGCCCGAGGTGCGACGGGTCGTGCCAGATGAAATCGTAAAAATCGCCGCCGATCTGATACGCGGGCTCGTAGTGCACGGCGAAGTCGAGGCCGACGACCTGCGGCACGTTTGCGGGCAGCAGGCTGCGCTGGATCTGCCGCGCGACGCGAAGATCACGCTCGAGCTTCTCGCGCCGGTTGAGCTGCGAGGCGACGCGTGACGCGTGGAGCGCGAGCGCTGCTTGATTTGCGATCGTCTGGAGCAGATCGACGTCTTCCTGACGGAACAGCGGTTTCTGACTCTCGACGTAGACCACGCCGTAGTGAGTGCCGTGATAGAGCAGCGGCGCGCCCATCCGCGTGCCGATCGCCTCGTCGAAGTGATCGGTGTCTTCACCGAGCAAGACGCCGCGCTTATCGGACACGACGTGCTGGATGATCGTGCCGGGCACGCGCAGGTCGCCGCCGAACGGCTTCTTGCCGACCTCGTGCATGCCGGTCGGCTGACGGTGGCGCTGACACTGAACGCGGAGCTCGCCGGTCCGCTCGTCTTCGATCAACATACCGACGTCGATTGCCTGCGGAAACAGCTCGAGGAGTGCATCCACGAGCTTCTGGAGCAGTGCCTCGGCGGTGTCGCTGGACGCGGTCGCCTGCAGGATCTGGGTGAGTGCGTCGAGCTTGCGCTCGATCAGGCGCACGGCCTTTTGATCGCTGACGCTGATCAGACCCGAGGAGATGATCGGCAGGCGGCCCGAGCCGGATTCTTCGCGCGAGCGGATCAGCGACTGGGCGCCGACATCGACGATCGTGACGACGTTGCCTTCGGGAAATCGCTGGTCGCTCGGATAGTCCTGACCTTCGACGCGAATCCTGTTGTTCGCGATCATGATCTCGTCGTCGGTCTTGAGCGCCGTCGAGCCCTGCAGCCGAACGCCGTTGAGGTAGGTGCCGTTGTTAGAGCCGAGGTCTTCGAGTGTCCAGCCGTCGTCGCCCTTGTAGAGGCGCGCGTGCTGCCGCGAGACACGCATATCCGGTACGAAGATCTGGCAATCCGAGCGGCGGCCGATGACGTATTCGCCATCGCCGAGCTTGAAACGACGGCCCGCGATCGGTCCAGCCAGGAAGACCAGCGAAGGCATCTAGACCCGATACTCGTTCGCGAGCTGTTCGTACTCGTACTCGATACAACCGGCGCCGACCTGGTCGGACGTCCGTCTGTAAGCGCCGCTTTCGATCATGAGGATTTGGATGTACGCGGAAGGAAGCGGCAAGCGATGGATCCTTGGTCCTCGGTTCCTCGAGATTGCCTGCGGCTCGGCTGGGATGAGCTCAGCGAGTACGAGCACGAGCACGAGTACGATCCTCAAGGCGGCTTTGCCTGTAGACCCGCTTAGTAGCACAGTTTTTCGGCACTGAGATCGGATCGGGATCGAGTGGAGGACCTGGCGGATGTGCGAGTGGGGCGAGGGCCCGGATTTATGGTGTACTTCGCCGGTGCAGGCCCTCGGCAACTACATCGGTGGTGCGTTCGTCCCACCCTCCGGCAAAGCGCTCGTCTCGCGTAACCCCGCGGCGGATGGCGCGGTCGTGTTCGAGACCGGCTACTCGGTCGCGGCGGTTAGTGAAGCCGCGGCGGCCGCGGCAGCCGCGCAAGTCGCTTGGGGCGCGCTGACGTTTGCCGAGCGCGCCGCTCATCTCGACAGGTTCAAGGCGGCAATTGCCGTGCGCGCCGATCAACTCGCCGATGCGATCGTGATCGAGACCGGCAAGATTCGTAGCGAGGCGAAGACCGAGATTCAGACGCTGCTCAATCGATTCGATCTCGTGAGGGCCGCGATGACCGCGGATCTCAAACCGGGTGCGGTCGGGCCCGGCGAATACTTACGCTATCAAGCGCTCGGCGTGGTCGGCGTGATCGGGCCGTTCAACTTCCCGTTGCACCTGTGCCACGCGCACGTCGTGCCGGCGCTCCTCGCGGGTAACACGGTCGTCGTCAAGCCGAGCGACATCACGCCGCTGTGCGGTCAGCGCTATGCCGAAGCGGCGCACGCGGCGCAGCTGCCGCCCGGCGTGTTCAATCTCGTCGTCGGCGCGGGCGACGTCGGCGCCGCGATGGCGGGCAACGCGATTCTTCACGGCCTGTGCTTCACCGGGAGCTGGGCGGTCGGGCGCCGGATCCTCGAGGCCTCGCTCGATCGGCCGGAGATGCTCGTCGCGCTCGAGATGGGCGGCAAGAACGTGTGCGCCGTGCTCGACGACTGCGCGCTGCGCCAGGCGGTGCATGAAGTTGTCGTCGGCGGCTATCTGTCGGCGGGACAGCGCTGCACGGGGACCGAGCGGGTGCTCGTGCATCGCAAGATCGCGGATCGGTTCATCGCTGCGCTCGCGAAATGCGTTCGCGAGCTGCGGTTCGGCAATCCCGAAGATCCCACGGTGTTCGCAGGACCGGTCGCGACGGCGGCAGCGCTCGCGAAGGTCGAAGGCGCGCTCGAGGCCGCGCGCAAGGCCGGCGCGGAGCCGGTCGTGTCGGGTCAGAAGCTAGCGGGCGGCTCGTATCGATCGGCGTCGCTGCATCGGTTGCCCGATGGCGTGCATCACGTCGCCGGCTACACGGATCTCGAAGTGTTCGGTCCGGATCTGTGCGTCGAGGTGATCGACAGCGATGACGAGGCGATCGCAGTGATCGATGCAAGCCCGTACGGCTTCGTCAACTCCGTGTTCACCGGATCGCAAGCGCGGTTCGATGCGTTTTACGCGCGCACGAAGTCGGGGATGCTCAACCGCAATCGCTCGACCAACCTCGCGAGCGCGAAGCTGCCGTTCGGCGGCGTCGGCAAGAGTGGCAACTACCGTCCGGCGGGTGCGTGGGCGCATCGCAACGTGACGGCGCCGGTCGCGATCCTCGAGAACGTGCTCGGCGCGGTGACGCCGCATCCGCACCTCGCGCAGACGATTCCGCCGTTCGATCTCGATCGGCTGGATCGGCAGCATGCGGAAGAAGAAGCGGCAGATGCGGCGAGGATGCTCGTCGAGCTCCCGCGGCCGATGGCGGTGCAACGGCCGCCCGGCGGCAAGCTGCCCGAAAGTGAAGCGTATCTCGCGCGGCTGTACGCCGGCGATCGCGTGCCGCGCGAGAAGAAGCCGCCGGTGTTCGATCACCTGCGCTCGGCGGGACCATGGATGGTCTCGATCGATGCCGATCCGCTGTGCGTGATCGATGGCATGAGCCAGACCGCGACGGTGGTGGGTGGATTCGCGGAGGATCCGGTCGTGCGCGCGTACACCGAGGGTGAGTTCGCCGAGACGCTCGTGACGAACGAGGACACGGCCGTATCCGAGACGTGGGCGGCGGCCGAGTACGCGAACACGCTGCGGCAACTCGTGCCGGGACTGCCGCACGTCACGTTCGTCGCGTCGGGGGCCGAGGCCAACGAGAAAGCGATGGCGCTGTGCCGGATCAACTGCACGCGCGCGAAGGCGAATAAAGTGCTCGCGTTCGAGGGCAGCTTTCACGGCCGTACGCTGCTCGCGATCCACGCGACGCACTCGCCGAGCAAGCGCGCGCCGTTCGAGCTCGCCGGCTATCAGTGCACGTTCGCGCCTTTCCCGGTGTGGAATACGCCGGGCGACGAACCGCGTGCGCCGAGCGGATTTTACGCAGCGGCGGCGACCGCGGACATCGCGGATCTGAAACAACGGTTCGGCGACGCGAAGGACGACGCGTTGCTCGCGGCGGAAGTCGCGTCGCTCGCAGCGGTGCACGAAGCGCTCGCGACCGGCGAGTATTTCTGCGTCGATGTCGAGCCGATGCAGAGCGAGGGCGGCGATCGCTATGCGACGGAGCGGTTCTTCCGTGCGCTGCGCCTGCTCACGCGGTTTCATCAGACGTTCTTGATCTTCGACGAGGTGCAGGTCGGATTCGGTCTCGGTGGGCCGTTCGCGTGGCACTCGAAGTTCCGTCTGTTGTCGGCGCGCGGACAGCAGGATTATCCCGATGCGGTGACGTTCGCGAAGCGGGCGCAGGTCGGCGTCGTGATGTCGCGGTTTGCCGATCCAGAGCCGGCGAGTGCGCATAACGCGTCACTGGTGCGCGGGCGGATCCACGCCGACATGGTGTCGATGAGCCACAATGCCGAGCGCATCGAGAAGCTCGTGCAGCCGCGGCTCGCGCAGATCGCGAAGGCGTATCCGCACCTCGTGCAGTTCCCGCGTGCAAGCGGTTATGCGTTCGCGTTCGATCTGCCGACGCCGGCCCTGCTCGACGCGTTCATCGGGCAGCGGTTCTGGCGCGGCGCGATCGTGTTCGGTGCAGGCACGCGAACGGCGCGGTACCGGCTGTCGGACTCGTTCCTCGCGCGCGAGATCGATCTGCTGTTCGAGACGATCCGGCGTTCGCTGTCGTGGCTCGACGCGCACGACGGCAAGAAACCGCCGGAGTGGGAAGATCAGCCTGCGCCGCCGGCGCATCCGCCTGCGGCTTCGGAGATTCGCTACCGGCACGTCCCGCACGGCGAGGCGATGAATCAGCTGCCGGCGATCTTGGATATCGAATATCAGGTGTACGAGCCGGCGCGGCGGACGCCCCCGGCAGAGATCCGCGCGGCGATCGAGGATCCAGAAGGCTCGCTGCTCGTCGCGGAGGCGCCGTCGCCGAGTGGGGCGTCGCAGCTGATCGCGTTCGCGATCGGCGGGCCGCTCGAGCAGAGCAAGGACGTCGAGGGTTGCGACGACGATCCGATGCTCGGCAAGCAGAACACGATGTACTCGGTGTCGATCACCGTGGCGCCCACTTATCAGAGCACCGGTATCGGGCGAAAGCTCAAGGAGCTGCAGCTGCGTGATGCGGCGGCGCGCAAGAAGCCGGACGGCTCACCGCGCTATCGGTACGTGACCGGACGCAATCGCGTCGGGCGTACGGCGCAGATGACACACCTCAATCGCGTGTTCGGTGCGCACGTGGTCTCGGTGCTCACGGGTCAGTACGAGGATCCGGAAGGGCAGGCGATCTATTACCGGATTCCGCTCGGCGCGCTGACGCCGGATCCGGCGGTGAAGGAGGATGTCCAGCGGCGGCGTGACGCGCACGTGGAGCACGAGATCGAAGTCGATCTCGCCTCCGGGCTGACGAAGCCGTTCGCGCGCGGGCCCGCGTCGCTCGTCGAGATGGAGAAGCGCGGCCTGTTGTACGGGCCGGCGGTCAACAAGCTGACGCTCATGAACTACGTCACGCCGGGCGCCGTGCGTGCGCTCGAATGGATCGGTGCGCTCGCGCCGGAGCTGCCGCATCTGTACCTGACGTCGAGCCGGGATGAAGGTGTCGACAAGGCGGTGCGACTCATCAAGTGCACGCGCAAAGGCGCGAGTGTCGCGATCGGGCTCGCGGGCGGTTACTACGGACACACCGTCGCGAGCGCGCGGTCGCTCTCGGATCCCGAGGTGCATCGCGGCGGTCCGGGGCACTTCGCGTGGCCGCGAGTCCCACATCCCGCGATCGCGGGGACGGCAGAGACGATCGCGGCGCTGCGTGCAGCGGTCGAGGCCGCGGGCGGGTCCGACAAGGTGCTCGGATTCGTGTACGAGCTCGTGCAAGAGCGCACGGGCGCGGTGCTGCCACCGGAGTTCGTGACGGCGCTGCAAGCGTTGCGCAAAGAGCTCGACCTGCCGCTGATCGCGATCGAGACCACGACTCACACGTATCGCTCCGGCAAAGGGCCGTTCCTCTCGATGGCGCTCGGGCTCACGCCGGACGTGCTCGTGTGGTGGGGCGGTGGGCAGACGGGCTACCTGCACACGTCGGCGCGGTGGTTCATCGGCTCGCCGCTGACGCTCGTGTCGACGTGGGACGGCGACGAGCTCTCGCTGGTCCGGCAACATCACCAGTTGCGCGCGGCACGTCACCTCGATGTCGCCGGTGCTTCGCAGGCGCTCGATCAAGCGCTGTCGACCGTGAAGTCGTCCGGCCTCGGCGCTTATCGCGTGATCGACGCCGGTGCCCGCGGCCCGCAACTCGCCGATGCGCTCGCCGATCGCGGCGTCGCGGTGCGCCGGTTCCCGAATGGCAAGCTCGGCGTGATCCCGGCGGTCGACCAAATCTCAGAAGCGGCACACGCGCTCGGTGCCGCGCTCCGGGAGCTGTAATGGGGACGGTCGCAACTTGCGCGCAACCTCGCGATCAGACATCGCGCCGTGCGCGGGGTCGTGCGGATGACAACGCCGCGTCCCACCGGGCTCCTCGAGGTGGACGATGAGGACGCTCGATCTCCCGGCAGGCAAGTCCGCCCGCGAGTGGGGGCGGATTCACGGTGAGTGCTTTCGCGGTGAGGTGAAGGCGCTCGCGGCGATCCGCACGTACCTGTGCACGAAGGTCGGCGGCTTCAAGGATCGCGAGCAGGTGATGGCGGCGGCGAAGGCGCACCTGCCGGTACTCGAGCGATATCACCGCGGCTTGTACGAGGAGCTCGTCGGCATCGCCGAAGGAGCGGTGTGCAGCCCGGAAGAGATCGTGGTCTCGAACCACTACACGGATCTGCGCGACCTCGATCCGGATCCGAAGAAGTGGCGGCCGGCGCCGGTCGTCGACGATCCGAATGCGGCGATCACGGGCCAGGGCGCAGGCGGGCTCGGCGGCGATGGCTGCAGCGTGATCTGGGCCGAATCACCGACGGGACGGATCCTCGCGCAGACGTGGGACATGCACGCGACCGCGATTCCGTACGTCATGGTGCTCGGCGTACCGGAGAGCGAGGACGGTCCGGCGGCGAGGCTCCTCACGGTGACGGGGTGTCTCGGCATGGCCGGGATGAATGCCGCGCGCGTCGGAGCGGCGATCAATAATCTGTTCTCGACGGATGCGACGCTCGGAGTCGTGTGGCCGGCGGTCGTGCGACGCGCGCTGCAGCAGGACACCGCGCAGGCAGCGCGCGACTTGATCGCGACGAGCCCGATCGGATCAGGACATCACTACATGGTGGCGGACCGCAAGACCGCGTTCGCGATCGAGGCATCGGGGACGCGGCGAAGGGAAGTGTTCCACGGGGAGCGGCGCGCGTATTGTCATACGAACCATTGCCTCGACGGCGAGGTGGCGGCGCGCAGCAAGGTGCCCGAGACCAGCACGACGTTCGATCGCATGAAGTGGCTCGAAGCGGACCTCGATCGCGCGCCGGTGCGCGATCTCGACGATGCGTGGCATCGGCTCGGATCGGAAGATGGCTGGCCCCGCAGCGTCTGCACGAACATGGCGACGCCGGAGTCACCGCATGGCGCGGCGACGTGTGGTGCGATCGCGATGAACCTCGATACCGGTGACGTGTGGGCACAGCAAGGGCTGATCCACAACGTCGCGCCGGAGAAGTGGCAGCTGTGAGCGAGTATCCGTTCTTCTTCACGTGGACCGCGCAGCAAGGTGCAAAGCCGTTCGCGCTGACGGGCGGGCAGGGTGCGTGGTTCACGACGGCAGATGGCTCGCGCTGGCTGGATCTCGGTTCGCTAAGTTATCAGGTCAACGTCGGGCACGGGAACAAGCGGATCGTCGAGGCGATCAAGCGGCAGGCCGACGAGCTGTGCATCTCGGCGCCGAACGCGGTGTTTCCGGCGAAGGTAGAGCTCGCGGAGCGGCTGCTCGCGATGGCAGGACAGGGCTTCTCGAAGGTCTTCTTCACGCTCGGCGGTGCGGAGGCGAACGAGAACGCGCTCAAGATCGCGCGGCTGTACACGGGGCGGCTGAAGAACGTCGCGCGGTATCGCAGCTATCACGGGGCATCGATGGGCGCGCTATCGCTGACGGGTGACTGGCGGCGCGCGGCGCTCGAGCCGGGAATTCCGGGCGTCGTGCATGTGCAGGATTGCTACTGCGATCGGTGTCCGTTCGGGCAGCGCGTCGAGACCTGCAAGCGCGAGTGCGCGACGAACATCGACGCGACGATGCGACTCGAAGGGCCGAAGTCGGTGGCGGCCGTGTTCCTCGAGCCGGTGCCGGGCGCGAACGGCGTGCTCGTGCCGCCGCCGGAGTACTGGCCGATCGTGCGCAAGGCCTGTGACGAAGAAGGCGCGTTGCTGGTGGCCGATGAGGTGCTTACGGGGTTCGGGCGGATCGGGAAGCCGTTCGGGTACCAGCACTGGGATGTCGTGCCGGACATGATCACGGTCGCGAAGGGGATGGCGTCGGGGTACGCGACGATCGGTGCGGTGATCGTGCACGAGCGGATCGCGCAGCACTTCGAGGATCACGTGCTCGCGTGCGGGCTCACGTACTACGCGCATCCGACGGCGTGCGCGGCGGCGGTCGAGACGCTCAAGGTTTACGAGGACGAGCAGCTGTACGCGAACTCGGCGAGGCTCGGGCCGGTGCTCGTGCGCGAGCTCGAGGCGGTCGCGAAGCGGATCGGCGTGAAGTCGTTCGTGCGAGGGCTGGGGCTTCTGGCTGCGCTCGAAGCGGAGGCGACGGAAGCGGCGTGGGGCAGGCTCGGGAAGGAGCTCGCGGCGAAGAAGCTGTCGCTGCATGTCGATGGCAAGCGCGGGACGGCGATCTTCGCGCCGCCGCTGTGCATCGGCGAGCAAGAGCTCGTGGCCGGCGTGCGGTCCTTCGGGGATGCAGCTGTGGCAGCATTCGGACCTGCATGACGGGAAAGCACGCGAACAAGGTCGTCACGTCGATCGCGGAGGCGCTGGCGCCGCTGCGCGACGGGATGACGATCCTCGTCGGTGGATTCGGACTATCGGGAAATCCCGAGGCGCTGATCCGGGGCGTGGTCGAGCGCGGGGTGCGCGAGCTGACGCTCGTGTCGAACAACGCCGGCAACCTCGGGAAGGGGCTCGCGACATGGCTGCACGCGGGGATCATCAAGAAGGTGATCTGCAGCTACATCGGCAACAACGACGATCTGCACACGCGGATGGCGTCCGGTGAAGTGCAGGTCGAGATCACGCCGCAGGGGACGCTCGCGGAGCGAATGCGCGCGGCGGGCGCGGGGATTCCGGCGTTCTTCACGCCGACCGGTGTCGGGACGGTGGTGGAGGAGGGGAAAGAGATCCGCGAGATCGATGGGCGGAGGTACTTGCTCGAGCGCGCGTTGCACGGGGATGTCGCGTTTGTGCGGGCGCAGACTTCGGATCACTTCGGAAATCTCAGGTTCTGGCGCACGGCGCGCAACTTCAATCCGGTGATGGCAACGGCCGCGAAGCTGACGATCGTCGAGTGCGACAAGCTCGTCGACAATGGGCTGATCGATCCGGACGCCGTGCATCTGCCGGGGATCTTCGTGCATCGGATCATTCACGTGCCCGAGCACGAGAACGCGTTCGAGTACAAGACGGTGAGGAAGCGATGACGTTCTCGACCGAAGATATGGCGCGGCGCGCGGCGCGCGAGATTCCGGCGGGGTCGATCGTGAACCTCGGCATCGGGCTGCCGACCCAGGTCGCGGATTACCTGCCGGAAGGCCACGCGTGGCTGCATTCGGAGAATGGGCTCCTCGGAATGGGCCCGTTCCCGTACGAAGGCGAAGAAGATCCGAATCTGATCAACGCCGGCAAGCAAACGGTCACCGTGCTGGCGGGCGGCTCGACGTTCGACTCGGCGTTCTCGTTCGCGATGATCCGCGGCGGGCACGTCGACCTCGCGATCCTCGGTGCGATGCAAGTGTCGGCGGGCGGTGACCTCGCGAATTGGGCCGTCCCGAAGGGGAAGGTGATGGGCATCGGCGGTGCGATGGATCTCGCGAGCGGCTGCAAGCGCGTGATCGCGATGATGCAGCACGTGACAAAGAAGGCCGAGCACAAGCTCGTCCAGAAGTGCGACTACCCGCTGACGGCGACGCGAGTCGTCTCGCTCGTGATCACGGACCTCGGCGTCTTCGAGCCCACAGGGCACGGCTTCCGCGCGATCGAGCTCGCGCCTGGAGTGACGCGAGCGCAGGCAGAATCGGCAACCGGCGCGCCCCTGACCTAGGGACGGTGCACACCGTCACTACCAGCGTGTCCACCGTCCCTAGCTCAGGACGGTGGTGCCTACGGAACCTGGCTCGCGCACGGCTCGTACGAGGTCACCTGCTCCCAGCTTGCCGAGGATGTGGATCGCGCCGACGCCTTGATCGACGACGGACATCGCTTCTTCGAGCTTCGCGATCATGCCACCCTGGACGGTGCCGTTCGCGATCGCTTCTCTCGCCTCTGCGCACGTCAACTTCGGCAGGCGCGACGACGGATCTTTGATGTCGCGGAGGACGCCCGGAGCAGACGTGATCAGGAACAGGCGCTCCGCCTTGAGCGCGGCCGCGAGCTGATTGCCGACCATGTCGGCGTTGATGTTGTAAACGCCGCCCGATGCGTCCGCGCCGAGACACGCGATCACCGGCACGTAGCCCGCCGACCACAGCGTCTCGAGCAGTGCCGTGTTGAAGCCAACGACGTCACCGACAAAGCCCATGTCGACCGGATCGGGACCTGCACCCGCGTAGGCTTTCGGCGGCCTCCGCACCGCGCGTACGACCAAACCCGAGGCGCCATGCAAGCCGACCGCCGAGACACCGGCTGCCGCGAGCGTCGCGCACAGATCGACATTGAGCTTGCCTGCGACGATCATTTTCATCACATCTAGCGTTGCCGCATCCGTGATGCGCCGCCCTGCGACTTGCTTGGTCTCGATGCCGAGCCGCTTCGAGAGCTCGGTCGCCTGCGGCCCACCACCGTGGACGATCGCGATCCGCGCACCATCTTCGACGAGCACCCGCAGATCGGCCGCGAGCAGCTGTGACTCCCCAGAGCTGATGACCTCGCCGCCGATCTTGACGACGATCGTCACGGCCAGTTCCCGACGTCTTCGAGGCTCGCCTTCTCGTCGCACCCGAGGACCAGGTTCATGTTCTGGATCGCTTGACCCGCGCCACCCTTGATCAAGTTATCGATCGCCGAGAAGCACGTCACGGTGCGCTTGCCGCCCGCGACCGGCCCCACCGCGAAACCGACCTCGGCGTAATTCGAGCCGGCGACCGCGACGACCTCGGGCAGCCTCTTCTGCGGCCTGCGCACGAACGGCTCGCGCTTGAACCGCTCGTCGAACAGCGCCGCGAGTCGACCCGCATCCACGTCCGCCGGGAGCTCGACGAAGCACGTCGCAAAGATCCCGCGCGTGAGCGGCGCCGACACCGGCACGAACCTCAGCTCGACGTTCTTGCCACCCGCATCACCGAGCGTCTGCACGATCTCGGGAACGTGCTGATGCTCGAGAGGCTTGTACGTCTTGAGGTTGCCCGCCCGACTCGGATGATGCGTTCCCGCTTGCGGCGCGATCCCCGATCCCGACGAGCCGGTGATGCCCATGACATGCACCACCGCACCGTCGAGCATGCCCGCCTGGGCGAGCGGCAACAGCGCGAGCTCGATCGTCGTCGCGAAGCATCCGGGCGACGCGACATACTTCGCCTTCTTGATCTCCGCGCGATTGAGCTCCGGCAACCCGTAGACAAACGTTCCGAGCAGCTCGGGATGCGGATGCTTCGCGCCATAAAACTTCTCGTACACCGCGGCGTCACGCAGCCGGAAGTCACCCGACATGTCGACGATCTTGACGCCCGCGGCGATCAGCTCCGGCACCTTCGCTGCCGTCACCTTGTGCGGCAACGCGAGCAGCGCGACATCACAGCCGCGCGCTGCATCGACCGGCGAGAGATCCTCGAAGTTGAGATCCGTCGCGCCGTCGAGGTTCGGGTGCACGGCACCGAGAGGCTCACCGACATGATCGATCGACGCCACCCGCACGAGCTCGACGTCGGGATGCATCAAGAGCCGCCGCGCCATCTCCGCGCCGCCGTATCCGCTGCCTCCGATGATTGCCGCCTTGAATCGCTTTGCCATCGTGGGAGAGGGTATGCCATGCCCGAGCCGATGGGAAAACACCAAGACACACACGACCGCGCCCTTGCCGCGCTGCGGAAACGCGGCGACGAGATGATCGCGCTGACCCGGACCTGGGTCGAGATCAACAGCTACACCGCGAACGTCGAAGGCGTGAACCGTGTCGGCGCACTCCTCCGCGAAGCGTTCTCCTTACCGTCGTTGACATGCAAGACCATCCCAGGCGGTCCCGAACACGGTGACCACTTGATCTGGCGCACGTCCGCGAGCGGCGCGCCGATCGTGCTCGTCGGCCACCACGACACGGTGTTCCCACCGGGCCACTTCGAGGGCTGGCGCGAAGAGGGCAGGCGCGCCGTCGGCCCAGGCGCGCTCGACATGAAAGGCGGCCTCTCGATCATTCGCGCCACGCTCGCCGCTCTCGACGAGGTCGGTGCTCTCGCCGACCTGCCGATCGTCGTCGTCTCGGTCGCCGATGAAGAAATCGGATCTCCGAGCTCGACGCCACACCTGATCGAAGCAGCCCGCGGTGCCGCGTGCGCACTCGTGTTCGAGTCCGGCCGCGCGGCCGACGCGATCATCACGCGCCGCAAAGGCGTCGGCGCGATGACGGTCGTCGCCCACGGCAAGGCCGCACACGCCGGCAACAACCACAAGGACGGCGCGAACGCGATCTGGGCGCTCGCGAAGTTCGTCGACGCCGCGCAGCAGTTGACGGATTACACGCGCGGCCGCACGGTCAACGTCGGCCAGTTCTCCGGTGGCACTTCCAAGAACACGGTTCCCGAGCGCGCCGAGTGCATGCTCGATCTGCGTTACGAAACGGTCGCCGACGCCGAAGAGCTCGTCGCCTCGATCCGCGCCGCCGCCGAAACGGCCGCGATCGCGGGCGTCCGGATGGAAGTCACGGGAGGCGCCCGCCGACTTCCGCTCGAGCGGACCACGGCGTCGGCCGCGTTGCGCGAGGAGTATGCGGCCTGTGCGCGCTCGGTCGGCCTCGGTGATGGCGAGGCCGCGCTCCTCGGCGGCGGTTCCGACGCCAACACGATAGGTCCGCTCGGCGTCCCCGTGATCGACGGCCTCGGTCCTCGCGGCGCCGGCTTCCACACCACGACCGAATACGTCGAGCTCGACACCTTCGCACCGAAAGCGGAAGCACTCCTCCGCTTCCTACTCGGGCGCGGCTCGCGGAGTTGATCTTCGGCTCGGGCTTTGGCTCCGATGTGCGGTTTCTCGGCGCGAACGTCACTCGGCGCGTCGTGCACCGTGACTTGTCGGGTCCGACGCGCTGCTGTCTTGTCCGCCTCAGTGCACGAGCAGGCGTGACGTGTGATCGAGCGCGTGCTCGAACGCGAGCCGAAGATCCTCGAGCATGTTCGCCTCGCTATCGGCGGCGTCGTCGTTCTGGCCCCGCAGCTTCGCGACCTGGGTATCGAGGTCGGCGATTCGCCGCGAGCACACGTCGCGATATTCCGGCAGCACGTGCGCGACCTCGTCGGGCGCGTCGAGCGCGGCCAGTCGATCGCGGATCAGCATGATCCACGTGTCGCTGGAATCCTTGATCGCAGCGCGCACGAGCACGGCAAGCGGAACCTGCTCGAATGCCGAGCGATTGCGGCCCGCAAGCGCGCGGATCAGCA
This sequence comes from Myxococcales bacterium, assembly GCA_028287115.1. GTDB lineage: Bacteria > Myxococcota_A > Polyangia > Haliangiales > Haliangiaceae > JABFXX01. The sequence continues at coordinate 27,304 of JAQBQF010000029.1, forward strand.
CGGGGTCGTGACCGATCACGGGCGCGAGATCGTGCCAGGTCGCCGCGCGGACCGAATCCACGAACAAATTCCGCAAGCGCCGTGACGAGCCGGCGAGCGCTTCCGCGCAACCGCGCAAATCGCCGCGTCCACTCCAGCGCACGAGCGCCAGCCGTGCATCTGCCTCCGATGCTTCCTCGAGCCACATCAGCGCCGGTGGCATCCGGCCCGCGCGCAACAGCGCCTCGAACGCTTCGTAACGGACTTCGCCTTCGCGGTCGCCGAGCATGCGTTCGGCGAGATCGACGACCCACGTCGGCGAGTGCTCTGCGATGCACCCGAGCACCGCGACGCGCACCTCGGCGCTATCCTTCAGCGCGCGCTCGGTGACGTGAACGCTTGCGAGTGCACCGTCGATCGCGAGCCTGACCACGAGCTGCATCGCTGCAGCGCGAACTTCCGGAGCCGGATCGCGGTTCGCGAGCGCGACGAGCAGGTCGTAGTGTCCGTGCCCCGCGAGCACGACCGCGAGGTTGCGCCGCACGCCCGCATCGGGCTCTCGTCGCGATGCGAGCGCACTCGCATCCAGTGTCGAACGCAACGCGAGCGCCCAGATCGCCCACACGCGTTGTTCGGGGTGTCCTTCGTCGAGCAACGTCTTGAGCTCGCGCTCTTCGAGAGCGTGGACATCGTCGAAGCTTTCGATCCCAGCCATGGCGGCCAGTGTAGCCTCGCGCGATCGCGGTTTGCTCGCTTATCGGTTTCCGAAATTTTCCTCTCCCAGATTTACCTAGCCACCGGGAGAGAACACGAATGGATATTTCACGTTTGCACCGCCGCCGCTCGTCGGGAAACTCGCAGTGTGGATCGCGCGCGCGACGCAGCTCGCGACCTCGGCATCGCGCATCGAGTCATTCACAACGGAGACCTGCGTGACGTCACCGGTCGGCGCGATGTTGAAGCTCAGCGTGATCGTGCCTCCGAGCCCCGTGCTGTGGTCGAGCACGCGCTGGTAGCAGGACTTGATCTGGCCTGCGCGGCGCGGGCTGCTCCTCGAGCGGAACGAACTGAAAGAACAGCTTGTACCGGCCCGTCTCGTCGAGCTCGACCACGCCCTAGTCCGCACCGCCGATCACGCTCGCGACGAAGCCGTTCTCGCCGCGTGTCTGCACGAGCGTCGCGACATCGTGCTCGACGCCGGCGAAGCACACGGTGCCTCGCATCTTCTCGCCGAGTGCGAGCAGATAACCGCGCTTGCCCGGCCGCACGATCGCAAATTCATCCGGTAACCCGATATCGGGCGTGATGAACGTCGACGCGCTCGACGGCCCGATCGAGATCGCCTGCGGCTTCTCGCTCACGAGGTCGTTCATCACCTCGTCGTGCCAGATCAAAGACGTTCGCAGTGCGACCGACTTGCTCATAGGCCTCCCCCCCGGTCGTTGTTCGACGACGCGCGGGCGCCAGCGGTTCCGAAAATCTACGACCTACGTCGACTTACACTGCGACGCCGAACGACGTTGTACACGGCCAGGAAGATCGCGCCGATGATTGCCGCGAGGACCGGTAGGACATATCCGATCTTGTAGGCGATCGATTCGGAAGTGCCGAGGACGCTCTGGTTCCGCAGGTTCAGCTTCGCTCCGTGCTGGATCGTCTCGCACGGGCCGATCGCCGTCGACGCGCCGGCGCAGGTCACGATGACGATATGCGCGATCTCAGACGTGTCGCCGGCGAGGATCCTCACCTGGTGCACTCGCGCGTCGCCGACTTCGTCGATCTGCTCTGCGTGCAGCTGATCGCCGACGAAGCTCGAGCGATACGACAGCTGCTTCGTCGCCTGCTTGGAGCTTCCGCTGAAGATTCCGCGCTCGATCTCCTCGAGGCTCGAGCGCGTCAGCGTTTCTTGGCCACGTGTCCGCCACACGAGCACGGTCAGCTGCACCTCATCCTTGATCCACAGCGCGCCGTCGACGCCGACCGTGCCGGGAATGCCACGCAGGTTCTGAAGCTGCGTGGCAGCAGCGTCGCTGCGATCTTCCCAGCCCGCCGGAACATCGATCGGCCACTGGGCGTCCGCCAACGCTTGTCCCGCGATCACGCACCACAGCACCGCCACGACGCAAGTCCGCATCGGGCAACACTATCGCGTCGGTGGGACGGTTACATCTCGACGTGGCCGCGATGCTCGCGCTCGAGCGCCCGCTTCAGCTTGTCGAGTGCCGAGTTCTGGATCTGACGGATCCGCTCGCGCGACAGATGATACTGGTCACCGATCTCGCGGAACGTCCGCTCCTCGTCATCGCCGAGCCCGAAGCGCTTCGTGAGCACGTCGGCCTCGATCGGGGATAGGTGGTGCAGGAGCCGCTTGACCTGCGACGTCAGCGTCTGCGTCGTGAGGTCGTCCGCCGGCGAGTGTTCCTCGCTGTCCGGATCGGCCATCGTGTCGCCGAAGCTGCGGTCGTCGTCGTCGTGGATCGGCCGATCGAGAGACATCGGCTGACCCATGATGTAGCGATGCATCTGGTTCAGCTTCGCGAGCGGAACCCGAGCAGCCTTCGCCAGCTCTTGCGGAGTGGGCGGACGGCCGAGCTCGCCGACGAGGGTCTGGCGAACTTTCTCGAGCTGCTGCTGCGCCTCGAGCATGTGCACCGGGATGCGAACCGCGCGAGCTTTGTCTGCGAGCGCACGGCCGATCGCATGCCGGATCCACCAGCACGCGTAGGTCGAGAACCGCAGACCACGCCGGTAGTCGAACCGCGACACCGCGTGCATGAGGCCGAGGTTGCCCTCCTGGATCAGATCGGCGAGCGGCATGCCGCCGCGGTCGTAGCGACGCGCCATCGTCACGACGAGGCGCAGGTTCGCCCGCACGAACTCGTCGCGCAGATTCGCAGCATCGCGATGTGCCTGGCGCACGTCATCGACGTACGTCCCGGCGTCTTTCGTGGCGCCTTCGAGGAACCACGTCTCTTGACCTGCGAGCGCTGCTTCGCGCGCGCGATACAGGTCGCGCACGACGGCATCGATGTGCACGCGATCGAGATCGAGCGCACGCAGTGCGAGCGCGGCTTCGCGCGCGGCGACGGCGAGCTTCTTTTGGCCCTTGGTGTCTTTCTTCGCGCCGGGCGCACGCTTCGTCTTCTGAAGGTCCTCGATGGCCTTCGTCAGATTTGGAAATTTCACCGGCTGCTCGAGGTTCGGCTCGACCAGCGCGAGCACGGGGGCGACCGCATCGGGACGCGAGAGCACGCGCTCCCACGTCAGGATCTCGGTGTCCTCGATGCCCTGCGAAAGCTCGCGCTCGTCTTCCGGCGTCAGGAGCTCGTGTTCTGCGAGCTGCCGGAAATACGCGGCGAGATGATCATCGGAGTCCGGCGTCCGAATCGGACGGACGGTCTTCGGCGCCGGCTCTGCGGCCGCCGCGGCAACGACAGCCGGGATCGGATCGGGAGCGAGCGGCTGCGCCACGGCGCCGGGTGCGGCCGAGCGAGTGCGTCGCACAGCATCGGAGCCAGTTGGCCGATGCGCCCGCGCATGAGCCGTGCTCGCGGTTGTCCGACGCGTTGGACGCTGTCGGCGACGAGCTGCATGAGTGGTGGTGGCCATGGCGGTACTCCTGTCCTTCGAGATAAGACGCCGTTTCGATTCGAACCGTTGCAACCACGTCGTGATTCCCTACATGGGATACGAGCGAAGCTGCTCTGCGTCTCATTGCAGGTTGCGCACCCAATCGCGGTACGCAACCAAGCCATCCAGCTAGGTCGATCCGCTGACAGCTTTTCAGCTGGTTGCGAGCGGCGACTTGGCTAGCGAATCGAGACTACGGCAACAGAGTGTTGCCACGACGTGCAGTTTTGTCGAGCAGAAACGATCCGCATGTCAGGTTTGGCGACAGCCCTGTCGGACCGAGGTCAGGCGACCGTTCCTCGACGAGGATTCAAGCCGAAGTCTTCTCGGCACTTGCATGATCCGAGGTCAGACCCAGATGACGCTGCAGTCTATCGAGCAGCGCCGCCTGGTCGGGATGGATGATCCGTCGCGCGCGCGTGATCTCGATGAATTCGGCTTTGTCGACTTCCCACGATGCACAGCGAGGTACGGCATCTTCCGGGGCTTTTGCGGCAAACCCGTGCACGCGCTTCTTGGAGCGCGTGTAGTCGACGTGTCCGAGATCGACCAGCGGACCCTCGACGACAAGCCCGGTCTCTTCGAGCGTTTCTCGACGAGCCGTCGCTTCGAGGTCCTCGTCCGGATCGGGTGCGCCTTTCGGGATGCCCCAAGGCGCGCGCCGGTTGTAGTTGCCGGCCGGGTGGACGAGCAAGACCTCCACGGCGGCCTCGACAAACCGGTACAGCACCGTGCCCGAGGAAAGCTTTCCGCGCGTCTCGGACATCGAAGCTTTCACCGTGCAAGACGCCCTACATCAAAGCAAGTCTTTGTTCATGAATTCGAGCGAATTCGGTGTGTTGCCCGATTAGGCGAAGGTGTAACGTCGTATCCATGTCTCAAGATCAGCGGGAAGCTTGGTTTGCAAAAGTCGTCGAGTCGGGACTTCACAATCAAATCTTCAATCCGGCCGACGTCCTGGCCCACGCGACCCCCGATGTTCTCGCAACTCACTTGCCGCCAGAGCTTCTGAGCAAGGTGCTCGCGGCCTCGCTCGCGGCCGGATCGATGACCCCGGATCGCGTGCTGGAGACCGTCACGCCCGAGCTGCTCGCGAAGCACCTTCCACATGACGTGTTGTGGGCCTGTATCCAAGCCGCTGCTGCGCGAGCAGGTGTGAAGTCGTGAACACGAAGGCGTTCCTCGTCGACGCGCTGAGCGGCGCGCTCGATATCGGGCTCGGTACGCCCGAGGACGTCCTTCGTTTCGTCACGCCGGAGCTGTTGGCTCAGCACCTGCCGCGTCCTCTGTGGGCGAGGTTGTTGACCGCGTGTCTTGGTGCACCCAAGGTCGATGCCCAGCTCGTGGTCGACACGATCGGAGTGCCGAATCTGTGCGAGCACATTCCGAGCACGATCATGTGGACCGTGATCTCCGAAATCGCGACACGAGCGCTCGGTGGCGTGCGCAGTGTGGCGATTCCGACCGCACCGGCGGCGACTGCCGCGAAGCCTGTCGTGTCAGCACCGGCATCCGTACCCACCGGACCGTTGCCCGCGCGCACTCCCACCGCAACACCTCCGCGAGGTGTTGGCGTCCCCACGCCTTCGCGTGGCGTCCCACTCGCGCCTCCGCCGCCCGCGGCCGAGGCGCCTGCACGTCCGACTCCGCAACCCGCGACGGCTGCGGCCAAGACCAGCATCCCGGCGCCGGCATCGAGCAGTCAATCACTCGCGAACCTCGATCTCGATGACGAAGATAAGACCGCCTCACCCGCCGGGCGCGCGCGCACACCGACCGGTCAACGGTTTCGGCAGAGCCAGACCGGCATCGGTCGCATGACCTCGGCGAGTGTCGCGGCGCGCAGGCCGCAAGCGATCGCGCAAGCGCCGACCACCGTTGGCCCCGCGCCGACGCCGGCTCCTGGAGCACGACCCGTTCGCCGCGGTGGCACTGAAGTGTCGGAGCTCGAGACCGAAACCTCGGTCGAGAAAGACTGGGGCGAGCGCGAGATCGCGGTCGACGACGAACAGCTCGTCGATTGGCAGGCCTCCGACGAGACCGTCACCGGCGCTGAAGGCCTGACGCGCAAGCGCTAGCGCGGTCATTCGTGACCGGCCGTCAGCATCGCTTGTTGGTGGGCGTTGAGGGGATTGAACCCCCGACTTGCACCGTGTGAAGGTGCCACTCTCCCGCTGAGTTAAACGCCCGAGAGATCCGGTGTGTAGCAACGGGTGGGCTCCGCTGTCAATTGCGAGTCGTGATACGACGACGGGCATGCAGCGGAACATCGTGAGGACCTCGCAGGCGCCGGCGGCGATCGGACCGTATTCACAGGCGGTCGTCGTGCCGGTCGGTGATAAGCGGATGATCTTCTGCAGCGGCCAGATCGCGCTCGACCCCGTGACGGGAGCGATGGTCGAAGGCGATGTCGCCGCGCAGACCCAGCAGGTGCTCGCGAACCTCGGCGCGGTGCTCGCCGCGGCGGGAGCGAGCTTCGCGGATGTCGTGAAGACCACGATCTATCTCGCGAGCATGAAGGACTTCGGCACCGTGAACGAGCTCTATGGCGAGCGGTTCACGTTCGATCCGCCGGCGAGAGCGACCGTCGAGGCTGCAGGGCTGCCAAAAGGTGCCAAGGTCGAGATCGACGCCATCGCGATTGTCTAAGGAGGAACATGTCGACGTCTTCGATCGAATCGGTGCTCACCGAGACGCGCAGCTTTCCGCCACCACCTACCTTCTCCGCGCATGCGCGTGTCAAGAGCCTGGCCGAATACGAGCAGCTGGATCGGAGAGCTGATGAGGATCCGGAAGGCTTCTGGGCCGAGGTCGCGAGCGAGCTCCATTGGTCGAAGAAGTGGGACCGCGTGCTCGACTGGAAGCTTCCCGATGCGAAGTGGTTTCTCGGCGGCAGGTTAAACGTCAGCGTCAACTGCGTCGATCGGCACGCGGCGAGCACGCGCAGGAACAAGGCGGCGATCATCTTCGAGGGCGAGCCCGGTGACTCGCGCGTCATCACGTACGGGCAGTTGCAGCGCGAGGTGTGCAAGGCGGCGAATGCGCTCGCGGCGCTCGGCGTCAAGGCAGGGGACTTCGTCGCGATCTACATGCCGATGGTGCCGGAAGCGGCGGTCGCGATGCTCGCGTGTACGCGGCTCGGTGCACCGCACACGATCATCTTCGGTGGGTTCTCGGCCGAGGCGCTCGCGGATCGGATCAAAGACGCGAAAGCCAAGGTCGTGATCACGGCCGATGGCGGCTGGCGGCGCGGACAGATCGTGCCGCTCAAGGACAATGTCGATCGCGCCGTCGAGGGCTCGACCGTCGAGAAGGTCGTCGTGTTGAAGCGCTGCAGCAACGAGGTCAAGTGGACCTCGCGCGATGTGTGGTGGCACGACGTCGTCGACAAGGCGTCGGGAAAGCACGAGGCGCAGGCGTTCGACAGCGAGCATCCGTTGTTCTCGCTGTACACGAGCGGCACGACCGGCAAGCCGAAAGGCATCGTCCACACGACCGGCGGTTATCTAGTGGGCGCGACGTACACGACGAAGCTGGTGTTCGATCTGCGCGATGAAGACGTGTTCTGGTGCACCGCCGACATCGGCTGGGTGACGGGACACAGCTACGTCGTCTATGGGCCGCTCGCGAACGGCGCGACCGTGATGATGTACGAGGGCGCGCCGAATCAGCCCGGGCCAGATAGGTTCTGGGAGATCATCGAGAAGTGGGGCGTCACCGTGTTCTACACGGCGCCAACGGCGATCCGCGCGTTCATGAAGTGGGGCGATCAGTGGCCGGCGAAGCACGATTTGTCGTCGCTGCGCCTGTTGGGCTCGGTCGGCGAGCCGATCAATCCAGAAGCTTGGATGTGGTACCGCAAGCAGATCGGCGGCGATCGCTGTCCGATCGTCGACACGTGGTGGCAGACCGAGACCGGCGGCATCATGATCTCGCCGCTGCCGGGTGCAACCCCGACGAAGCCGGGCTCGGCGACGCGGCCGCTGCCGGGAATCGCGGCGGATGTCGTGCACAAGGACGGCACGCCGTGCAAGCCGAACGAAGGCGGCTTCCTCGTGATCAAGAAGCCGTGGCCCTCGATGCTACGCACGATCTTCGGCGATCACGATCGGTTCGCGAAGACGTACTTCGGCGAGGTCCAGGGCTGTTACTTCGCGGGCGACGGCGCGCGCAAAGATCAGGACGGCTACTTCTGGATCATGGGACGCGTCGACGACGTGATCAACGTCGCCGGCCACCGCCTCTCGACGATGGAGGTCGAGAGCGCGCTGGTCTCGCATCCGAAAGTGGCGGAGGCAGCAGTCGTGGGCCGGCCCGACGAGCTGAAAGGGCAGGCGATCGTCGCGTTCGTGACGCCGCGGTCCGGAATGAAGGCCGATGACGCGCTCGCGAAGGAGCTGCGCGAGCACGTCGCGACGCAGATCGGCGCACTCGCGCGCCCCGAAGAGATCCGCTTCGCCGATGCGCTGCCGAAGACGCGATCGGGCAAGATCATGCGGCGGTTGCTGCGCGAGGTCGCGTCCGGATCGACGGCGCGCGGCGACACGACAACTCTCGAAGATCAGGGCGTGCTCGAGACGCTCGCACAATCGTTCGCACAGGACGAGTAGCTCACCGCTCGGCGGCACCGCCCGACGGCCAACACGTACCAGGCGTTTGGTCCGCCTGCGACATGCCTGCATCGCGCGCGAACGCTGGTAGTCTCGGCGCGTGAAGAACTACCTCTTTGTCGTGGCGCTCCTGTGCGCATGTTCGAAGTCGAAGACCCAAGACACGCCCGCACCGGCGCCGGCGTCGAGCACGGGTTCCGCGGGATCAGCGGCCGCGATGACCCCGCCGCCGCCGGCTGTTTACACGCCTTCCGCGGACACCACGGATGCGATCAAGGCTGCGATCGCGGCACCGGATCGCGACGAAAAAGATCGCGCGCTCGACGCTGGACGCAAGCCGGGGGAGGTGTTCACGTTCTTCAAGATCGCGCCCGGTCAGAAGGTCGGCGAGCTGTTCGCCGGCGGGGGCTACTCGACCGAGATGCTCGCCCGGATCGTCGGCGAGTCCGGCAAGGTCTACGCGCAGAACACCAAGGACATCATGGACAGGTTCGCGCGCGGTCCGGTGACGGAGCGCATGGCGAAGCCGGTGATGAAGAACGCCGTGCTCGTCGAGCAGCCGACCGAGACGCCGTTCCCGCCGGAGGCGAAGAACCTCGATGCCGTCTTGTGCATCCTCAATTATCACGACTTCGTGTGGCAGAAAGTCGACCGCGCGAAGCTCAACAAGGCCGTGTTCGATGCGCTCAAGCCTGGTGGCATCTACGCGATCGTCGATCACAGTGCACCCGCGGGACACGGCGTCGCGGACGTCGAGACGACGCATCGGATCGAAGAAGACGTCGTGAAGCAGGAGATCACGGCCGCCGGGTTCAAGCTCGACGCCGAGACCGACGTGCTGCGCAATCCCGACGACAAACGCGATTGGAACTCCTCGCCGAAAGCCGCGGGTGACAAGCGAGGCACGAGCGATCGCTTCGTCGTGCGCTTCGTAAAGCCGTAGCGCGCAGTCTCGGCCTGGACCGTCGGGTCGCATTCGCTTCGAGACTCGACCGCACGCGCCTGGCTCGCGTCACGTCGTACACACGCTTCGTGTGGCGACCCCGATCCGTGGCCTAAGTTGATCAGGCCGAGGTCGACGGGTTGTTATTTTTGGCCGGCGGTCTCGGCGTCGAGCGCGGAGTCCGGCTCGGATTCTTCGAGATCGTCGGGGAGCGCAGGCTGGACGTCGGTCAGGGCGGGATGGACGTCGGGCAGCGCGGGATGGACGTCCTGCACCTGCGGCTGGAGCTGCAGCGGCGCGACGGCCTTGGTGGTCTTCGCGAGGTACTTGCAGAGGAGGCCGACGAGCTGTTCGTGCGCCCTGCGGACGTAGCCCTTGGAGAGCGGGCGATCGCCGTTGGTCACGATCGAGAACGCCAGCGGACGAGTCGGATCGATGTCGAGCACACCCGAGAGCGCGATCACCGTCGATAGCGTGCCCGTCTTGCCGCGGATCCGGCCGCGGACGTCGGCGGTGCCGAACCGGCGCGACAGCGTGCCGTCGGTGCCCGAGATCGAGAGCGAGTCGAGCCATGCATGGGAGGCGAGTGCGTTCGGGGCGAGCAGTGGATCGCCGTCGCCGAATCCCGCCGCGCTGCGGACGACCGACACGAGCTCGTGTGCCGTGATCCGCGTGCGATACGACAGGCCAGAGCCGGTATCGACGAGGACATCGTTCTTCGCGAGGTGCGGATGCCGCTCGAGCCAGCCGTACATCGCGTCGAGCGCGACCTCCATCGAAGGCGTCGTGCGATGCGCGAGTGCGGCGGCCGTCATGATCACGCGATCGGCGAGCCAGTTGATGCTCCATTTGTTGACGTGCGCGATGATGTCGGCGAGCTGCGACGATTCATGACGGCCGAGCTCGTGCGGCAGACCGCCCGCGGTGACGGAGTCGCCGATGAAGTCACCGAGCTCCGCGATCGCGACGTCGCCGGTGACATCGATCTGATGAGCGCGGAGCGCGGCGCGCAGTGCGAACGCGGCATCCGCGGTGCGTTCCTTCGTCGCGAGCGAGAGCGTGGTCTGTCCGCCTTTGCCGATCGTGCCGGCGATCGTGACTTGCACGCGCAGGTGACCGGTGGGGTCCTTGATGGTTTCCTCGATGAACGAGAGCCGCGACCGTGCCACGAACCCGGCCGTCTTCGCGGTGATCTTGAACGTCACGAGGTCGAAGCCCGCGGGAGCCGTCGCGATGGGCGCCGTGCCCGGGAGACCGGCCTTGACGTCGATCGGGATGACCGCGCGATAGATTCCGTCGCGCGTCGGATCGGCGCCGACGATCACGTTGCCTTCGAGCCGGCGCACGCCACGGAGCGCGAGCTGTTGTGCGATCTCGTCGAGATCCGCGGTGGTGAGCGTCGGATCCCAGCTGCCGAGCAAGTAGACGTTGCCGCGGATCGCTCCGGCCGCATCCGGTTCGGGCCCGAGCAAACGCGTCGGATAACGGAACTGCGGGCCGAGGAGCTCGAGCGCGGTGGCCGTCGAGATCATCTTGACGTTCGAAGCGGGATTGAGCGGATCGTCGGCGTTGACCGCGAACAGCGGTTCTCCCGATCGCGCGTCGGCGACGAACAACCCGGTGACACCCGTGCGCAGCGGTCCGCGCAACAGCTTCTCGATCTGCTTGGCGGTGTCTTCTTCGGCGGTGAGCGGCTCCTCGCGGCGGCCGACCGCCTCGCGCGGTTGGCGCAGCACGCCGAGCTGACCGAAGCTGACGCGTGCGTGTGCGCCATCGTGCCGCGCTGGCTGTGCGGGCGCTGGCGTGGATGCGACGGGCTTCGGTGCACGCGTCTTGACGACAGCCGCGGGCTTCGCATGAGCGGTCGCCACGAGAAGGGCGAGCACGAGCACGACGTTCGCGATGGTCCGCCGCATCATCGGTGCCCTTTCATCATCACGTAGGTCGCGCCCTCGCCGCCATCGATCGGTGCGGCGGACGCAAACGCGGAGATCAGACCCGAGAGCGGCCCTAACAGTTCGCTCAGCACCGCGTCACGGAGCGGTGCTCCATGCTCGGAGTGCAGGCCCTTGCCGTGAACGATCAGCACGCAGCGGCGACCGACCTTACGGGCTTCGAACAGGAATTGACGCAGCTCCACGGTGCCGCGCTCGACCGTCTTGCCATGCAGGTCGAGCGTGAGCTCTGCGCGAACTTTACCGGCTCGGAGCTCGGCAATCTGGGTGCGTGACACGCCGGGCGCACGCGCCGCGTACCGGGAGCCGTCGACTTCCGGGGTCAGCTTGACCTCGGGCGGGAGCTCGACCACGCGTACCGGTGAAGGCGGCTTTGGCGGCACGGCCACGCGGTCGCGGGCATCGAGCGGCTTGACGTCGCCCACGGCCCGGAGAAACGCCTCGCGCTCTTCCGCGGAGACCGCCGGACGCTTGATGCGTGGTCCGGACGGCTTGGGTTTCATCCTCTCATTGTGTACTCGGTCGGACCGCTGCCGGCCAACAAAAGATGCGGATCGCAACACGTTGTATTTGGCAACAGACACGCGGCTTTCGCGCCGCGGTGCTTGCGACGTGACGCCGGTCAAGGCACGTTCCGGCTCCGGAGGAGTCTTTAATGTCGCTGTGTCCCCGTGTCGCGTACTTCTGCATGGAGTACGGGCTCGATCCCGCATTTACGATCTACGCGGGCGGGCTTGGCATCCTCGCGGGCGATCACATGAAGTCGGTCGGTGACCTCCATGCCCCGGTCACCGGAATTGGCCTGTTTTGGGATGAGGGCTACACGCGCCAGCTCGTTGGTTCCGGCGGGGCGATCGAGGACCACTATCCCAAGACGCCTCGCGACGCACTGCGGCGTGTCGATGTCCGGGTCGACGTCACTGTCCGCGGCAAGCGGATCCCGCTCAAGGTCTGGCGAGTCGATCGCTACGTGTCGTCGACCTTGTACCTGCTCGAGCCCGAGCGCGATGAGGATCGCTGGATCACCCAGCGCCTGTACGGCGGTGGGGTCGAGGATCGGCTCGCCCAGGAGATCTTGCTCGGTGTCGGCGGCGTGCGGCTGATGCAGGCTCTCGGGGAGAAGATCGAGATCTATCACTTCAACGAAGGCCACGCGGTGTTCGCCGGGCTCGAGCTGCTGCGTCAGGCGACGTTCGGTGGCTCGTCGCTGACCGAGCGGCTCACGAAGCTGCGGCCGCACGTCGTGTTCACGACGCATACGCCGGTCCCAGCAGGTAACGAGGTCCACGACCTCGAGCTGATGCGGAAGATCGACGCGGACGTCGGCTTCACCGATAGCGAGCTCGAGATGATCGGCGGCGATCCGTTCTCGATGACCGTCGCGGGGTTGCGGCTCGCGCGCATCGCGAACGGCGTTGCCGAGCTGCACGGTGAGACCGCCCGCGGCATGTGGAAAGACGTCTCGGGTGCCGCACCGATCATCAGCATCACGAACGGCGTGCACGCGCCGACGTGGCAGGACTCGCGGATTCGTGCGGCCCTCGTCGCGGACAAGCCGCGGGCGCGTCAAGACGCCGAGCTGTGGTCCGCGCACCAGGCGATGAAGTCCGAGCTGCTCGCGGAGGTCGAGTCGCGCAGCGGCATCAAGCTCGCGCACGACCGCCTCGTGATCGGGTTTGCCCGGCGCGCAGCATCGTACAAGCGGGCGGATCTGATCCTCAGTGACGAGCGCTCCCTACGCAGGCTGTTCGAGCAGGGGATCCAGATCGTCTACGCGGGCAAAGCGCACCCGCGCGATCTCGCGGGCAAGGCGCTGGTCGGCCGGCTTGTCGAGGCTGCGAAGAAGCACCCCGCGAACATCGTGTTCCTCGAGAACTACGACATGCGCCTCGGCGCCATCCTGACACGCGGCGCGGACGTCTGGCTCAACAACCCGCGAAGGCCGCTCGAAGCCTCCGGCACGAGTGGCATGAAGGCGGCGATGAACGGCGTGCCGAACTTGTCGATCCTCGACGGCTGGTGGCCCGAGGGCTGCGAGCACGGGATCACCGGCTGGAAGATCGGAGACCCCGATCCGAACGACGATCCGTTCGATGAAAAAGATGAGGCGCGCGTCGACAAGCGCGATCGCGAGATCCTGCACAACGTGATCGAGCGCGAGGTGATGCCGGCGTATGCAGAGCGCAGCCGGTGGGTCGCGCTCATGCGCGCCAGCATCACGATGTCGCAGTGGCGGTTCTCGTCCGATCGAATGATCGAGGACTACATGACGAAGGTCTACGCGTCGGGCCTCTAGTGTAGTTCTTGGGGCGTGCTCTCGTCCGGTCGATACAAGATCTGGTGGCGCTTGCCACGCCACTCGAGGATGAAGTAATCGCCGATCTGCTCGGCGGTTGCTTCGTCGAGGTTACGCTTCGGCGTCGCGCGTAAGCAGGCGTGGTCCCCGGGCTCGACCGCGAGCTCGTAGAGGTGCCAGTGCTCTTCCTCTTTTTGACCATCGAGGACGTAGGCGTCGTCGAAGCTCCAGAAGGGCGCGCCGGCGCACGCGATCGGCTTGCCGTCGGGGCTGTGCACGTTGACCCGGCGGCGATACGTGATGTCGAGGCGCGTGTCCGTGCGCCGCGTGATCTCCCACCACTCGGTCTCGTCGCGGATGTTGCCGTCGTCGTCGTACGAGCGCGCAACCCATCGCCACGGGCCGATCGGCTCGAATTTCTTGGGCCACGGCGGCTCGGGCAACGGCGCCATCGTGTCGTCGGTCTGCCACAGGTATTGCGAGCCGCCGTCCCACTTCATCGCGAGGCGGTTGCCCGCGGGCAGCGCTTCGTAGTCGCTCATGTGACGAAAGCCGTGATCGCACGGTGATGGCTCGGTCGTGTAGCTCGACTCGTGCGCGACGAAGCCGTGATCGCCGAGCTCGATGGTGAGGTCGTAGACCGCTCGTTGGCGGTACCACGGGCGCTGGTTGCACTGAAACGGCAGGCCATCGAGGGAGCGCACCTCGACCGAGCGGACGTAACGGCCGAGGAGCTTCATCGGCTGTGCCGGATCGGAGCGCAACCGCCAGCGCTCGTCCTCGATCCGCGAGGTGCCCGCCTCATTCGCGCGCAGGACCCACCGCCAGCCGCCGATCAGATCGAGCAGGGTGTATTGCTGCGCCAGCGGTGCGGCTCGCGTCGTCGGCGTGCCGGCGCCGGGCGGCTGACATGCGGCGGCCGGGATCACCGCGAGAATGAGGAGCGCGCGCCGGAACAAAGTCAGCCCGGTTTGCGCGCGTACGTGTCGGCGACGATCTTTGCAATCGCTTGGTCGGAGAGCGCATCGGGGCGGCGATGATGGTCGGCCTTCGACGGCGGATCGAATTCCCATGCGACGCGCGCGACCAGGCGTTCCGTGGCCGCCTTCTGGGAAAATCCGAGCCGATAGAGCAGGGCCGCGCGGTGGGCGAGCTCCGCCGTTGCGACATTGGTACGCAGCTGCGGACCATTCGTAGGTGCAGGCTTGCGGTCGAGCCATTCGAAAGGCATGGCGCGAGTATACTCGGCCAGGTGAGGACATTGTGGATCGCGGGCGCGATCGCGATCTGGCTGACGCGTGTCGCGTCTGCAGATGGCATCGGCGTCATCGCGATCGGCGGTGATCGTGTTGCCATCGCGAAGGCCGCAACCGGCGCGGTCGACGGCAAGGCGCGCGTCGAGAGCGATGCGATCGCACGGGCGCGGGCGGCGGTCGCTTCCGGCGCCGTGCCGATCGAGACGGTGCAGCGGTTCAGGCGCGTCCGCGAGATGATCGACGAAGGATGGCGCGCGTATTTGCGCGTGCAGTTCGAGTTCGCGCAGTCGCGGCTCGCCAGCGCGCGAACCGAAGCGGAAGCTCTTGTCGCCTTACCGGGCGGTGACGCGCTGTATGCCGAGGCGGCACTCAAGCTGGGCGCCGTGCTCGGGCAGCTCGGGCGCGCGCAGGAAGCGCAGGCGGCGATCGCGCTCGCACTCGCGCTCGATCCGGATCGGCCGATCACGCTCGCCGAGTTCTCGCCCGACATCGTCTCGGCGGTCGCGGCCGCTCGCGCGGTCGTGCCCGAGATCAAGCGCGTCCACGTCGCGACCGAGCCACCGGGCGCGCTCGTCTCGATCGACGGCAAGGAGCTCGGTCGATCGCCGCTCGACGCAGATGTCGCGCGCGGCCAGCACGTCGTCGTGGCGCGCGCACCTCGCTTCACGACGCGTGCACTCGGCTTTGCGGTCGACGATAGTCATCGCGAAGTCGCGATCGATCTCGAGCGCGACGACGAGCTCGCGACACTCGAGTCGGGGCCCGAGCCCGGCATGCCCGATGTGGCGACACAGCTCCTCGTCGAGGCGGCACTTCGGTTTGCAGATCTCGACGAGCTGTTGCTCGTGGTCGACACCGAACGTCGCGGCGAGCCGACCCTGCTCTTACAACGTTGCGTCGCCTGGCCAACACGATGCAGCGCGATCGTCGAGCTCGGTTACGGCAATCGCGAAGGCTTGGTCCAAGCGACACGAACCGCCGTGCAAGAGACGCATGCGGTCGAGCTGCGCTACACGCCGAGCCTGTTCGGCGATCCACGCGTGACGGGAAAGCCGCCGGCGGAACACTGTCACGCGTGTCGCAGCCCGTGGCTGTGGGGCGGCGTCAGCGTTGCCGCGGCGATCACGACCGTCATCGTGATCGCGGTCGTCTCGGCTTCGAAGCCGCCACCGATCGTCTCGACCGACCCCGGCGACTTCATGAAGCACTGAACGCCAAGGCTCCAGACGAGAGGAGTGCGCGATGCGAAGCGAGAGCGAACGCCATTGCGCGGAGCCATGGCCGACAGCAGGGATCGAACGCTCGATCCTTCGGGCTACACATCGTTGGCGTCTCTCTTAGTGGAAGTCGGCTTGCAGCGGCTTGACCTCGCCGGTGCCGAGATCGACGGAGAACGTCTGCTTCCGCGGCGGCGTTTCGGCATCGAACACGATCTCGATCGTGTGATGGCCTGATGCGACGACGAAGTGGTTCGGCGCGGTGCCGATCAGCTTGCCATCGACGAACACCTTGCCCCACGGATCCGCGCCGATCTCGAGCGTCGCCGTGCCGATCGCGTGTACAGCATCGATCGCGAGCCCCGCATCGATCGCGACATGCGGCGCCGCGCCGTCACGGACGCGCTTGCCGGCATCGGCCGGCGCATCGGCGATGTCCGCGTCGATCGGAGGCGCTACGATGATCGGTGCGTCCTCGAACGGAGCATCGATCGGAGGTCGCCCGTACGTCGCGGCCTCGGCGGGGCCGGCGTCGGCGCGCATCACGCGATCGCGACCCTTGTAGAACACGTAGACCGCCGCGATCGAGAGCCCGATCACGCCGAGTCCCGCGATCACGAGCAGCGCGCCTCCCGGCGGGTTTCGGCCCGGCGTCGCGAACCGCGGCATGATGATGCCGGGACGTGGCTCCGGTGTGGCCTCGGGCTCCGGCGCCGGTTCCGGCGCGGCGATTCGCGGTTGCGATGCACGAGGTGCGACTTGGGTCGTCGGCGGCGCGGCGGCGTCGCTCGGCACCTCCGGAATCGCCTCGACACCGAACATCGGCGTCGCGCGCTCGAGCATGTCCTTGAGATCGACGTGCGTCGCGAACGTCTTGTGACGCTGCGCGCGCTTGCCCTTGGCGGCGCCGTCGCGCGGAATCACCGCGGTGCGCGGTCCCGCCGCGGGTGGTGGCGGCTCGGCGGCGGCTGCCTCTTGCGCCAGCGCTTCGAGATGTGTCGGGAGCCGGCGCGTCGACGGAGGACAGTAGCGCGCGACGAGCGCTGCGAGATCGCGCGGACCGGGCGTGGTGTCGAGGCTGTAGAGATAGCGATTGAGCTCGGTCAGCATCTCGGCGGCATCGGGCCAGCGCGCCGCCTTGTCGCGTTCGAGCGCCCGCATCACGACCTCGTCGAGCTTGGCCGGGATCTCGGGGCGCCTGCTCGAAGGCCGCTCGATCTCGGCGTGCAGCACGGCGTCGAGCGTCGCCTCCGCGTCGGGTCTCGCGAACAAGCGATAACCGACGAGCATCTCCCAGAACAGCACTCCGACCGCGAACACATCGGTCTGGCCCGTCAGCGGCTCGCGACGGACTTGTTCGGGAGACATGTACGGGAACGATCCGGTCGGTGCCGCTTGCGTGGACTCGCGTTCGCCCGGCTCACCGAGCGTGACGGCGATCCCGAAATCGACGAGCTTGACCTCGCCGTCACGCGACAGCATCACGTTGCGCGGCGACAGATCGCGATGGATCACGCCTTCACCTTTGCGATGCGCATAATCGAGGCCCTCGAGCATTCGCGCCGTGATCCACGCCGCCATCGCGGGTTCCATGAAGCCATCGCGGCCGGCCATCGTCTCGGTCAGGCGATACAGCGTCGGCCCGTCGATGTAGTCCATCGCGATGAAGTAGATCTCGTCGACCACCCCGAGCTCGTAGACCGGCACGATGTTGCCGTGCGCGAGTGTCACGAGCAGCTTGGCCTCGGTCACGAACAGATCGACGAAGTGGCGCTGACCCGTCAGGTTCGGATGGATCTGCTTGATGACGAGCTGCTTCTCGAAGCCGCCCGGGCCGATCAGCTTGGCAAGGTAGATCTCGGCCATGCCGCCGGTCGCCAGCTTCTCGGTCAGATAGTACTTGCCGAACGTCGTCGGCAACTCCGTCATCGTGGCGAGAGTATCATGTGGGTGGTGTCGGCTCGCCGTCTGCTTCCCTGCTTGGCCTTCGCGGCTGCCTGCGGAGATCCGCAGGCGCACGTCAAGGTCGTGCCGATCGCGTTCCCGGATCATGGAGCTGCGACGAGCTGCGGGAAGCCAGACGCGGTCAACCTCGTGCGGCTGATCGCGTACACCGGCACCGGCGAGCTTCGCAGGACCGATGCGCAGATCTCCGACTTTCCCGCGAATACCGAGCAGCTCGGCGTCGAGGTGATCGTTGCCGGTGGTGATCGCGGTGCGATCGGCAAGACGCCGCCGATCGCGTTCAACGACCTGCCGGATGGCACGGTGCTCCCGGTTGCGATGGTGCCGCCCGACGGGTTTTGTCGGGTCGGTGATCTCGGCGAAGCGCGCGTCGCGCCGCTCGTCGCGCGAGCCGGGGACGGCGCGCTCGTGGTCGGCGGCGCCGCACAGCCGTCGGCGGAGTATTACGACCCGACGACCGCGACGTTCGAGCCGATCGCGTTGCCGGCAGGACTGCGCGATGATTCGACCTCGCTGATCGGCGCTGCGTTGACCGCAATGCCCGACGGGCGCGCGGTGCTGACCGGCGGCGGCGGGCGCACGTTCGCGGTCTTCGTGCCGGAGCGCAAGGCGTTTCTCGGCGCGTACACGATCACGCCGCGGCTATCTCACGCCGCGATCGCCGTCGACGACAGTCAGCTGCTCGTGATCGGAGGCTGCAATTCACCGAGTGGGCTGTGCGACGCCGGCGCGACGCCGCTTCACAGCTCGCTCGCGTACACCTACTCGCGTAGCTCGACCAGCGAAGGCGAGCCCGGCGAACCAGAGGGCAAGGTCAGCTTGCCGCCGATGCGCACGAGCTTCGGCGGGCGGCTGATCGATCTCGGCACCGAATCCGACGGCGTGCGGAGGTTCGTGCTCGCGGGAGGATTCGGGGATGCGGGCGTCGCCGAGCGAATTCCGTTTGCGAGCTCCGGCGTGACGACCACCGTGACCGGCGTGTTCAGCCAGATCGCACAGCTCGATGGTGGCGCGGTCCTGACCGCGTTCGATCGCGACGGCGCGCCCGCATCCGGCGCGTCGAGCGTGCTGCCTCCCGAGTCCGACACGGTCGTGCCGCTGTCCGGCGGCCCCGCGCTCGCTCGTGCACGCCTGTCACTGCTCGAAGACGGCAGCGTCGTCGCGATCGGCGGTGACTCGACCGGACGCATCTCCCGCTTCGTGCCGACGACGAATACGTGGACGACGACCACGCCGCCCGGTGAAGTGCCGATCGTCGACGCGCCTGTGTTGACGCGGCTTGCCGACGGCAGCGTGCTGGTGCTCGGCGGCGCAGCCTCGGGCTCGTCGGCCTGGCTGTATCGCCCTTCGCTCGTCGGACCGCACTCCGGGGACGTTCGCGCGTTGCCGCTCGGCACGGCCGACGGCGTGCTGACCGCACCGAACCCGGGGACGCTCACGGCGACCCGATTCACCCTGCATGCGAACGATGACACGCTGGCCGCACGCGCCCTCGTCGGTGGCCCGCGTAACACGACCGGCTCCGTGAAGGCGTCAGTCCGGATCTCCGGCGGTGTCGCGCTGATCGCGCAGCAAACGAGCCCCGGCCGCGCGCTGCTAGGTGAGCTCGTCGCCGGACAACCGGCCCGTGTGCTGCGGCTCGACGGCGCTACGCAGACCACCTCGTGCACGGGTGACCTCGTCGGTCCGTTCGATCCCAACAATCAGCGAACGGTCGCACTCGCCGTCGTGGGTCATACCGCCACGCTCTCCCTCGACGACATGCCGATCGCGACATGTGATCTTTCCGGCGATCCGCATGTGACGGATCGCGGGTCGTGGGGCATTGCCGCGGTCGGCACGAATGCGGAGGTCGAGGTCGTGACGATCACCGTCGGGCGGTGATACCGTCCTCGTCGATGATTCGCCGGGCATGCGTCGCTGCTGCGATCGTGCTGTGCGCGTCCACTGCACACGCCTACGAGTTCTGGTTGCGCGCGAATACGATCGGGCAGGCGTACCAACTTCGTGAGTATCGGTTGCTCGGCCCGGATCTGTTCCTCGGGCGCAGGCGCATCACCGAGACGCTCGCGCTTCGGATCTACGACATCGGGGACTACATCGCCGAGCGGCGCCGCGAGCATCTCGCCGAGCGAGGCTTGCGGGTCTCGTGGCAGAGCTATCTGCGCATCGATCACGACTTTGGAGACTACACCGCGGGCCGCATCACGTTGCCCGGCCCGCTGAAGCGCGATGCCCTCGATGTCATCCCCGAGCTCTCCGAATCGGTCGCTTCGCTCGACCTCATGTACGGCTATGTCGAGCTCGCGGGACTCGCCGACGATCGCCTGACGGTGCAGCTCGGGCGGATCCTCGCCGATGATGGGTGGGGAACCAGCGCTCTCGACGGTGGCAAGGTGAACGTCGTCGCCGTGCGCAATCGCGGCGCTACGCTCACGACCAGCGTCTCTGCCGGATTCCGTGTGCGGGCAAGCTCGCCACTGGGCGTGGCCGCCTACGAGCTCGATGGGACGTCGGGCGCGGGATGTCGCGAGTACGTCGAAGGCGCGACGCCGGGCACGGGCTCGTGGAAGCTGATCGATCGCAACCGCACGATCACGAACACCAAGCTGTCGAGCGACTACGAATACTGCCCTCAGCGCGACGTGCTGCAACCGACGATCGGTGTCGCGGTCGTCCAGAACACGAAGCGATTCGGAGCCGAGCTCGGCTATCGGCGAACCTGGTCGCAGACGGTCGGCTTGATAGGTCCCGTCGATCGTCTCGACCATCCCGACCTCGGCTTGTATCCGAACGACTTCGGACAAGCGCCGTCCACCGGCGTCAACGAGGAGTACGGCTACGCGCGGTTTCACGTCAACTTCCGTCCGGGCGGGTTCAAGGTGATGCCGTATCTCAACACGCGGGTCTCGCTGCTCCATGGCGTGATCGATCGCGCCGACGTCGGCGCGAGACTCCAGCACGGCGATCACGTACTCGAGCCGGCCCTCGAATATTTCTATCCGACCTTCGACGGAGATTCGATCTTCAATGCGTTCTCGATCGAGCCGACGACCGACGCGCGCATGACCTATCAATACGTGCCGAACGGCCCTTGGCGTGGCACCGCCAACGCCTGGCTCCGGCATTACGCACACGAGGACAACACGTCGTCGCTCGCGGGCGGCGTCGAGGCTGGCGTCCAGCGAGCGTTCGGAGGTAGATGGCGCGGCCAGCTCGATGCGTTGTGGGACGACGGGTACGGCGGACGGCGGATCGGCGGCACGGCGGAAGCCGCATGGCAAAGGACGCGCGAGATGTGGCTGCGAGCGCGCGCGATCGTGCTCGGCGTTCGAGAGGATGATCTGTCGCTCGGCCGCACCTACCTCACGAGCTCGACGGTGCTGAGCTCGAGTTGGCGGCTCGCCGATCGTCTCGGCTTTCACCTGATCGCCGAGGGCGACTACGATCACATCCACAATTATCAGGCGCGCGTGATCGGCGTGCTCGATCTCGCGTTCTCGCCGGAGCCGTAATGAAGCGCTGGATCCTCATTGGCTGCTTCCTCGCGTGCGTCGCCGCGATCGGCATCGCCGAGACGACGCCGCCGGTCGAGTGGTCGCCGGTCGTCTATCCGATGCAGAGGCTTCCGCTGATCTTCTCGCACAGCAAGCATCTCGCGCGCGGTGCGAGTTGCATCACGTGCCATGCGACGGCACCGTTGTCGCGATCGGCCGTGGACAACCTGATCCCGACGGAAACGGCGTGTCGCGCGTGCCATCCGATCGATCGCAACGATCCGACAAAGCCCGACAAACCCGTCGCCGCGTGCGCCGGCTGTCATCCGGGCTGGGCTGCGGGGCGGGCTGTCGAGCGTGTCTACCTGACACCGACGCCGCTCAAGTTCGATCACAGCCGGCATGCGGCGACCGCGTGCGAGAGCTGCCACGGTGACATGCGTGCGGTCGATCTCGCGACGACGCGCCAGCTCCCGACGATGGGCTCGTGCCTCAAGTGTCACACCAACGGTACCGAGGAGAAGCACTGCACGGACTGTCACATGGCCAAGCTCGGCGGCCTCCTCGAGACGCAGTTCGAGCACGGCTCGCTCGTCCCACAGCGCGATGGTCTCGGCGACGATCACGGCCCGCTGTTCGCCCGCGATCACAAGCAGCAGGCGCGTCAGGTCGGCGCGACGTGCACCGCGTGCCATGACCGCAGCGAGTGCGTCGCGTGCCATCAGGGCGTGGTCAAGCCGATGGAGTTTCATCCGGGCAATTACCTGCTGACGCACGCGGTCGACGCTCGCCGTGGCCGCCCCGATTGCTCCGCGTGTCATCGCACCGAATCGTTCTGCGTCGCATGTCACGAGCGCTCGGGGCTCGGCACGCGCGGCGAGTCCGCTTTCATCGATCCGAATCGGCCGTTTCATCCGAGCGGTTGGGCATCGCCGGGCGCGGGCCCGAACCTGCACGCACAAGCGGCGCGTCGCAACGTGACTGCATGCTCGTCGTGTCATCGCGAGGAAGATTGCCTGACCTGTCACAGTGCCCAACCGGGCGGTGTGCGTGCGTCGCCACATCCGGCCGGCTGGCGCAACAGCGCACGTTGCCAGGCGCTCGATCGCGGCAATCGCCGGATGTGCCTGCGCTGTCACATCACGCAAGACGAAGTCGGCTGTAACTGGACCAAGTGATCACGGCGTGGCGAGCGCTTGGATCTCGTCGATCGCGAGCTCGCGATCGTAGATCCGGACTTCGTCGATCCGCCCGTGGAACGCGGCGGTCGCGGCGCCGCGGTCGATGTCCGCTCCGAACACCATCGGCTGGTTATCGAACATCAGCCCGGAGAGGTGGCTACCGACCTGCGTGCCGTCGAGCCATCCCTTCATCGTGGTCGGCGACCACGAGAGTGCGACGTGGTGCCACGTGCCGAGAGTCAACGCGAGTGTCTGTTGGACGGAGCCGTCGAAGACCTTGTAGTACATCCCCGAGGTCAGCACGCAGATCTGCCACGCGTCATCGTCCGCGGTTCCGAGCACGCGATTGACGGGGCAATCCGCGTTAGCGGCGGGAGAATCGAGCGCGATCCATGCGGCGACCGTGAGCCCGGCCGTCCCATCGAGATCGGGAGCGCCGGCGACCGCGATGGCCGTCGAACCGTCGAATGCGTACGCACTGCCGTGCTTGCCGGGCACCAACGCAGGCGCGCTTGGGAAGCACATCCCATCGTGATGCCCGGTCTGATCTGGCGCGCACGTCGCGAGATCCGGTCGCAGGTCGTCCATCGGGTAATACGCGACGAGCCCGCCGAGATCGACGTGGGCATCACCATTCGTGACGTCCTTGAACCCGAGAAACCTGTCGCAACCCGCCAGTAGCACCAAAAGGACAAACTGCCTCACCAGCCCATTGTCGCTCATTTCGCCTACCGAGTCGGTACCGCGAGCTTTGCGTTGCGCGTGCACAGCTCGATCGCTTCCGTGTCGCCGACCGCAAGCGCTTCGTCCCGTAGCCACAACGAGATCGCATGCGAGACGGCGTACTCCTTCCGCGTGTTCCACATCCATGCGGCCATGCTCGTGCCTTTGAGGTACGCGGGCGGGAACGCGAGCCGGCGAAGATCGAGTCCGCCGGCGCGAACTGCCGCATCGTACGAGGCGCGCAGGGCGATGAACTCTCGCCACTCGTCGATCGCGGCGCGCACGGCGCCGTCGTGACGACGCTGTTCCCAACGCGCGAACCCGGACTCGAGCGCGTCGAGGCGACCGTGGCGCAGGCGGCGAACGAGCGCGTTGCCGACCGGCCCTCGGGCTGCCGGTGCGCCGAACGAGGAGCGATCGGCGATCCGCGCGAGCTCGTCGGTGACGGCGGCGGTGACTTCGACAAGGGCGCGGTCGGCGGCGCCGGCGGGTGCATCGAGCTCGAGTGCGCGCTCGGCGAGCCAGGTGCGAGTCGCCGGATCGGCGAGCGCGACGTCCCACGCACCGACGGTCGCTGCAAACGACGTGACCGTCGGATTGACCGTCGCGAGCTGAAGATGTGCCGAGACCGCGCGCGGTAACGAAGTCTCGCCCGCGATCACGGGCGCCGTTGCGGCGTCGGTTTCGACGCTCGTGGTCGGCGCAGTCGGCGCGATCGTGCGCAACGCGGCGGTCGCTCGGCGATGTGGTGCGAGCAGCCAGCGTGCGATCAGCTCGCGCGCGCTCGGTGCGCCCGGCGCCGAGAGCTTTCGCGCCGCGACGCCCTCGAGAAAATACGTCAGCGACGTCGCCGGAAACCGCGCCGCGGTCGCGTCGGCGGCGAGCTCTGCCCACGCACCGCGTTCGGCGGCGTCGACGGCGAGCCACTCTCCGGCGAGCTCGCGTACAGGCGGATGATTCTCGATCATCAGCTCGACCGAGCGCATGAGCTGGCGCGCCGTCTCCGCATCGCCGCGTCCCGCTCCCAGCAGCGCCGTGACGACGATCTCGGAGTCGCCGAGCGGCAACCGCTTATCTCGCCGCGCCGCGATCCACGCCTCGGTCGATGGCCTCGGCTTGATCGCCTGCGCCCACGCGGCGATGCACAGCGCGTATGCGTCGCTGTCGCGAAGGCTCGTGAAGTGCGCGACCCAGTACGCGGCGCGCGCGGATCCGAGCGGGATCAAGATGTGGCGCGTGAGCAGCGGTTCGAGGATCGGCACCGCGAACATCACGAGCAGCACGATCCCGAGCCACCACACGCCGGCGTAGAACAGCACCGCCGCGAGGAGCACGGCGATCCCGGCGAGGAGACCGGCGAGGAGCCCTGCCAAGATCGAATACAAGAAGTAACGCCTCGTGCGGTCGCGCCGCCGCGCATCGAGCGCCATGCGATGGAGTCGCACGAGCAGCAGGTACGGCAGCGCGTACACCTAGGGCCTCCAACCGAGCGCGCGGCGAATGCCAGGCGTTTGCGCGGGCTCGCTCGCGGGCTCCGGTGCGATCGACACGGCCGCCGGTGCGTGACAGGCCCAGAGCTCGGCGACGAGCCGCTGATACGGATCGCGAAGCGCGGCGACCGCGGCGCGCACGGCTTCGGTCGTCCGCGGCCGAGGACCGAGCGGTGTCGCGTAGGTGAGCGCGCCTGCGAAGCCGAGCTCGATCATGCCGAGGAGCTTTTGTGCTTCGCGCTCGAGCTCGATCCGGCTCACGGTGGTCGGCAGGCCGAGCACGAAGAACGGATTCTCCGCGAGCTTGGTCGCGCTCGCCGCGTCGCTCACCGCACCCCCGAGTCAAAGCCCTTCTTGCGGGCCGCGCTGTCGTCTGGAAGCAGTTGCCACAGGGCCTTCACGACCCGCCGCAGCTCCTCGGTGTCGCCGCGATCGAGAGCGCCTTTGCCCTCGTCGACAAGCTTCTGCGCGCGCGGCAAGTCGCGAGCTTTCGAGACTTCCGAGGCCGCGTCTTCGAAGTACCACTCCCACGCCTCGGTCGTGCGATTGAATGCCGCGGACGATAGCCGCTGCGCGAGTCGCATCTGGCGCTCGAGCTCGGGCCCGTCCTTGTCCTTGCGCGCCTTGTCCATCGCCGCGAGGACCTCTTGCAGCAGCGTCCGCTCGGCCTCGGTGCCGTGCATGCCGACCGTCGACGATGCGCTGATCGCGGAGTGGCGCGCGGCCGCGTCGAGCTCGGGCCACTTGCGTGCGAGATCGGCTTCCGCCATCGTCGCATCGACGTCGAGCAGCGCGCGCCTTGCGCGTTGTGCGGCGTCGGCATCGCCACCGTGCGCGGCATCGATGTCGCGCTCGGCTTCGGAGAGCCTACCTTCGAGGCGATCGAGCTTCTCGATGACGTGTCCGAGCCCGTGACGGAACGCATCGGTGCGCAGGTCCATCAGTTGCCGGCGCAGATCGCGCATCGCACTCTCGAGCGCCTCGGGGTCTGCGTCGGGGACGAGCAGGTGAGCGACATGCTCGAACACCTGCTCGATCGAAGGCACGAGCGCGCGCGCCGACAACCTCCCGCCGCGATCGAGCTCGATCGTGACCTCGACGGCGGAACCCGTCGGCAGCGTGTCTTTCACGGCATCGCCGCCGATATCGAGCGTGCCGACCAGGCGGCACAGGTGCGCTTGCGACATCTCGCCTTGCACGATCGGAATCCGCAGCACGCTGTCCTTGCTTCCCTTCGCGACGGTCTCGACCGTGTGATGCGTGAACGTGCGGCGCGCGGGCAGGGGAGCGCCCCGCTCGAGATAGACCTGCGTGTGGCCGTTCGCGAGCGCGACGCCGAGCGTGCGCGACAGCGGGGGATCGCCGATCGTGAGGCCTTGCACGATCGTCAAGGCCGGTGGCGACACCGCGATCTGCTGGCCCGACGCGCTCGTCGCCTTGATGTCGAACGTCGACGCGCGCTTCGGCAGGAGCGTGACGCTCGTCAGGAAGGTCCCATCGGGCGCGACACTCGCCTCGGGGCTCGACCAGCCACCATCGGTACGGACGAATTGAATCTTCGTAGGAGCGTCGTTCCCGCTCGCCGGCGTTCGCTGGCTCGCTCCATCTCGGGTACCCACGAACTTGCCGACGACATGCGGCGTGAGATCGGACGAGACCGCGGGATATTGCAGCCAGACCTGACGCCCGGTCTGCGTCGCCGCCGTCGCAGCGCGCCCGTCGAGGCCCGCGGTCGCCGCATAGATCGCGGCGCCCTGCGCGACGAGTGTCATCGGGTCGTGGCCTTCTGCGATCGCTGCCTCGAGACGCGCCGCGACACGCTGGCGAACCATCGGCATCACGGTCGGGCCGCCGACGAGCACGATCTTCGCGAGCCTCCCGGGCCCAAGGCCGTTTGCCGAGAGCAGACGCACGCACACTTCGAGCGCGCGATCGACGAGCGGCATGCACAAGCGCTCCACGGTCGCCCGCGTGAGCTCGAGATCGACTTCGACGTCCTGACCATCGATCGAGAGCGGCTGGGCGAGCGCGACCTGCGCGCGATCGCCGCGAGACAGCTCGATCTTCGCATCCTCGGCGGCAAGCCGGAGTGCACGCAGGGCGCCGGTGTGGGCCTCGTTGTTGCGCGCCGGCACGACCGAGAGCTGCGATGCGAGGTGCTCCGTGATCATCCAATCGAAGTCGCGACCGCCGAGGAAGTTATCGCCGTCGTGACCGACGACGCGCAGCAACCCATCGCGGGTCTCGAGCAACGACGCGTCGAACGTCCCGCCGCCGAGATCGAACACGAGCCACGTGCCGGCACCGTCGCCGTCGGCGCGCCAACCCGCCGCGAGCGCGGACGCGATCGGCTCCTGCAACAGCTCGACTCGCTGAAACCCGGCCAACCGCGCGGCCTCGGAGGTCGCCGAGCTCTGGGGCAGCTCGAACAGCGCCGGCACCGAGATCACCGCGCGCTCGATCGAGACGCCGAGCTGATCCGTGATGTCCTGCCGCAGCGCCTTCAGCACCTCCGCGGATAGCTGCTCCGGC
>JAQBQF010000229.1 GCA_028287115.1 Myxococcales bacterium
GAATCCCGGCAGGCTACGAGCTCCTCCATCGAGTCGTGTCGATGCTGACGAAGATGATCAACAAGCCGCCTACGCCGACGCTTACCCCTACGCCCACGTCGCAGAGGTGATCACCAACTTGCGGGGAGCTCTACTACGCATCGGCCCAGTTTTCGCCGATGCCGATGTCGACCTCGAGCGGGACCGAGAGCTTGTAGACGTTCTCCATCTCTTCTTTGAGCGCGGTGCCGACTTTCTCTGCGATCTCCGGTGGCGCCTCGAACACGAGCTCGTCGTGCACCGTGAGCAGCATCCGGACCGGCCAGTTCTCTTCGGTGATCCGCTCCTGCGTTCGCAGCATCGCGATCTTGATGATGTCGGCGCCGGTGCCCTGCATCGGCGTGTTCTGCGCGACACGCTCGGCCGCGTGACGCGCCGCCGGACTCTTCGACATGAGGTTCGCGATCGGGCGCCAGCGGCCGAGCAAGGTGCGCGCCCCGCCCTGCTTGCGCGCGACCGCGACGATCTCGTCCATGAACTTGTGGATCGTCGGGAACCGCTGGAAGTACTGCCGCGAATACTGTGCCGCTTCGGTGCGACCGATCTCGAGCGTGCGCGCGAGGCCGAAGTCCGACTGGCCGTACGACAGACCATAGTTGACGGCCTTCGCGATCCGGCGCTGCTCCGGGGTCACCGCCTCGCGCGTGACCGAGAACACCTCGGCGGCGGTCTGCGTGTGCACGTCGATATGATCTCGGAACGCGGCGCCGAGCAGTGGATCGCCCGACAGGTGCGCGAGGATCCGGAGCTCGATCTGCGAGTAGTCGGCCGCGATCAGGACGTGACCCGGCGCCGCGACAAAGCCTCGGCGGATCTGCAGCCCGAGGTCGCTGCGGATCGGAATGTTCTGGAGGTTTGGATCTTGCGAGGAGATCCGGCCGGTCTCGGCGACGACCTGGTTGAAGCTCGTGTGCAGCCGCCCGGTCTTCGGATTGACGAGCGGCGGCAGCGCGTCGAGGTACGTGCCCTTGAGCTTGCTGATCTCGCGATGCTCGATGATCGGCGCGATGATCGGATGATCGAGCTGCTCGAGCGTCTCGGCCTCGGTCGACCAGCCCGTCTTCGTCCGCCGCACTCCTTTGGTGTCGAGCTGGAGCTTCTCGAACAGCAACTCGCCGAGCTGCTTCGGGGAGCCGATGTTGAATTCGCCGCCCGCGATCTCGAAGATCTTCTTCTCGAGTCCTTCGAGCCGGATCGCGACGTCGCTGCCGAGCCTCTTGAAGTGCGCGGCGTCGATGTGAATCCCGACGCGCTCGATCTTCGCGAGCAGCTTCGCGACGGGGAGCTCGATGTCTCGATAAAGGCTCTCGAGCCCACCCGCGGCGAGCCGCTTCGGCAGCTCCTCCGCGATCGGCAACAGCGCATGCGTGATCGCGCCCGCCCACGGCGCGGCGCGCTCGACCTCGGCGCCTTCGAGGCTCGTCTTCGCCCGACCCGCGATCGTCGCGCGTGCCGGCAACATCACGCCGCCGAGTCGCTGCGCGACCGCTTCACCCGGCTCGGCCTCCGCCGTGGGATCGAGGAGGAACGCCGCGAGCATCGTGTCGTCGACGATGCCCTCGACCACGACGCCGAGATCGAGGAACGCGCGCGTCACCGTCTTCGCGTCGTGCGCGATCTTCGAGATCGAGAAGTCCGCCATCACGTCGAAGATCGGCTGCAGATCCGCGGCAGGCGGCGGCGCCGGCGCACCGATGTAGCGGTGGCCGAGCGGAATGTACGCCGGCGGTTGACCGGGCACCGCGACCACGATCGCGACCATCCGCGCCTTCTCCGGCCGCTCTGGATCCATCTCGACCGTCACGGCGAGCTTGTTCGCTGCACGCGCCGCTCGTGCGACCTCCGCGATCGCGTCGCGGTGAACGACGATCTTGGTGTCGCGGCGCGCCTCGACGACCGCCATGTCGTGCGCCTCCGGCGAGGGCAGCACGACCATGTCGTCGGACGGCGGCATCCGCATCTTCACCTTGTCGACCAGCAACTGGAACTCGAGCTCGGTGAACATCTGGAGCAGCACCGGAAGATCCCAGTCGGTGACGACCAGCTCCTCGAGCGGCATCGGCAGCGGCACGTCGCGCCGGAGCTCGACCAGCTTGCGCGACATCGTCACGCGCTCGAGCTGCTCCGGATCGCTGAACGGTTGCTTGACCGCGATCCGCGGAACCACGGGGTTGGCCGCGATCAGGGCGTCGAGCGTGCCGTATTGCTCCAGCAGACTTGCCGCGGTCTTGTCCCCGACGCCTCGGAGTCCTGGGATGTTGTCGCTGGTGTCCCCGACGAGCGCGAGGAAGTCCGGAATCTTTTCCGGCGGCACCCCCATCTTCTTGATCACTTCGTCTCGCGTGTACGTCTTCTGATGGAGTGCGTCGATCATCGTCACGCCATCGCCGATCAGCTGCATGATGTCTTTGTCAGCCGAGTAGATGACGACCTCCCAGCCCTTCTTCTGGGCCTCCACGACGAGCGTCGCGATCACGTCATCTGCTTCGACTCCCGGCACCGCGATCACCGGCCAGCCAAGCCCGCGCACGATCGGCGCGAAGTAGTCCATCTGAACCTGGAGCTCCTCCGGTGGCTCCTTGCGCGTCGCCTTGTACGGCGCGTACATCTCGGCACGAAACGTGCGCACGCCCGACTTGTCGTCGAACACGACCGCCATCCGCTTCGGCGTGTTGTCCTCTTCGAGGCGCATCAGCATCCGCGCGAAGACATAGAGCGCACCGGTGGGCATGCCTTCGCTCGTCGAGAGGCGAACCTCTTTGCGCTCGCCACGCGACACGTTCATCAGGCCGTAGTGCGCCCGAAAAATGTATCCGTGACCGTCGACGATGTAGAGCCGCTCCGGCACGAGCGGACCATAGCCCGGGGGTCTGAAACTGCCCATGGCCCTGCTCGGCCTTCGTAGAGGAACGCCGGACGGAAAAGATCGTGAGGTCCGCGCAACGACGATCCGCGGTAACCGGCAACGGCGAGGGTTTATGGCAAGATGCCCGCCATGCACCGCATCGTCGTCGACGCGATGGGAGGCGATCATGCACCGGACGAGATCGTCAAAGGTGCCGCCGAAGCCTCGCTCGCGCTCCCCAATGCGGAGATCATCCTCGTCGGAGATGCAGCCGTCCTAGGCCGGCTACTCCCGAAGCTGCGCCACGATGGAGCGCGGGTCCGAGTCCATCACGCGCCGCAGTACATCGAGATGGACGAGAAGCCGGCCGAGGCCCTCGCGGCCAAGCCGGAGGCTTCGATCGTGATCGCGGCAGATCTCGTCGCCCGCGGCGAAGGGGATGCGCTCGTGTCTGCCGGCAATACCGGCGCGTGCGTGCTCGCCTGCGCCCGGCGGTGGACGTTGCTGCAAGGCGTCCATCGCGCGGCACTCGCGGCAGTGTTTCCTACCGAGCTACGGCGTGGCGAAAAAGATGATCCGTTCTCGCTGATGCTCGACGTCGGCGCGACGATCGAGGTCACCGCCGAAGATCTCGTCGGCTTCGCCGTGATGGGCTCGGCGTACGCGAAGCTCGTGTCGCAGAACCGCCGGCCGCGGGTCGCACTGCTCTCGAACGGCACCGAAGCGGGCAAAGGGCCGCCTTCGGTCGTCGCGGCACACGCGGCGCTCGTCGAGACGACCGAGCTCAACTTCATCGGCAACATCGAAGGTCTCGATATTCCGCGCGGTGTCGCCGACGTGATCGTGACGTCGGGCTTTGTCGGCAACGTCGTCTTGAAGATGCTCGAAGGCGTCTCGGACACCGTCGTCCGGCTCGCACGCTACGCGCACAAAGAGCGGCTCGCGTGGCGGCTCGGCCTGATCGCGCTGTCTTCTGCGATCGATCAGCTGAAGGCGATCACCGACTGGCAGCAGTACGGCGGCGCGCCCCTGCTCGGCTTCACGCATCCGTTCATCAAGGCCCACGGCCGCTCGAATGCGCGCGCCGTGACGAACGCCGTCAAGGTCGCGCACAAAGCGCTCGCCGGCAATTTGTGCGGCAACATCGCGCGCATGATGGCCGAGCTCGACGAACGCGCGCAGCGGCGCGCCGCCGACGGATCGTGATGGCACCAAAAATCGAAGGAGCCAGCGGAGGCCGGCGCGTGGGGTCGACCGGACGCGGAACACGGTCCTTGGTGCGGCGACTCTCGGGTCTGCCGTTCCGGATCGGCGAGCGGATCGGCCTCCTCGAGCCGCCCCCGCCCTCCTTGGCGCCGGGCGCGCGCCTTCCGAAGCACACGTTTCGCTGGGACCTCGACAAGACGTACCTGCGCACCGAGTTCGACTCGATCAAGGATCTCGCGAAGAGCGCGATCGAGACCGCCGCCGACAAGCGCGCCTTCCCCGGTGCGACGGCCCTGTTGCGCGCCTTGCGCCAGGAGGGCAACCGGATCTGCATCGTGTCCGGATCGCCGACCCAGATGCGTCAGGTGCTCGCCGCGAAGCTCGCGCTCGATGGCGTCGAGTACGACGAGTTCGTGCTGAAGAACAACTTGAAGAACATCCTGCGCGGTCGGTTCCGTGCACTACGCGCGCAGATTCCGTACAAGCTGCCGGCGATGATGCTCTCGCGGATCGCGGCACCGGCCGAGGCCGAGACGCTGTTCGGTGATGACGCCGAAGCCGACGCGATCATCTACTGCTTGTATGCCGATCTCGTCGGGGGTCGCGTCTCGCTTCAGGATCTCGAGCGCGTGCTGATCGCGTCGCGCGCGTACGAAGATGATGCGCAGCGGATCTTGGATCTCGCGCGCCAACTGCCAAAGGCGGATGCCGTGCGCCGGATGTTCATTCACCTCGACCGGCGCTCGCCGCCGCTCGGGTTCCGCCGGTTCGGCCCGCGCCTCGTGCCGGTATTCAACTACTTCCAGGCGGCGCTCGTGCTGTACGAGGACAAGGTGCTGTCCGCGCGACAGGTCATCTTCGTCGCCCTCGAGATGCTCGACTCCGGGCAGTACGAGCTCGGGCACCTCGCGACGAGCGTCCAGGACGTGATCCGGCGCGGCCGCGTCTCGCGCGAGACCGCACTCCAACTGACCGCCGAGGCCAGCGAAGCCTCCAAGTCAGGCGCTCTCTCGGGCCGCATCGATCTGCCGCCTTTCGAGCGGATTGCCGAAGCGTTTCGCGAGCGAGTCCGAGAGCTTGGCGGCACCACGCCCCTGGACGACGTTCCCCCGGCAGAGACCCTCGATTACGTTCGGCTCGTCGATGAAGAGCACGAACACCGTCGGACCCGGCGCCGCGACGGTATCGGCTGAGCAGTCGCAACGGAGAGCCCGGCGGCGTGTCTCTCGAGAGTGAGCCGCGCAGCGACAGCCCGGCGTATTCCGCGCGGTTCCGATGACTGCGCGAGATCGCGAACACTGGTACAACTCACGCCGGTGACCGATCGCGTGGCATCGATTCTGATCGTCGAGGACGACGCGGCGATGCGCGATCTGCTGACAGAGGAGCTCGCGGACGCCGGGTACGAGGTTCGCGCCGCGGCCGGTGCCTCCCCGGGGCTCGAGCTCGCACGCGCCGAGCGGTTCGATCTGATCATCACCGATCTGCGGATGCCCGAGATGGATGGCTTCGACCTGATCCGCGGCGTGATGGCGCTGCCCGAGCCGCCGCACGTCGTGATGATCACCGCGTTCGGTTCGATCGAGACCGCGATCCGCGCCGTCAA
The DNA here is from genome assembly GCA_028287115.1 of Myxococcales bacterium. Taxonomy (GTDB): domain Bacteria; phylum Myxococcota_A; class Polyangia; order Haliangiales; family Haliangiaceae; genus JABFXX01. Next base: position 5,697 of record JAQBQF010000229.1, read on the forward strand.
GCTCGGCGCTTACGACTACATCACCAAGCCGTTCGAGATCGAGGAGCTGCTGCTCGTCGCCGACAAGGCGCTCGGCGAACGCTCGCTGCGCAGCAAGGTCGCGCGGCTCCAGCGCGAGGTCGAGGAGAAGTTCGGCTTCACGAATATCATCGCGAAGAGTCAGGCGATGCGCGACGTCGTTTCGCTCGTCCAGCGGATCGCGGGTTCCACGGCCTCGGTCCTGGTCACCGGCGAGAGCGGCACCGGCAAGGAGCTGATCGCGCGCGCGATCCACTACAACTCCAATCGCTCGGCCGGCCCGTTCGTCGGGGTCAACCTCGCCGCGGTTCCGGAGGGCCTGATCGAGAGCGAGCTGTTCGGTCACAAGCGCGGTGCGTTCACCGATGCGCGTTCCGATCGACCAGGTCTGTTCGTCGAGGCCGACGGAGGCACGATCTTCCTCGACGAGATCGGCGAGCTCGCGCTGCCGCTGCAGGCGAAGCTCCTGCGCGTGTTGCAGGAGCACGAGGTCCGGCCGCTCGGCGCGACGAAGAATCAACGCGTCGACGTGCGCGTCGTCGCGGCGACCAACAAGAACCTCGAAGAGATGCTCGCGGACGGCAGCTTCCGCGAAGATCTCTACTATCGCCTCAACGTGATCCACCTCGATCTGCCGCCGCTGCGCTCGCGCCCCGAGGACATCGTCCCGCTCGCCGAGCACATCCTCGAGACGCTCGGCGTGCGCCACGAACCGCCGCGCCGGATGCGGCTGTCGCCCGAGGCCCAGCACCTGCTGCTGGCGTATCACTGGCCCGGCAACGTGCGCGAGCTGATGAACGTGCTCGAGCGCGGCATCGCGCTGTGCCAGGGAGAGCTGATCGCCGACGATGATCTGCCACCGCACGTCCGCGAGCGCCGTCCCGCCGATTTCCTTGGCGCCGCGGTCGCTCGCCGGATGACGCTCGCCGAGCTCGAGCGCGAGTTCATCGAGCGCGTGCTCGAAGACGAAGCCGGCAACAAGACGCGTGCCGCGCAGCGCCTCGGGCTCGATCGCAAGACGCTGTATCGCAAGCTCGACGAGTACGCGAAGTCCGATGGGACTTCCCGGCCATCGACGCCCGGCGAAGCCGAGTAAAGCCTCAGCTTCCCGTGAACAGAAAGTCGATCGCCGCGATCAACTCGGTGCGGTGCGAAGCGAGCGTGCCCTGAACATCCCCGAGCTCGGCGATCGAGATGGCGGCCATCTCCTGGAACACGAGAACGTACTCGACACCGCCGAACGAGATCACCGGGTTCAGTCGCCGCAACGGTTTCGCACCAAACCGTGGCTTGGGGGCGAGAGGGACCACGGTGCGCGTGTCGAGATGCGACAGCAAGTCTGCCTGTACATCGAGGAGCAACGGATAGAGCCGGCCCTTTCGATCTTTGTGCAGGTCGAACTGCGCCACTCAGAACCGTCGCCGTCCGTCGCCGAACACCCCACGCTTTGCGACGAGCGCGTTGTATTCGGAGATGCCTTCGCGGTTCTCTTCGAGCCAGGCCTTACCCTCCGCTTCCTTGATGGCGCGCTCGAGTGCTCCGTCAACGAGCTCGGATAGGTTCAACCGCAACTGTTTCGCGCGCTGCACGAGGTCCGAGCGCAGGGAGAGATTGGTCGGGATCTTGCGTGGGCTTCTCGGAGATCCGGGCATGCGTATAGAATATGCGCATCATTCTGTGGGCGCAACTGTAGATGGAGGGGCCACCGGTCAGCCGGCCTGGGTGTAATCGCGAAGCCGGCGGAGCCCGAGCTCGGTCTTGAGATCGAAGATCTCACCGCGCACGCACGCGGCGATCGCATCGTCGAGCACGAGCCAGCGCGTGACCGCGCCTTCTTCCATCGGCGAACCGTCGCCGCCGAGTGGTTGTTGCGCCGCGGGGTCGACCTCGACCGCAACGAAGTAGAACTTCTCGATCATCGCACCCGGCGACGGCAACAGACCCGCGCCGAGCAGCACGACGCTCGCGGGATCGACGGTGAAGCCCGCCTCTTCGAATACCTCGTGAGCGGCGCGAGCCCGCAGGCCGGACTCGCCACGATCGTCATCCTCGATGATGCCGGCGACGAGCTCGGTCACGAACAAGCTCGGCTTCGGCTCGGGGAGCGGTGCCCGATCGGGGTCGCGGCCGAGCACCTGCGCCGGGCGCAGGCAGTCGCGTACGAGTACGCGGACGATCCGTCGCGCGAACGGCGGAAGCATGCGGTCCGGATGCAGGGAGGGAGACGGCCCTTCCTCGATGGCGTAGATCGCGACGACGACCGCGTCTTGCCCGTACGGCCTCGCGATCGAGTCCGAGAGATACTGTGGTGACGCGCTACCGTCGGCGCGCCGGTTGCGCAGGCGGACTCGGCGAATCGCGAGGAAGCCGCCCTCGCCGGTGCGCTCGTCGCTGTCGATGAGCAGATCGACGACCGCTTTGGGATCACTCACTGCGCGGGCGCGGGCGCCGGAGCCGGGCTCGCGGGCGCCGGCGCGGGAGGCGTTGCACCCGGCGCTCCCGAGGTCGGAGCCGGCAGCATCGCGGGTACCGTCTTTACTTCGAACTGCTTGAGCGCCTCGTGAATGTCGACTGCGAGGTTATCGACCTTGCCGTGCGCCCAACCCGGAACGCTCGGATCGTCTTCCGTCAGCTGGTCGGGGTTCGGCCGTCCCGCGAAGTAGCGCAGCATGACCGGCTTGACCGTGACCACGTACGCGTCGCCATCCGGCACGAGCTGGACGACGAGCACTTCGTTGACGCTCCGATCAGGAACGTCGCGCATGTCGCCGCTGCGCTCGGAGGCGGCGAGACCTTCGGGCGTATACCAGCGACCTTCGGTCTGGAATCCGAGCGCGACCTCGTCGGACTTCTGCAGCTTGTACTTCGCTTCGGTCGCCGCCTTCGCGAGCGCGAACAGCTGGAGCTTGTCGCCCTTGTAGCGAGCGGACTTGGCGCCCGCCATTTCCTTCGAGGAGGGGCCGCACGCGACCAGCGCGAGCGACGCGAAGAGCACTGCAAACAGGCGACCGACTTTCGGATTACGCATGGCGCGAGTCGTACACCGCGTCCGAGGCGTGCGCTAGTCCAACGGGGCGGGTTGCCTCACTTCGCGAGATACGGTCTTGCGTAGTTGTAGATGGCCATGGCGAGCGCATCGGCGCGTCCTCGCACGAACGGCGGCAGGTTCGGATCATCGGGTGCGAGCTCGCGCGGTTTCGGACTGCCCGTGATCACCTGGAACGTCTTCGGTGTGACCGCGATCATGGCCTGCCGGCTGTCGATCTCGATGACCTTGACGATGAACGAGACCCGAACGCTTCGATCGGAGATATGGACGACGCCTTCGGAGCCCGCCGACTGCAGATCGCCTTCCGGACCGTAGAAGATCGGCACGGTCATGAAGCTGTCGTCCGCGGCGTCGACTTCACCGATCTTGTAGTGCTCGTTTTGCGCGGCTTCGCTGGCGAGCTTGAGGAGCTTCATCGAATCGGCGGTGTAGGTCGCAGTCTTCGCAGTCCGGAGCTCGGCGGCAGAGGGGCCACAAGCTGCGAGCGCGAGCATCAACACCAAGCTTCTCATCGGCGGATCGTAACATACGCGTGCTAGCGTCCGGCCATGTCTAGCCTCACCGGGAAACGAGCGCTCGTCACCGGCGCGTCGAGCGGGATCGGTGCTGCGATCGCGCGCGAGCTCGCGGCCCGCGGTGCGAGCCTCGTCCTCACGGCGCGCCGGAAGGCCGAGCTCGATACCATCGCCACCTCGTGCGGCGGGGCGCAGGTCATCCCGGCGGACCTCGGAACCCGAGATGGCGCCGCGATCGTGTGGAACGCGGCGATCGCCGGCGGACCGATCGACATCCTCGTCAACAACGCCGGGTTCGGTGCATTTCGGCCGTTCGACGATACGGATTGGTCGCGCGACGCCGAGATGATCCAGCTCAACATGACGGCGCTCGTCGAGCTGTGCAAGCGCTTCGTGATGTCGCACAAGGGCAAGCCCGAACGCCGCTACCTCGTCAACATCGCTTCGATCGGCGCGTATCAATCGGTCCCGAACATGGCGCTCTACTCGGCGTCCAAGGCGTTCGTGCGCAACTTTACCGAAGGGCTCCACGACGAGCTCGCCGGCAGCGCGCTGTCGGCGACTTGCATCTGCCCCGGCGGGACGAAGACGGCATTTCATGACGCCGCGGGTGCCGGCAACTACGGCTGGGTCGCGAACGTCTCGATGATGACCGCCGAGCAGGTCGCGCAGATCAGCGTGCGCGCGATGGTCGGCGGACGCCGCACCGTGATCCCGGGCTTCATCAACAAGATCGCGTGCTGGAGCGTCCGACTCGTGCCGCGCTGGTTCGCGTCGCTGATGTCGCGACGCGTGCTCGGCAAGCCGCGCGCCGGCGCGCTGCCACCGCGCACCGGAGCCGCCGCATGATGCCGCGGAATTCCGGGAGGGCAATGACCGAGCTCGACAACATCCGGCATTGGGCAGGCGACAAGCGCGGCGTCTACGAGGTCTGGTACCTGACCTGGAATCATCCGGCGACGGACCAGGGCTACTGGCTGCGCTACTTGACCGAGGCGCCGAGCGAAGGGCCGCCGCGCGCCGAGCTGTGGTTCGCGCGCTTCGATCCGGATCGTCCCGACAAGACGTTCGGGATCCACAAGCACGTTCCGTGGAGCGAGCTCGCGAGCACCGCCGAACCGTTCTCGATCACGATCGCGGGCGGCACGCTCGGTCACGACCGCGCAGTCGGCCAGCTGTCCGGCGATGGGCACGACATCCGTTGGGATCTGCGCTGGGAACCGGCGTCACACGGGCTGCGCCTGTTACCCGACGTCATGTACGGCGGCGACGGCCGCGCCGAGACGATCGTGCAGTCACCGAATCCGCGCGTGCCGATGTCGGGGACGCTCGTCGTCGACGGAGAATCCCTGACGTTCGATCGCGCGGTGCTCGGCCAGACCCACGTGTTCGGCAAGAAGCACGCGTACTCGTGGACGTGGGGCCGCTGCGCGGAGCTCGGCGCGGAAGGCGCGCTACTCGAGCTTCTCGGCGTGCGGCTGCAGCGGCGTGGCATCACGACGCCGCCGATGGTGCTCGTCACGCTCGATCTCGATGGCGAGCACCACCGGTTCAATCAGTTCCGCCACGTCGCGCTCAATCGCGGGACCTGGAGCGGCAGCTCGGTGATGTTCTCGGCTTGGTCCCCGACGGTGAAGCTCGCAGGCGAGCTGTCGTGCCGCCCGAGTGACATGGTCTCGGCGCCCTACCTCGATCCCGACGGCACGCACGTGTTCTGCGCGAACACCGAGATCGGCGACGCGCGGCTTACCGTCTGGAAGCGCTCGGGACTGCGCTGGCTCGAGCATCGCCGCCTCGAAGGCAATCGCCGCGCCCACTTCGAGATCGGCGGACGCGTGCGCGATCCTGCCGTCGTTCGCGAGCACGTGCTCGCCCGGTAGGTTAGGTTCGCTCGCGTATGGAGCGCAAGAAGACCCCGCTATGGGCGTCCCATCGTGAGCTCGGCGCCAAGCTGATCGATTTCGGCGGCTGGGACATGCCGGTGTCGTATCCGGCCGGCACGATCCGCGAGCACAGGACGGTCCGCGAGTCGGTCGGCCTGTTCGATGTCTCGCACATGGGCGAAGCATTTATTCGCGGACCGAAAGCGCGCGAGGTCGTCGGCAAGCTGACGAGCAACGCCGTCGAGTCCGCGCCGCCCGGCAAGGCCGTCTACACGCTCCTGTGCCGACCGAACGGTGGGATCGTCGACGACTGCATCTTCTACAAGCGCTCGGACACCGAGTTCTACGTGATCTTCAACGCGGGAAATGTCGACAAGGACCTCGAGTGGTTTCGCAATCATGCGAACGTCGATTGCGAGGTCGAAGATGTCTCCGATCAGACCGCGCTGATCGCGGTACAGGGCCCGAAGGCCGTTGGCATGGTCGACAAGCTCGCCGACGGCACGCTCGCGGCGATGCCGAGCTTCACGTTCCGCGATGCGCAGATCGCCGGCGTCGATTGCATAGCGGCGCGCACCGGCTACACCGGCGAGGACGGCTTCGAGCTCGCGTGCTCGAACGCCGATGCGTTGCGCCTGTGGTACGCGCTGATCGGCGCGGCGACGCCGCTCGGAGGTCTGCCGATCGGGCTCGGCGCACGCGACACGTTGCGCCTCGAGTCGAAGCTGCCGCTCTACGGCAACGACATCGACGATGATCACACGCCGCTCGAAGCGGGCCTCGGTTGGGCGGTCAAGCTCGACAAAGACTTCATCGGTGCGGACGCGCTCCGCGAACAGAAGGCCAAAGGCCTGACGCGCCAGCTCGTCGGCTTCAAGCTCGTGGAAGGCGAACGGGCGATCGCTCGCCACGGCTATGCGATCGTCGATCGCGCTCGCGGCAAGGGCGAAGAAGCCGTGATCGGCACCGTGACGAGCGGCGGCCCCGGGATCGTCGTCGGCGGCGCGATCGGCCTCGCCTATGTACCGGTCGAGCTCGCCAAGCCGGGCACGACGCTTACGATCGATTGTCGCGGCAAAGATGTCCATGCGACCGTGGTTTCCGGCAAGTTCTACAAGCGACCTCAGTGAGTTATTCATGACAACGTTCCCACAGGATCTTCGCTACACCAACGATCACGAATGGCTCCGCGCGCAAGGCTCGAACTGGCGCGTCGGCATCACCCAGTTCGCCGTCGATCAACTCGGTGACATCACGCTCGTCGATCTTCCGAAGGAAGGCGACCTCGTCACCAAGGGGCAGCGGTTCGGCACGGTGGAGAGCGTGAAGAGCGTCAGCGATCTGTACGCACCGGTTTCGGGACGCGTCGTCGCGGTCAACGCCGGGCTCAGAGATGCGCCCGAGGCGGTTAACAGCGAGCCCTACGGCAATGGCTGGATGATCGAGCTCGAGCTCTCCGAGAAGTCCGAGATCGACGAGCTCCTCGACGCCGCCGCGTACACCAAGCACGTCGCCAGTCAGTAAATCGGTTGGACGGCGCTCGGCCCGCGCCATGCACCCGGTCGAATCATGGTCCGTGTTGGTGCCCGTCAGACGATTGCGGATCTGATCAAGCGATACGCCGATTGGGCACCGGTATTTCTCAGGCAGCACCTCGATCTCGACAAGCTCGGCGAGCTTGCTCTCGGCAATACGTGCACCTTCCGCAACCACATCGCCGCAGAGCTCGAGAGGTTGATCGCGGCGGGCCGGCAGCTCACGCCCGCCGGCAGCTTCGAGTGGGAGCTCGCGACCAACGTCGTACGGTGGTCCGACGCGTTGTCGCGGATCTACGGCTTCCATCCGGGCGCGTTCCCCGGGACCGTCGAGGCGTTTCTCGAGCGGGTTCACCCCGACGATCGCGAGCGGACGATGCGGCTCGTCGCAGAGGTGTTCGAGAACCCGCGGGGACTCACGTACGAGCATCGGATCATCACGCTCGACGGTCAGATCCGGTTGCTGTTCTCGCGCGTCGACTTGATCAAGGATCGTGACGGCCACCCGCTGCGGATGATCGGCAGCAGTTGGGATGTCACCGAGCTGCGCACGATCGATCAAGATATCGAGGGCTCGCCGTGGCTCCTGCGCGCGACGCTCGACGCGACCGCAGACGGACTCCTGGTGGTCGATCGCGTAGGCAACATCAAGATGTTCAACGAGCGGTTCCTCGAGCTGTGGCGCATCCCGGTCGAATTGAGGGAACAACGCAGCGACGCCGCACTGCTCGAGATCGCACTCGTTCAGATCGCGGACCCCGACACGTTCTTGCATCACGTGCACGAGCTCTATGCGAACCCGGGAGCCGAGAGCTTCGATGTCCTCCGGTTTCTCGACGGCCGCGTGTACGAGCGGTACTCGCGACCGTCGCGGGTGGTCGACGCGATCGTCGGCCGGGTGTGGAGCTTCCGCGATGTGACAGAGCGCGAACGCTTGCTGGCGAGGCAGACGTTCCTCGTCGACGCTTCGCGCCTGCTTTCGTCCCTCGACATCGAGAGTGCACTCGAGGCGCTCGCGCACACGGCGCTCCCCTATCTCGGGCAGGCGTGCGCGATCGATCTGTGGGTCGATGGCAAACCACGCCGGCTCGTCAGTCACGCGCTCGCGCCCGAGTACGAAGTGCCCGCCGAAACCCCGACGCGGCCCGACTGCGTACCGATCGTTCACGAGTACAAAGGGAAAGCGCTCCTCGCGATTCCGCTGCAAGTCAGGGAGCGCGTGATCGGCGTGATGGCCTTCGTGTCTGCGGGTGTCGTGTACGACCACGCTGATCTCGAGATCGCCTCCGAGCTATGCCACCGGATCTCGCTCATGCTCGAGAACGAGCGGCTCTTCGAAGAGCTCAAGGCCGCGCTTCGCTCGCGAGATGAGTTCCTCTCGATCGCGGCGCACGAGATCCGTGGACCGCTGACCTCGATCCACCTGGGCGTCCAGATGTTGACCGAGCAAGGCGTGACCGATGCCAAGCGCGACGAGTTGCTGAAGCTGATCGCACGCGAAGATCGACAGCTCGCCCGTTTCGTCGACGATCTCGTCGATCTCACGCGGATTCGAACCGGCCGACTGCGACTGGAGCTCGCAGACGTGGACCTCGGCGACGTGGTGCGCGAGGTGGTGACGCGTCTCGCAACCGATCTCGAGCGTGCCGGCTCCAAGCTGACCGTCCAAACGGAACAGGTCCCCGTGATCGGCAAGTGGGACCGAGTTCGTGTCGATCAGATCGTCACCAACCTCGTGACCAACGCGATCAAGTTCGGCCTCGGCAAGCCGATCGAAGTAGCGGTCGTCGCGCGCGGCGGGACAGCGACGCTGACCGTGACGGATCAAGGTATCGGTGTTGCCCCGGATCAACGCGAGCGGATCTTCGAGCCGTTCGAGCGTGGAGTCTCGGTCCAACACTACGGCGGCCTCGGCCTTGGGCTGTTCATCACGCGAACGATCGTCACGCGCCTGGGTGGAACCGTGCACGTCGAACCCAATCCAGGCGGTGGCTGCCGGTTCATCGTCGAGCTGCCGCAAGCGAGGAACCATGACGTCAAGCACTGAATTCGGGACGATCCTGATCGCAGACGATGATTCCGACATCCGCGAGATGCTGTCGTACATCCTCGAGCGACACCACATGCACGTCGTCGGTGCCGCCGACGGGACCCAGGCGCTCGCGCGAGCCCGCGACACCGCAGATCTGGTGCTCGTCCTTCTCGATCTGCGAATGCCGGGACTGAGTGGCGCCGAGGTGATCGAAGAGATGAGGCACGATCCGGCGCTCGCGAAGATTCCGGTCGTCGTTCTGTCGGGAGACCGATCCGCGCGGGACACCGCGAGATCGCTGGGCGCGGCCGGCTGCCTCGCAAAGCCGTTCGAGGTCAGCGAGCTGATGCGCGAAGTGCATCGGTTCGTGCCCGAGACTCCAGATCAGCCCGTCTCGGTTGGATAGCCGGCTTTGCACCAAGCTTCGAAGCCACCGTCGAGTGCGACCGCGCGTCCGTATCCCATCGCGCGCAGTGTCGCCGCGGCGAGCGTCGAGATCTTTCCGACCTGGCAGTACGTCAGGATTCGCGCCGTCGGATCGGTGAGCTCTTTGTCGACACGCAGCTCGAGCTGTCCACGCGGCAAGTGACGGGCACCGGGCAGACGCGCCGCCTCGAACGCATCTCGCTCGCGGACGTCGAGCAGCACCAGGTCGCGTGGCCCGCGCTCGATCCGCACGCGCAGGTCCTCCATGCTCATGAACGTGATCTCGCGCGACGCCTCGGCGAGGAGCTGAGACACGGTCTTGCCGCCGGACCGGTTCGTACGCAAGGCCTCGGTCAGGTGATCGGGCATCTTCAGATCGAGCCCCCGCATGAGCGCGACGAACTCGG
>JAQBQF010000245.1 GCA_028287115.1 Myxococcales bacterium
CCCGCCGACTCGCCGCCAGATTTGCCCTCGACGTGCGGCTACGCAGCTATGATCGGCAGGTGTCCACCACGGCGAACGCCGCGCTCGCATCTGCGACGATCGTGCGTCCGGACGCGGGCACGCTGTCGCCGGCGCTCGAACCAGCCATTCGCGCCGCGTGTCTCAGCGCTTGGCGCGGGCTCGAGCTCGTGCTCGCGGGCAGCGCGTTGCGGGGCCGCATCGCGGACGCGAGCGATCCGCGACTCCGCGAGCGGCTCGACGCAGTGCTCGCGATGTTCGGCGATCAGGTCGCGCTGCGGCGAGACGCGCTGGTCGAGTTGCGCGCGGCACGCCGGAACGGTGCATTCGAAGCGAGCTTAGACATGGCGGCTCTCGTTGCCAGTTGTGGACGGGTTGGCGACGCGCCGGCCGTCTCGGCGGGTCGCCGGCGGGTCCGCACGCTCGCACTCGAAGCGCTACCTCGCACGATGTCGGCTCATCGCGCATTCGCCACGGTGTTGCGCGAGAGCGCCATGACGGCCTTCCTCGTCGACGCGGCACGCGCGATCTATCGGCATGCGACCCGCGGTGATCGCGAACTCGCGCGATGGGCGATCGCGCCGACCGGCTCGACGTCTCGCGAACAAGCGTTGATCGCATGCGCGGAGCTCGTCGGCTCCACGGAGCTCCTCGCACAGCTCGATCGGCAGATCGCACTCGAGCTCGACGAGCCAAGCGCCGCCGAACCTCCGGTGCATGCTGCGCCCGCTGCAGCCGAGATCTCGCAGCCGCCGCCACCGGTCGCGAGCGAGCCGGCGGCGAGCCACGCACCCGCGGGAACGTCATCGAACGCGACACCGCCAATCGCTGACGAACCGCACGCGTCACCCGCGAGCCAGCCCGACGAGCAAACCGGATCGAAGGTGGACGAACCACTATCGGAATCGACGGCTGTATCGCAGTCGAGCGGGGTCGCGTCGCTGACGCCAACGAAATCCGAATTGCCTGTGGTCGCTGCGTCGGCATCGCCGGCCGCCGCATCGCTCGCCGATGCAACGCCGCCACGCGAATCGCCACCCCCGAAACCGCCCGAGCGTGGATCAAGCATCTCCGATGTCGCGCCGTCGCGATCGGTTGGGTGGCTCACGCCGAGCATCGTGATCCTGGCGGTGATCGTCGCGGCCGCGCTGTTGTTCCTCCGTTAGCCTGCCTCGGGGCAAATTGGGTGAACCGTTTCGAGGCTTCCGAGATCTGCGCGCGCTAGCCTCGGAGTCAGACATGATCCGACACGCAGTAATGCTGGTTCTGATGGTCGCGAGCTGTCAGAGCACCGACACCTCGCCCAAGCCGGCTGCGCAGCAGGGCAGCGCCACGTCTCGGCCGCGACCACCGACACCACAGGCGCCGGCGCCGCCGCTACCGAATCCCTTACCGGGCCATCGCAGGGACGTCACGTCGATCGTCGGGTCCGCCGCGCGCGCAGCGATCGGAGATCTCGACGGCGATGGCAAGAACGAGCTCGTGCTCGTCGACGCGGATCGCCTGCGCATCGTCACGCCTGATGGCCGCGAGCTCGCGAGCACGGCGGTGCACGGTGGCATCGACGTCCTCGTGGTCGCCGATCTCGATCACGACCATCGCGCGGAGGTCCTCGCGGGTTTTGGGATGAGCCGCGAGCACCGAGATGCGCCCGCTCAGGTCGTGCTGTATCGCCTCGATCACGGCCAGCTGCACGAGGAAGTCGTCCTCGCACCGCAGACGACGCGCGCGGAGATCGTGGAGATCGTGCCGCTCGTCGACGAGAAGTCGGCGATGCTGATCGCGTACTACGAAGCGAAGTACGTCGTGCGCAGCGTGATCGCGCGACATCCCGGTTCCACCTGGACGACCTCAGACGTGGCCTCGATCCCGATGGCAACGAGCTACGCGCGCGGCGACCTCGACGGAGACGGCAAGCCGGATCTTGTCGTCGGCCGTGTCTATGGTGACAACAAGGGGGCCGAAGGTGACGCGTTCGTGCTTGCCGCGGACGGAAAGCGCAGCGCGATTCCGACGACGCGTGGGGTCCGCAGTGTCGCGATCGCAGATCTCGACGGAGATGGTCATCTCGACGTCTTCCTCGCCGACGGCTGGCATCAGAACTACGCGCAGAGCGCGCGTGGCCTACTCACCTGGGCGCATCACACCGAACACGGCTTCACCTCCGAGCTCGTCGAAGACACCGCCGGTCAGTACTCCGTCGGCCGGATCTTGCCGGCGACGATCGATGGTCACGCCGCCATCGTGACCGCCGGCAATCGCTACGTGCGTGTCTTCTCGCGCGACAAGGATCGCTGGCGCGGCGTCTCGATCGCAGATCCGGCGCGCGACATTGCAGTCGGCGATCTCGACGGTGTTCCCGGCGACGAGATCCTGACCCTCGGCGATCGCTCCGAAATCATTGATCTTCATGGTGCTCTGTGACCGCGAGCGACAATCAGCTCCACGGCATCACGCTCGAGAAGATCCTCGAAGAGCTCGTCGCGCATTTCGGGTGGCCGGAGCTCGGCAACCAGATTCACATCCGCTGCTTCCAGAGCGATCCGAGCATCAAGTCGAGCCTGAAGTTTCTACGCCGCACACCGTGGGCACGCGAGAAGGTCGAGAGCCTGTTCTTGTTCATGCTGCGCGAACGCCGCCGTAAGCGATCCTCGGACGCGTGAGCGCTGTGTGGTGCGTGCGCGCTCGCGCGTGCGGCGCCCATCAGCTCGGTGCGATCGGAGCATTGAGCACGATCAGGATCCGCTCCCACGTCGTATCCCGTACCGCGGCGCGAGGCAGCGTGTGGGCGGCCTGCGTGTTGGGCTCGGCTCGTAACACGCCGAGCTCGAGGTGCTCGAGATCGAGGTATTCGTCGCCTTCAGGGATACGCCCCGTCTCGGCCGTACTGACCATGCCGGCTTCTTCGTCCGACAGCAGGTTCAAAATCTCGCTTCGCGTCTGATACTCGATCCGCTTGTCGACGTTCATGATGCCCTCCCACGGGTCACGTGCAACGGATGGACCGGTCGGCACGCAAAATCCCGCAATGCCGGCGATGCACATGTCGTCGCCGCACTGAGCTAGACAAACGCGCGCCGCTGACGCACGCGCCTCGGCGCGCAATCGGTGACGTGAGGCGCTAGCAAGCCGGCGCTGCGACGTGATGCCATCCGACGTAGATCGCTACGTGCGGCTCGGCTTCCTACTCGCGGTCGTGTGTGCGTGCCACCACGAAGCGCCGCCACCGCCGCCGGGACCGATGCCGGTCGGCATCGTCGCCGTCGAGCCCACGCGCGTGGTCGATTCCACCGAGTACCTCGCGACGATGCGATCGCACACGGCGGTCGCCTTGCGGCCGCTCGTCGACGGTCAGGTCACGACCATCCTGGTGCACTCGGGCGAGACCGTCGAACAGGGCACGGTGCTCATGCAGATCGATCCGGGGCGACAACCCGCGGCGGTGTCGCAAGCCCGGGCCGCCCGCAGTAGCCGCGAGGCAACACTCCGCCTGGCCGAGAAGAATCTCGAGCGCGTTCGTTACCTGGTCGAGACAGGCGCGCTGCCGCGCCAGGAGCTCGACAACGCCGAAGCCGCAGTCGAGAGCGCACGAGGGGACGTCAAGGCCATCGGCGCAGAGATCGCGAGTAACCGTGTGCAACTCGCTTATTACCGGATCGTCGCGCCCACCCACGGCGTCGTCGGCGACATCCCGGTCAACGTCGGGGATCACGTCACGCAGCAAACCGTGCTGACGAGCGTCACGGACAATCGCGTGCTCGAAGCGAATATCTCGATCCCGATCGACCGGATGAGCGAGATCAAGCTCGGCACCGAGGTTCACATCGTCGAGGAGGCCGGCAACGACCTCGGGAACGGCAAGATCAAGTTCATCTCGCCGCTCGTCAACGCGGATACGCAGTCGGTGCTCGCCAAGGCGAACATCGAGAACTCCGCGGGCAAGCTGCGCGCCGATCAGATCGTGCGGGTGCGCGTGGTGTGGAAGGTAGAGGACGGGCTGACGGTTCCAGCGCTCGCAGTGGTCCGGATCGGCGGACAGACGTTCGTGTACGTCGCGGTCACCACGAACCAGGGCCTGATCGCGCGCCAGCGCCCGGTCGTGCTCGGCGATCTCACGAACAACGTGTACGTCGTCAAGTCGGGGCTCCGGTCGGGCGAGCGCATCGTCACGTCCGGGGTCCAAAAGCTGCGGGATGGCGCACCGATCGCTCCGGCGAAACCTGCTCCACAACCACAAGCCCACCGGTGACCCGATGGTCGACTTCTTCATACGCCGTCCAGTGCTCGCGACGGTGCTCGCGCTCCTGACGGTGCTCGGCGGCGCTATCTCGATTCCTTCGCTGCCGATCGCGCGCTATCCGACGCTCGCTGCGCCGCAAGTCGTCGTCAACGCGGTGTACATCGGCGCGAGCTCGCAGATCGTCGAAGCCGCGGTGACCACGCCGCTCGAAGAAGCGATCAACGGTGTCGAAGGGATGCGCTACATCCAATCCTCGAGCACCAACGATGGGGTCTCGACGATCACCGTCACGTTCGAGCCGACGCGCGATATCGATATCGCCTCCGTCGATGTTCAGAACCGCGTGCAATCCGCGCTTCCTCGGTTGCCGCTCGATGTCCGCAACACCGGCGTCACCGTGGTCAAGAGCTCGACGTCGATCGTGCTCGCGGTCGCGTTCTACGCCGATCAAAACACGTACTCGACCACGTTCATCTCGAATTACGTCGACCGCTACGTACGCGACGCACTGCTCCGCGTTCCCGGCGTCGGCGAAGCCCGCATCTTCAATCCGCGGACCTACGCGATGCGATTGTGGCTCGATCCGGACAAGCTCGCCGCACGTAGGCTCGGTGCGGGCGATGTCGTCCGCGCACTTCGCGAGCAGAACATCGAGATCGCCGCCGGCCAGCTCGGTCGCGAGCCGGCACCGCCGGGTCAGGTGCTGCAGATCAGCGTGCGCGCGCAGGGTCGGCTCGCGGACGTACCGGCGTTCGAGCGGATGGTCGTCAAGACAGGCACCGATGGGACGCTCGTTCAGGTCAAGGATGTCGGGCGCGTCGAGCTTGGGGCCGAGGACTACAGTGTTGCTCTGCGCTTCGATCGACGCGACGCGATCGGGCTTGGCATCTTTCAGTTGCCGACCTCGAATGCGCTCGACATCGAGACCCGCTGCCGGACCGTCCTCGAGGACCTCGCGAGGACGTTCCCACCGGGACTCCACTACGAGATCGGCTTCGATCCCACCGCGGCGGTGCGCGAGTCGATCTCGGATGTCGTGACGACGTTGATGGAGGCGATCCTGATCGTGATCGCCGTGATCTTCGTGTTTCTTCAGGGTTGGCGCGCGACCGTGATCCCCGCGATCACGATCCCGGTCTCGCTCGTCGGCACGTTCATCTTCGTCAAGGCGTTCGGGTTCTCGATCAACACGCTCACGCTGTTCGGTCTGACGCTCGCGACCGGTCTCGTTGTCGACGATGCGATCGTCGTCATCGAGAACATCGAGCGTCACCTCGCCGAAGGCGCAACGTCGGCGCGGGTAGCCGCCTCGGACGCGATGCGAGAAGTCGCCGGCGCCGTGATCGCGACGTCGCTCGTGCTGATCGCGGTGTTCGTGCCCGTGTCGTTCTTCCCGGGGACCACGGGGCGGATCTACCAGCAGTTCGCGCTGACGATCGCATTCTCGATCGCGCTGTCCGCGTTCAATGCCCTGACGTTGTCACCCGCGATCGCCGCGCTTCTGCTGCGGCGGCGCGAGGGCAAACGACAAGCTGCCCCGTTCCGCGCTGTCAATCGCGGAATCCAATGGGCACACGATAGGTACGGCCGGATGCTCGAGCACGTGCTGCGCCACACACGGCTCCTCGTGATCGTGTTCCTCGCGGCACTCGCACTCACCACCTGCGTGTATCGCAGCGTCCCTTCGGGCTTCGTCCCGGACGAGGATCAAGGCTACTTGATCCTCGCCGTCCAAGGGCCGTCCGGTGCGTCGCTGCAGGAAACGATCTCGGTGACGAAGCAGGTCGAAGCGATCCTCGCGCGGACACCCGAGGTTCAGCACGTGTTCTCGGTGAACGGGTTCTCGTTTGCGGGTGCCGGCTCGAACCGCGCGATCGTGTTCGCCGGGCTCGCGCCATTCGGTCAGCGGTCCGGGGAGGAGCACTCGGCGCAGGCGGTGCTCGCGCGATTGCGTGGCCCACTGATGGGGCTGCGTGGCGCCATCGTGATCCCGTTCTTGCCGCCGTCGATTCAGGGCGTCGGAACGTTCGGCGGCCTCCAGCTCGAAGTCGAAGATCGTGCGAGCGGGCCGATCGAGAACCTCGCGGCGGCGACCTTTGGGATCGTCGGCGCCGCGAGCAAGGATACGCGGCTGCGCGGCCTGCTCGCGACGTTCACCGTCGACGATCCGCAGGAGCTCGTCGATCTCGATCGCGAGCGTGCCAAGGCGCTCGGCGTGACGATCGATGCGATCGCCGAGGCCCTGCAGGTCTACCTCGGCTCGAGTTACGTCAACGACTTCGACTTCGACCAGCGCTCCTACCGCGTCTACGTCCAGGCCGACAAACAGTTCCGGACTCAGCCCCGCGACATCACCTCGTTCTACGTGCGCAGCACGAACGGCGCGCTGATTCCTCTGGAGGAGCTCGTTCACGTCAAGCCGATCACGTCGCCGCAGGTGGTCACGCACTTCAACCTGTTCCGGGCCGCGGAGATCAACGGCTCGCCGGCGCCCGGGGTGAGCACCGGTGAGGCGATGGCGGCGCTCGAGGCGATCGCGGCCCAAACGTTGCCGGCGGGCATGAGCATCGAGTGGGCAGGACTCTCGCTCGAGCAACAGCGAGCGGGCGGTCAGGTCGCATTCATCTTCGCGCTCGCCGTCCTGATCGTGTACCTCGTGCTCTCGGCACAGTACGAGAGCTTCGCGCTCCCATTCATCATCCTGCTCGCCGTCCCGATCGCGATCCTCGGTGCGCTCGCGATGCTCGTCCTGCGCGGGATGATCACCGACGTGTTCGCGCAGATCGGCATGGTGATGCTGGTAGGTCTCGCCAGCAAGAACGCGATCTTGATCGTCGAGTTCGCGGAGCAACTCCGGCACAGCGGCAGGTCGCTCACCGATGCCGCGATCTCGGCCGCGCAGATCCGGCTCCGCCCGATCCTGATGACCTCGTTCGCCTTCGTCCTGGGTGTGCTTCCGCTGGTGCTTGCCACCGGATCCGGCGCGGGCGGTCGCAGGTCGCTCGGTACCACCGTGTTCGGCGGCATGATCCTCTCGACGTTCTTGAACCTCGTGTTCATCCCCGTGCTCTACGTCGTGATCGAGGGCTTCCGCGAGCGCCGCAAAGGGCCTAGCTTGCCCCGCGCTGCGAAGCTCTCCGAAGCGGAATGACGTCCGTCGGCGCTACTTGATCGCGGCAGCGACTGCCCGTTCGAACGCATCGCGCTGTCCGACCGTGAGCCGCGTCGCGCAATGATCGGTAGCTTCGAGCGCCTCGGCCTCGAGAAAACACTGCGAAGCGTCGAGCGACCATTTGTCCTCGAAGCACCGCCGCGAGATCGCGATGCGAATGGCGTCGACCGTGTCGGCGGCCGCGCCGTCGGGCTGCATCACCTCGAGGAGATGATTAGCGAGGAGCTCGCATTTTGCGACATCCGTGGGCGTCTCCGACGGAGACATCAGTACCTTGGGTGTGCAGGCCGCGACAGCGCACAACAGCACGCGAACAACAGCGATGCGGCGCATCGGATCGAGCGTAACACCGAGGCGCGACAATTTCCGTGAGCTGCGACGCGACATCGGCGGACTCGCCGAGGGAGGCACCGTGTCTGCATGGAGCTAGTCGTATGGACACTCGTAAGCTCGAAGAAAGTTCTCGTCTCATCGGGTCTGTCAGTTGGTCGGCGATCGCCTCCGGTACCGTGATCGCGCTCGCCTTGCAGACCGTGCTCCTGCTGTTAGGCCTGGCGTTCGCGACTTCGGTCGGCGATCAGACACCCGGCGGCGGTTTCGGTCTGTGGCTCGTCGTCGTCGAGCTGCTCTCGATCGCCGTCGGTGCGGCACTGACAGCGCGCCTCTCTCCGATCGAACATCGGATGAGCGGCGTCGCCGCGGGTGTCATGACGTGGGCCCTGGTCCTCGTGCTCGGCGGGATGTTCCAGGGGCTCACGATGACACGGGGGCTCGGAGGCACGGGTGCCTGGGCTCTGTTCATCGGCGCGATCATCAGCCTCGCCGCGGCGATCGTCGGCGGAATGTTCGGCTCGCGCCTAGGTGGATCTAGCGGCTCCATCAGCGCGCCACCGGACTACGACGAGACGATCGGTCGCCCCGCCGCACCGGTCCACTGATCACGCGAGCGGATCTCGATCGAACCAGCCGATCCACTGCTTCAGGAGCTCGAGGCGGCCGTGATCGACGGCGTAGATCTCGGAGATTCAGGCGGCGATGGGTCGAACGAGCAAGATCGGCTCTGGCGCGCTGGTGGCCGCAGTCGGCTCCCCGGGGAGCAGAGTCGAGAACTCCGCGCCCGTCAGCGGATCGACGAGCGTCGTGGCGTTCTTGTAGACGCGCGCGGTGCAGTGCAGGCGCCGCAGCGCATCGACGAGCCGCATCGACTGATAGCGCTCGGGCCAGTGCGCTTTGATAAGCGCGCGCACGGCGGGCGCATGCCGGGTGCTCATCGTCGGAAACAAGTGGTGCTCGACGTGAAACCCGAAGCCCAGCGTCACGCGCTCGACGAGCCGCGAGGTCGTCACGCTGAGTCCGCCGAGTAACGGATCGTTGATCGTGGTGCGCGGGCTGAGGCTGTGGTTCGTGAGGATGAACGCCATCACGCACGCGTTGCCGATCAAGAGCGGCAGCACGAACACGAACAGAAACGGCACGAAGCCGACGAGCGCTGCGACGGTCGCCCAGACGAGCACGCCGAGCGCGGTCTCCGCGAGTGCGAGTCGGTGCTCGCGAGGGGCGAGTAGCCTGGTTCTCGCCGTGATCAGCTGATCCATGCTCTGCACGCTGAAGCCGAGGATCAGGCTCAGGCCGCCGCGCAGTCTGCGGCCGCCGAGCGAGAACATGTCGGCCGAGAATCGCGTGCTGCGACGCGCGTGATAGCGGTCGAGAGTCGGGTACGCGTCCGGATCCGTCGACAGGTTCGTGTTCGCGTGATGGTCGCGGTTGTGCCACGCGACCCACAGCCGTGGCGACACGACAAAAGGCAGAAAGCCGATGAAGCCGGCGACCTGCTGGAGCAGCTTGCCGCGCACGGTGCCACCGTGGAGCGTCTCGTGCGCGACGAACGTCAAGCAGCCGAAGCACACGCCGATCGCGACCGACAAGAGCGGCGTCACAGCCCAAGGCAACCAACCCTTGGCGATCGTGATCGTCGCCATGACGATCACCGCGACGTAGATCGGGATCAAAGCGAGCCGCGACCGCGCGAGCTCGAAGGTGTTGGCCGGAAGCTCGGCCCGAAGCTCGCGCACGTATTTCGAGCGCGGATAAACCGGGACGTCCCCGAGAAACTCGCCGTTCTGCATCCTTCCAGGTTGCGGCCGAATCGCCGCCGCGCCTCAAATGCCTGGGTCACCATCAAGTCACGAACGCGTCACAGCCGTCGAAGATCGGCCCGAATTGGTCGCACGCGGCTGTAGCTCTCGTGCCTACAGCTCGACGGGCGGCTCGCTCGCGACGATCGCGGCCAGCTGGTTTGGCGAGGGGCGCAGCTCCAAGGCGCTCGGAAACTTGTCGGCGTCGATCTGCCCGAGCTCGCGTTCGCAGAGCCGCGACCATTCGCTGAACCAACCGAGTCGGGTCGACTGCGCGAGACATTCGCCGTATGCCGTCAGCGCCGTCACGTCCAGCGGATCTGCGATCTCGGTCAACTTGTCGCAGAACGCCTCGATCTTGTCCGCGGCGTATGGGCCGGTGCGAACACTCGTCGGGATCTCGGCGGTGAACAGCGCGTCCGACAGGTTCTGCGAGATCTGCGCGATTCGCGCGGCAGCCGCGATCGAGCTCGCGTTGTCTTTGATCGCGAGCACCGCGTCGTACTCGGCTTTCGCACGGCCGCCGATCTTGGTGCGCTCGGCGAGCCAGCCGTCGAACCGCTGCAGGCTGGTCTTCCGGGCCGCGCCGGCAAAATCTAGGTTCACCGGAAACGGCAATGCGAGATACGCCTCGTAGTCGCGATCGGCCTCGATCAACTTGGCCTGAGCATAGAAGTGCCGCGCCTCGTCGGTCGTGCCGCCTTTCCCGGTCGCCTCCAACTTCGCCGCCGCGAGAGCCGTCAACGCGGCCTTCACCTTGCCCGGATCGCGCGCGATCACCGTCAGCTTGCTCTTCGACAGAGGTCCACACTGCGTGGGTAGCCGCTGGGTCTTCACGCGGAGCGCGCGCTCACGGACAACCTTGATGCACGATCCGTCGACCTCCTGCGCCGGGCAGCTCTGATGCCACAGCGCCTGGCCGATCTTCGTGTACGCGATCACGCGGCGATCGGCGCCAAACTTGTCACCGTAGTCGCGCAGGTACGCGCGCAGGTGAGCGATCAGCGCGTCGGGGTTGCCTTGCTTCTCGTACACGCTTGTCAGCGCGAACATCGCGTTCGCTGCTTCCTGCGGGCGCTTGGCACCGAACACGCGGATGAAGTACTTCGTGTTCTCGATCGCCTTGGCGTCGTCGCCGATGCCCTTGCTGTAGAACACCGCCTCGCCGAGCGCGAGGAACGCGTCCTGTTCGTTCGCGAACTGCTTCGCGTATTCCTCGAGCTTCTCGGCGGCCTTGTCGTAGAACGCGATGTCGCCGTACGCTCTGCCGATCCGAGCGGTCGCGCGCGCGTAGAGCTTGCTCTTCGGGTAGTACTGCTTGAGCTTGCCGTAGACGAGCGCTGCGACTCCGATCGACTTGCCCTCCTGATAACAGACGAGAGCGTCGTAGAGGATCTCGTCGTTGTCGGCCGCCAGGGTGTCGAGGTTGTAGATCGCGAGATAGGCCTCGCCGCATGCGACATACTTCCGGAGATCCTTGCTCGCAGCCGCCGCCTTCTCGGTCTTCACGGCGCCTTTGCGAAGCGCCTGCCGTTTGACGCGATGCAAGACGTCGACGAGCGCATCCTTGCCTTTGAGAAACTCGGGGTCGGCGTACAGCCGATCGACAAGCGCGAGCATGTCGTCGTAACGCTGAATCCGGTTGTACGTATCGAGAAGGAGCTGTGCCGCCGACTCGGCAGCTTCGTGCTGCCGGTGATGTGCGAGGATGTCGACGAACAGCGGAACCGCCTGTGCGAAGTGGTTGTACCGGCGATAGGTGTTCGCTTCGTGGAACTTGATGTCGACGAGATCGCTATCCTTTGGATCTTTGATGTAGCGGATGTAGAGCTCGAACGCGGCGATCAACTTCTGTTCGCGCGGCGGAATCGGTAGCTCGGCGGGGACCCGCTCGTAGCTCGCTTCCTCGTCGAGGTTACCGACCTGCTTGCTCGGGCGCGGATCGATGTCGAGTGCATTCTTCCAGGCAAGGACGGGGGCATAGGCGGAGATCTGGAGCGTCTTCGCGTCGACCTTGCCGTTCTTGACGACGCGCGTGAACGCCTCCGCAGCAGCCTCCCAGAGCGCGGTCTTCGTGCGAGCGTTCGTCTCCGCGTCCGCACGCGACCATAGGAGCTCGGCGTAGAAGTACTCGAGTTGCGCGTGATCGGGGGCTTCCGCAAACGTGTCGAGGTACACGCGATACAGCCGCTCGGCGAACGCGAGTGTGTCGGGATTCTTCGTCCGTGCCGCTTCCGAGTGATACGCGCGCGCGAGCTCGCCGGAAACCGCCGCGGCGTTGTCGTGACATTCCTGCTCCTCGGCTCGCGGCAGCGTGTGCAGCCCCTTGTAGAGATGGACGAGGTTCTCGACCTCTTTGACCTTGTCCGCGGTCTGCGCGCCGGGCAGTGACATCGTCGCGCCGACGACGTTGTTCTGCCACGCGCAGACGTTCTTGTGCCCGGGCGCGATCGCCATCAGCTCGCGATAGACAAAGATCGCCTTGTCGCTCTTGCCTTGCTCGAGGTAGAGGTCGGCGAGGATCTCGACCATGGTCTGAGCCGCCTTGGCGTCGACGCGCTTGAATGCCTCGAGCGCCTTGTCGGCCTTGCCGATCTCGGCATAGGCGCGAACGAAATCCTTGCGCGAGCTTCGAACGAGCAGGTCCTGCGGTGCGCCGTGCGACACCTGAAAGAACACCTCGAGGGCCTGCTGCGGCTTCTGTTCGTTGAGGTAGATCCAGCCGAGCTTGTACATCGCGTACCAATACGCGGATGACTTCGGGAACTGCAGCACCTTGCGGTATCGGCTCTCGGCGTTCGCGAGATCGTTCTTGTCGAAGTAGTACTCGGCGAACGCGAAGTGCGCCTCGGGCACGTACTTCGAGGCCGGATAGTCGCTGAGGAGCTTGTCGAACACCTTGCGCGCCTCGTCGACGTAGTGACCGCTCTGCAGCGTGTATCCGTAATAGAACAGCGCGACATCCATCTGCGCAAAGTTGCGGAAGGCAGGGTTGCTCGCGAGCGCGTCGTAGGTCTTCACCGCCTTGACGAGGAACTTCTTGGCCTGTTCGGCTTCGCTCGCGGATTCGTGCTCGATGCTGCGCAGCCGCCAGTACCGCTGTTGCTTCGCGTAGAGCTCGCCGAGCATGAAGTAGAGCTTGGCCTTCTCCTCGGCGTCGCCGTCGGGCGTGTCCCGGATCAGATCGACGAGTAGGCCTTCCTGTTGGCCGCGATAACCGCCGACGAGCCCCTCGACCTCCAGCGCCTGCGTCGCGGTGATCGCCGGTTTGGCGTCGTCGTGCGGCTTTGGCTTGGCGCGCGCCGAGACCTTCGCGTCGATCCGGACATCCTGGGATCGCGCGTATTTCGTCGGCGCGGCAACTGCGGGGCTCACGAGGCAAACAACGAGCACGATGGTCTTCAGCGACATGGCCGCTAGACCCGTGCCCAAAACCTCGGTTGCGACCCCGGTACGAGGCCGTGACAACTCTTCGTAGATCGTGACAACTCGGCCGAAACCGTGACAACGGCCGGCCGCAACGCGACGAAGCGGCTGCCTCAGGCGAGCGCGCCGTAAGCGCCAGCTGACGGAAGAGAGACTCCTAGGAGCTTCGCTTGATTGCGCGTCCTCCGCCGGATGCTCACGTTGACTGCTCACTCATGAGGGGATGCATGAATCGATTTGTCGATCGTCTGCGCTGTTGTCTTGTCATCGCGACGGTCGGAGCCGGCTGCGCACTCAACAGCGCGGGGAACCTCGGAGCGACGAGGCTCGGAGATACGTCACATCCGATCGAGCGCGGCTCGCCGATCGCAGAGCTGCGCAAGGCGTGCGGGACGGGCGCGCGAACGGCAGCAGGATCGGTGATTCACCGCGAGCCCTATCTGCAGCAGGTGACGCCGACCTCCGCGATGCTCGGCTGGGTGACGATGAAGCCCGAAGGTGAGCGCGTGGTCGTGACGACGCCCAACGGCGGCCCCGTCGCGGCCGTTACCGCGGACGTCAAGCTCGGTGCGCAGCGGACCGCGGGTGAAAAGCAGATGTGGGCGCGGATCGAAGGGCTTCAGCCGGACACCGTCTATTGCTACGAGGTGACCGCCCGCTCGCCGCTGACCAAGCGTACGGGGTTTCGCACGGCACCGGCGGCGGATACGCCGAAGCCGATCCGGTTCCTCGCGTTCGGAGACTCCGGTGGTGGCACGGCCGAGCAAAGCGCGCTTCGCGATCAGATGTACGACGTGCCGTTCGATTTCATCATTCACACCGGCGATATCGCGTACGACAACGGCGCGATCGGCGAGTTCGAAGACAACGTGTTCGGCGTCTATGCCGAGCTGTTTCGCAACCTCGCGTTGTTTCCCTCGGCGGGCAACCACGACTACAAGACGATGGAAGGCGCGCCGTTCAGCGACGTGTTCGCGCTCGGCGGCAGGTTCGGCGAGAAGTGGTACTCGTACGACTGGGGCCGCATTCACTTCGCGGCGCTCGACACCGAGGCCGACTACGCGACACAGGCGGCATGGCTCGATGCCGATCTCGAGGCGAACCAAAGGCCATGGACGATCGTTTACATGCACCGGCCGCTGTATTCATCGGGCGAGCACGGATCGGATCTGCCTCTGCGCAATGCCCTCGCGCCGATCCTCGAGAAGCATCACGTGCAGCTCGTGCTCACCGGGCACGATCATGACTACGAACGAATGCAGCCGCAGCATGGCGTCGCGTACGTCGTCACCGGTGGCGGGGGCCGCGGTACGCGCGGTGTCGGCGCGTCGGGCTTCACGGCGTTCAGCGAGCAGGTGATTCACTTCCTGGTCGTCGAGGTCGGGGTCGATCAGCTCGTCGTGCACGCGATCGATG
>JAQBQF010000262.1 GCA_028287115.1 Myxococcales bacterium
GACGCTGACTGCCCCACGACACATGAGCCACGACACGCCCGTCGTCGTGGCCGGCGGCACGTTCCTGTGGAGCGCGCGTACGAAGGACGGGGACAAGCTGGAATCCGTCACAGTCGAGTGCGACGCGAACCGGCACGGGCCTGTTCTCGACGCGCTCGCAGGCGTCGACGCGAAGGTCACGATCCGCGAGCTGGGCAGGCAAGCCCTGGTCGAGCTCAGCGTCACCACGAACGGCGAGCACGGTGCCGAAGTCAAGCTGGGCGCCGCTCTCGTGGATCCGAGTACGTGCAACGAGGCTGCGATCGGAATGTGACGTGCGAGCCCGCGGCAGCTCGACGCGGGGCGCCGCCTCACATCGCTGCATACGGCGCCCGCTCGAGCACAGCCCAGGACCCACCGGTGCGGACGAGCACACACTTGAAGCCCCCGACCATCCGTTGCCCCTGATGATCCGGCGCAAGAAACAAGCAGACGACGACGCCGAAAGGCCGCACTCGTCGGACGATCCCGATGACGTCGATGCTGCACGTAGCGCTCGAGCGGATGTCTGTCATCCGCGATCGGGGTCAACGGATGCCCCTCTCGCCGTCCTCCGCACGACGAACCCCGGTCGTCCAGCCATCGACGCAGATCGAGGTTCAACGTATCTGTTGCTGGCAGCCTTGGCGCTTTGGTTGTAGTCGTCCAGCGTGCGCCAGCCGGCGACCCAGCGTGGGGCACCTGCTAGTGTGCCCGCCATGTACGAAACCGAAGTGCGTGCCGCCGCGGTGGCGTGGGCCGAGGTGATCCAGCGTCGCGATGTCGCGGCGGCCGATCGCATTCTCGGTGCCGAGTACGCGCTGATGGCGCCGGCGATTGGCGAGCTTCCGCGAGCGAAGTGGCTCGAGAACCTGCCGGACTACGTCGTTCATTCCTACGAGTTCACGGACGTGAAGGTCCAAGTCTACGGCGAGACCGCGGTCATGCGCTCGCACTACAACCAGACCGCGACGGTGTTCGGCAAGGATCGCAGCGGCGCGATGCTAGTCACCGACGTCTGGGTGAAGCGCGACGGGCGCTGGCAGGTTGTCGCGCGCCACACCTCGTTCCTGTAGCGACGAGCAGCGCGGTCACGCAGCAGGCGGCAGGGTGACGGAGCCGCCCAGCCCGTCCAACAAACGCCAGGCGGTGCGTGTCACTGGCGCGCTGCCGAGCCACGTGTCGGCGGTGGGCGCGCAACGGCTGTTGATCGCGACCACGAGCCTGCCATCTCCGTTCATCAACCTCATCAAGCGCACAGCGGCGTTCGACAACCCCGAGTTCTACAAGAAGCAAGCGATGCGCATGTCGACGGCGAGGACGCCGCGCGTGAGCTCGTGTGCCGACGCGCGGCACGGCAACTACGGGGACGATCCTCGCGATCGCCATGGCGGCATCTATGCGCGTGGACAGCCTTGCGCGCATTCCGCTGTCATTTCTCGCCATCGCCCGGCGGGTTCCCCCTCGACAGCCGGGACCTGAACGCCTTAACCGCGATGCGCTCGCTGGAGCGCCGCAATGTCAATCTTCTGCATGCCGAGCATGCATTGCACGACGCGGTTCGCTTTCACGGGATCCGGATCGCTCATCAGCTCGAGCAACTGCCGCGGAATGATCTGCCAGGACAGGCCGAACTTGTCGACGAGCCATCCGCACTTCGATTCCGTGCCTCCCTCGGCGAGAAACCGATTCCACAGCGCGTCGACTTCTTCCTGCGTGTTGCACGAGACGAAGAGCGAGATCGCCGGATTGAGCTTGTAGTGTGGTCCGCCATTGAAGGCGACGAAGCGCTGGCCGTTGATCTCGAAGCTCGCGCTCATCTTCGTGACACTCGTGATCTTCGAGCTCGGGAAGATCGAGCAGTAGAGCTTTGCGGCTTCTTCCGCGTTGAATTCGAACCAAAGAAACGTCGAGATGTTGTTCTGCATGGCCGTATGTCGGAGCCGACCACGGGTTCTCGACATCGATCAATGTGATTCGTGGACCGCGTCTCACCTCCGTTGCGAGTGCGCGCGCTGTTTGAACAAACCCCGGTCGGGGACCTACGCGGACCAAAACAACCCCCGGTCGGGTCTCGTCCCCATGTTCGACGGCCATCGTCGTCGCTTTTCACACCGGAAGACCGGTGATCGTGAAGTACCCGTGGAGTGACGAATAGCCACCGCTGCCGTCCGGCGTGCCGAGGACCAAGATCGTGGTAGCGCGTGCCGAGGTCGGCGAAGCGATCACCTGGGGGGTCGTGGAATGGTCCGCGTTATCATCGGTGACCGGCGCTGGGCACGAGGGTGGCGGGCTGTCGATTCCGGTGCCGACGGCATCCGCGGGAACGGCGTCGTGGTCATCACGCAGGCTAGCGGCCCGTCAACGTGCGGCGGGCCACGCGCTGGACCGCGTCGCGCGGACGTCGCGGAACGATTGGGTTTTCGCCAGCCGAGCGTCCGGAACTATTGATTGTGCCTCGCGACCATCGCTGATATGAGGCGGCCATGAGCTTCGATGACATCGCCAGCCGGATGAAGGATCGTCGAAACTTGACGCGTGGCGAGAAGCTGAAGGCGATGTGGACCGGCGAGGAGCCCGAGCTGCCGCCACTGCCGAAGCCCGTCGTCCCTGCGAAGCGAAGGTCTGTGAAGGTCGCGGCGTACGTGGTGATGTTCGTCGGTCTGGCCATCGCCATGGCCGGCGTATTCGGCCTCGTTCTATTATGGGGATCGACGGGGGGATGGGAGCACCGGGGCTTCGTGATGGTGATCGCGATCGGGATCTCGATCGTGGTCAAATCGACCAAGATGTTCGAGGCCGTCGCGGCCACCGCGCCGCTGCCGGATGCGCGTCTGCGCTGAGTTGCGAGCTGGGGCCAACCGCGGCGCTACTGCTCCTTCAACTTACGGATCTCGGTGAGCACGAGTGTCAGCGCGTCGCGCTCCGGGGAAGAGATCCGGAGAGATCCGGACCGGGGGTAGTTTTTCAGGCGGGCTACGCCGCCCAGCGTTGCGAGATCGGAGAGATCCCGGACCGGGGGTAGTTTTTCACGGTGATCACGAGGAGATCCCGGACCGGGGGTAGTTTTTCAGGCGATCGGAACACGACCGCGACGCGGTTGATGATGGTTCGTCCGATGTCCGCTGGCACAGTCCGCACCTCGGCCGGACACGTTGGCTGGTTTATGTGATTCCGC
>JAQBQF010000269.1 GCA_028287115.1 Myxococcales bacterium
CGACGGGTGCAGCAGGTTCCGCAAACATCTCGGGGACGACAAACCGAGTCATCAAGTTCACGGGCGCGACCAGCGGAGGTGACTCCCAGCTCGTCGATGACGGTGTTCACGTCGCGATTGGCACTCCATTTCCGAGTGCGCTCCTAGAGGTCACCGGCGCGATCGCGGGCGCAACCACCCGCAGCGTGACGACGAACACTTCTTCAGACGGACTCGTCGGTATCAACGGAGCTGTGATCGCCGGCGGCACCAGTAGCGGTGTTCGCGGCATCACGGGCCAAGCGAGCGGCGCAGGTGTGTTGGGCCACAACACGAATGTGAATGGCACCGGCGTGATCGGCGCCGGCAACGGTGTCGGGCCCTCGATCCTGGTCGCCGGCTCGGGAGGAGCCTTCACGGGACTTACCACCGGCGTCTATGCCAACGCCACGGTCGCCGGCCCCGGACAGGCGATCTTGGCCACCCTGGCTGGCAGCACCGTTCGCCTCGCTTACTACGACGGCGTCACGATGTTCAAGGTCGCCGGAGTTGGCACCGTCGCGACCAACGTCGTCGACGTGACGGATCCCAAGCGCGACCGTCGAATCACGCTGCATGCACCGGAGACGCCGGAGATCCTGTTCCAGGACTTCGGTGGCGGACACCTCGAGCACGGTCGGGCGCACATCGATCTCGATCCCCGGCTCGCCGGTACGGTGACGATCGATGACAAACACCCGCTGCGCGTCTTCATCCAGCTCGAAGACGACGAGGACGTCGTCGGTGTCGTCGTGAAGAACAAGTCGGCCAAGGGCTTCGACGTGGTCGAGCGGCTCGGTGGCACTTCGAATGCGCCGTTCCAGTGGCAGGTCGTCGCGAACCGCGCCGACGAGCTTCTCGAGGGCGGTCGCATCTCTCACAACGCCGACATGCGCTTCGAGCCACATGCGCCGTCGGAGCCCGTCGTGACCGTCGGTGCCACCGGCGCGACGCCCGGACAGCAGCCGGATCCGGCAACCGGCTCGGGCGCCTCGGCGAGGACAACGGCCGTGCCGCCAGATCCTTCGACGGTCGATCCTGCGGCCGATCGCGTCGACGATCCCAAGGTCATTTCGGCCGGCTGCGCTGCGGGCTCTGCCGCGGGCGGTGGCTTCACGATGATGATGATGGCCGCGGGTGTCTTCGTCCTCCGTCGTCGTCGCGTGCGTCGCTCGTAACGCGTCGAGATGACAGAATGCGACGCGCGGCTCTTAAATTGCGTCGCGTCGCATTCCAACTCAGATCCCCGTCGTCGAGTAGCGTGCCCGGGGTGTCCGATCGTATTCGTATCGAGCCCTGACAGGCGGCGTGACAGTCGCGGCTTGAAGCCAGGGGCGCTCGCGATGAACTCGGGTCTCGGCGCGTGCGGGCCGGCGGCGCACCACGCGGGCGTCGATGGCTCGATCGCCGGCGATGCCGCGGCCGATACGACGGTGATCCCAACGATCGACGCGCAGGCCGCCTCGGGCCCCGTCCACGTCGTGATCACCGCGGACAACGCCTATTGCTTCGGGTGCGGCGACGTGGGCAGCATCACGCACTTCACGCAAGGCCTCGCGGCGGCCGCCGACCATCGTCTAGCCGCGATCGTCCAGCCAGCGGTCACATCTCGATGCGCGGAAGTCGCTGCGTTGCTTTTTGCGATGATCTGCTGGCAATCCTGATCAACACGAACGCGCGGCGCCCGCACGGCAACGGCTGCGTACGTTGGTACACAGCATCCGCGAGCCGGTCGAGCTGTTCACGATGCGTGATCCGATCCAAATGCGTCATGCCTCGTAGGTCGGCACGGTTCTGAGACCGTGTGGGTAACGGCGGGTTAGGCCAAATGAGGTCCCGAGGCGCCGGGGCAGGGCTGGACCGGGATCTCCCATCGTGCCTTGGCCGGTCAGGAAACCAGGCAGAACGACTCGAAATGGACCGCTAGGGGTGCGGCGAAACGCTGCACTTCTGCAGTCGATCGGATAGGTTCCGCCCATGAACCCAGCGACCGAAATGCAGCGAGTGATCGACGACTTCGTTTCCCGCGTGACCGACCTTGCGAAGCGAGCTGCACTCGAAGCCATCGGCGGCGCGATGGGAATGTCGAGCTCGTCCTACAAGCACAGGCCGAGCAGCGGCGGACGTGCGAAGCGCGGAGCCGAACAGATGGAAGCGATGAAGGCGAAGATCCTCCGGGCCATCAAAGACCACCCGGGAAAGCGCAGCGAGGAATTGAACGCGGCGCTCGGCACGACAACGAAAGAGCTCGCGTTGCCGCTGCGTCAGCTCGTTGCCGACAAGCTCGTGACGACGAAGGGTCAACGTCGCGGGATGACCTACTACGCGAAGTCTTCGAAGTCCTGATAAGGCGAGATTCCGGTCGAGATCTCTACGGCGTACTCGATCGCGTTGTCATGTGGCGGCTGGTCTGCCGCTTGGTCGACTACGATCGACGGATGGCTTGATGTCGGCGTCGGGGTCCGCGAGAAGCCAGGCCGTCTCGGGCGTGACATCGCGTGGGGTGAGGAGCTGGATGGGGATAGTGTGAGTGCCGATCTTCGCGCGTGCTCCGCGTTCCAGCTTTGTTACAGCCGCCCCCGACATGGGCTCAGTCCGTCCGCCTCTCTGCGCTCGAGCGTAGGATCCGACAATGAGTCTGCGCAACGCACTTGTGGTGCTGGCCACTCTAAGTCTGCCGTCCCACGCGGAGCCTTCCCATGAAGTGCCGGCCGCCGCCGTCGCGACGGTCTCGCACCCCGCCCAGCGCATCACGGTCGGAATATCGACGAGCCTGATGTCCACATTCGACGCCCACATGATCCTGAAAAGTGGCATCGGCCTGCGTGCTGACGTCGACCTCGCGCAACGCGGCCCGTTCCTGTTCGGCGCGAGCCTCGGCGTCGGCACCGAGTCGCTCTCACTCTTCGACCAAATTCGGACGCGTGACGCGCTTTGCCTCGGCTACGTTGCCGCAGCCAAGCGACTCGGTCGCAACGAGCTGCGCGCGACGCTTGGCGCTGGCTTCGTGGTGACGAATGCGACGTCAACATATGCAACGTCGAGCTCCAGTACCTTCGTGACGGGAGTCGGCGACCTGTCGCTCACGTGGGCGATCGATCTAACGCCCGGCCTGGCGCTCGGCGTCGGACCGGAGTTGACTATCTATGCGCAGGCGTTTCACGAGCCGGGCGCGCTGGGCATCACCGAGCGCATGCTGGATGTCGGTATGCGCACGTCGCTCAGCTGGACACGCTGACCTCGACCATTCGTGCGTTCGGCGTGCCGACGGGTGGAGCAGGGATCGAACGGGTGATCGAGGGCGAGGTGACGAGCAAGTTCGAGAATCCGAAACCGAAAAACCCCGCGAGCGTGCGGGGTTCCGTAAGTCGTGGATTCGCGCGTTGGCGAAGTCGTCGCGCCACTGCAGAGCCTGCACGTTGAGGTCGAGCAGGTCGGTGAACCGACGACCGGGCCAGAACCGCTCACGCACGAATCCGATGGGCCGCTCGACGCGTCCCCTCTCGTTACCGCGGCGCACGTTGCACGCGATCGCGGCGAACCGAACGTCGCGTCGACGCCGGGAAACACGAACGCGAGCTTGCCGCCGCCGGCTGCGAGCCCGCGCGGCGCAAACCAGATGTCGTGGCTGCCGCGGTGCGCGCGAGTAAGCGCTCAAATCAGGAGCTCGTCGACGTTCTCGATGCGGCTGCGGAGCGCGGTGAGGGTCGCGCGCTCGAGCCGCCCGCGAGGGACGCGAAGTCTCTGGAGCTTGGGGAAGCGGTCGAGGTTCTGGAACATGAAGTGCGCGTCCTCCTCCTCGAGGCTCCGCGCGAGCTCGAGCACCTCGAGCTGTGCGGCGAGCGAGCTTTCGGCGATCGCACGGCACAATTTGCCATCGAACCTGGTGTTCATGGGTCGCACGGTGATAGCGCAGGAAATCGTTTCGGTTTTGCACCTTGTCCGCGATCAGCATGTCGTTGACGTCGCGGAGCGGCGATTGGCAGGCAATCACTGTCCGCCACCGAGCGCGCGGTCGAGGTTGAACGCCGCGCTGATCAAGGCGAGGTGCGTGAACGCTTGGGGAAAGTTCCCGAGTGCTTCGCCCTCGGGACCGATCTGTTCGGAATAGAGCCCGAGGTGGTTGGCATAGCCGAGGATCTTCTCGAACAGCAGCCGCGCCTGCACGAGCTTGTCGGGCAGGGTGTGGCCCGCACGCGTCAGCGCCTCGACGAGCCAGAACGAGCACATGTTGAAGCTGCCCTCCTCGCAACCGAGCCCGTCGACGTTGGATTGCGGAGGGTATCGGTAGAGCAGACCGTCACGTGCGAGCCCACCTGTCTTGGGGCTCTGCAGCAGTGCTTCGACCGTGCTCACCATCCTGCGATCGGTGGGCGACGTGAAAAAGCAGAGCGGCATGATCAGGAGTGACGCGTCGAGCTCCTGACTCCCGTAATACATCGTGAACGCCTTGCGCTCGGGGTTCCAACCCTGGGTCATGATCTCTTCGTAGATCTCGTCGCGCGTGCTCAGCCAGCGTGCGCGCTCCGCCGGGAGCGATCGCTTGTCCGCGAGCCGAAGGCCTCGATCGAGAGCGACCCAGTTCATGAGCTTCGAGTAGACGAAATGGCGAGGGCCGCCCCGCACCTCCCAGATCCCGTTGTCCGGCAGCTTCCAGTTGTCGCAAACGGTGTCGAGGGTCTCGCGGATTCTACGCCACGAGTCGTAGCCGATCGGCATGACGTACTTGTTGTAGAGGTACAACGTGTCCATGACCTCGCCGGTGACATCGTTCTGGAACTGACGCGCAGCAGCGTTCCCGATGCGTACGGGACTCGAACCACGATAGCCCTCCCAATGAGAGAGCACCTGTTCGTCGGGGGGAAGGTCGCCGTAGATCGTGAATAGCGGCCGCAACGGACGCGTCAGCTCGGGATGTCGCGCGACGTAGTTCAGGATCCATTGCACGAAGCCAACCGCCTCCGACCGAAAGCCGAGTCTCAGAAACGCGTAGACCGTGAAGGCGGCATCGCGAAGCCAGCTGAACCGATAGTCCCAGTTCCGTGGTCCGCCAACGAGCTCGGGCAAGCTCGTCGTCGGGGCCGCGATCAGCGCGCCCGTCGGCTCGAACGTGAGTAACTTGAGCGTCAGCGCAGATCGTTGCACCTGCTCGCGCCACCGCCCGCGATACGTACATGCCGCTAGCCACGAGTGCCAGAACTTCACCGTGGTCTGAAATAGCTCCTCGGCTTCCTCGGCAGACGGCCTGCAGCGAACGCAGTCGGGATCGGGAGCCGGGCCGAAGATGAACACCTCGGACTGCCCTTCTTCGAGCGTGAATTCGCCCGCCACTCCGCCATCTCCATCGAGCTGAAGCGGCACGGCCGTCGACAGCGAGAGCGTCAGCTGCGGCGCACGAAACAGCGCGCCGTTCTCCGCGATCTGAACCTGGTGGTCGGCGCGGCCGTAGTCGAATGCCGGCCGACACGACACGTCCGTGCGAACCGCACCGCGCGCGCAGCGCACCCGCCGACACAGTCGATGCAGCCACGGCGACTCCGACTTCACACCGAGCGGCATGAAGTCTTCGATCTCGAGCACACCATCGGGATGCAGAAACCGGGTCACCAGGATGTTTGTCGATGGCCAGTAGAGCTGCTTCTGCCGCGGATTCGCCTCCGAAGGCGAGATCTGAAACCTACCTCCCTTCCGATCGTCGAGCAGCGCACCGAAGATGCTCGGCGAGTCGAAGTTCGGGTAGCAGTACCAGTCGATCGAACCGTTCATCCCGACCAGCGCGGCGGTCCGCATGTTCCCGACGAGCCCGTAGTGTTCGATCGGTTGGTAGGCCATCGCAGCACAACATACGCACCACTCGCAATCGCGCACACGCGGCAGTGTCGCTCCCGGCCCACGCGCTCGATTGCACGCGTGATCGTAGCGGATTTGCTGCGGCGTCTTCGATCGGCACCGGCTAACGGGGTAGCCGATCTGGCGTAACGTGCGCGGGTTGAGTGCCGAGCTTCGCGTGTGCGCCGCGTTCCAGGTTTGTTACAACCGACCCGACATGCGCTCAGTCCGTCCGCCTCTCTGCGCCCGAGCGTAGGATCCGACGATGAGTCTGCGCAACGCACTTGTGGTGCTGGCCACTCTAAGTCTGCCGTCCCACGCCGAGCCTTCCCATGAAGCGCCGGCCGCCGGCGTCGAGACGGTCTCGCACCCTGCCAAGCGCATCACGGTCGGAGTATCGACGAGCCTGATGTCCACATTCGACGCCCACTCTATCCTGAAGAGTGGCATCGGCCTGCGTGCTGACGTCGACTTCTCGCAACGCGGCCCGTTCCTGTTCGGCGCGAGCCTCGGCGCCGGCACCGAGTCGCTCTCAAGCTTCGACCAAGTTCGGACGCGTGACGTGCTTTGCCTCGGCTACGTCGCCGCCACCAAGCGACTCGGTCGCAACGAGCTACGCGCGACGCTTGGCGCTGGCTTCGTGGTGACGAATGCGACGGCAATGGATACGACGCCGGACTCCAATACCTTCGTCACGGGAATCGCCGACCTGTCGCTGACGTGGGCGATCGATCTCACGCCGGGCCTGGCGCTCGGCGTCGGACCGGACCTGAATTTCTACGCGCAGGAGTTTCATACGGTGGACCCGATGTTCGGCACGTGGCGCATGGTGGATGTCGGTATGCGCACGTCCCTCAGCTGGACACGCTGACTTCGACCACCCGTGCGTTCGGGGTGCCGACGGGTGAAGCGGGGAGCGAACGGGTGATCGAGGGCGAGACGGCGGGCAGGGTCGCGAGTCCGAAAACGATAAAACCCGCGAGCGTGCGGGGTTCCGTTGCAGGAGCCACCCAGATTTGAACTGGGGATGGTGGTCTTGCAAACCAGCCGGCGATTTTCGATTCTCCGTCGAGGATTTCGAAACTGGGCCCGCGCATCGGCGAGCTGGGGCGTGCCTTTGATGCGGATCTTATTTCCGCTCGGAAGCGTGATGCGCTTGCGGTGGCGCCACACCCCAGCGGCATCTTGATGTGCAGCCATTAGCTCACCGTCCTGTTGCACTGCACGCGAATCCAATCGGTCAGCGGCTGGTCACCCGCTCGTCGCTTCCACGAGCGATGCTCGTCGTCGGTCAAGCGCACGGTGATGACGCGCCGGGCACGCCCTACCTACAAACCAGGCCGGTGGCTCTTTCACAGAAAGTTCTTCATTCAAGAACGGCGGATAGCCTTGACGTCGGCATCGGGGCGGCTCTTTGCGAGGTCATGCTGAGCCTGAAGGTTCATCCAGAACTCGGGGGAGGTGTCGAGGGCGCCCGCGAGTAGCCAAGCCGTCTCGGGCGTGACGTCACGCTTGCCGTTGACGAGCTGATTGATGCGCTGGATGGGGATGCGAAGGTGCGTAGAAAGTGCCGTCTGGGTGATCTCGCGCGGGCTCAGGAACTCCTCCAGCAAGATCTCCCCGGGATGAGTTGGGACACGGTGCTTGGGAATCATCGTCGGTACCTCAAGGGTGGGTTGGTTGGTTCAAGGGTGGCTTGGTTAGGTCGAGGTAGGGTTACTCATTGGAGTCGTTAACGGTGGTCACACCTAGTGGTAGTCGACGATCCTTACGTCTGCAGGACCAGCGTCAGTCCATCGGAAGATGATCCGCCATTGGTCGTTGATGCGGATGCTGTGAAACGCGGACAGCTTGCCCTTCAACTGTTCGAGGTTGTTTCCCCGAGCTGCTTTGAGGTCGCGAAGATCTTTGGCCGCGTTCAACATATCGAGCTTACGCTGCGCTGCCTTGATGACGTCTTGCGGAAAACTGCGCGTGCGCGCAGTTGAAGCGCCATCCCAAATTGCCTCGGTTCGTTTGTCGCCGAAGCTAACGATGGGCACAGGAAACAGTTTAACGCTTGCACGACTGTCGTGCAAGGGACCATTTCTGGCGACTCAGGAAATGTCTAACTTCCCGTCGATCCAAGGCTTGTCTGCCAGCTCACCCAGGGTCTCGTGAGCCGAGCAACGCCAGTGCGCTCTTGTAGCGTTTTTTCACTGACGTACTCTGACTCGGTTGGCTTCGCAGGTTCGTCGCTCACCGGATCGACCTTGCGATCCGTGACTCTTGATGTCGGCGATCATGAGCATCCCGAGGCATCGCAACAACGAGGTTTCGAGTCGCTTTTGTCGTGCGCAGCCTCTTACGTTCGATCAGGGGTTGGACGTTCTCGACCACGAGCGTGATGGTTTCGATCAGTGTTAGCGACAAATTTCGCCATGGCTCGGAGCCTAACCCGGTTGGCTTTCGTTTAGGTTCCGCCCATGGATCTCACGAAGCAGATGGAACAAGTTGTTAATGGTTTCGTTGCGCAGGTGACCGAGCTGGCGAAGAGAGCTGCGATCGAAACGCTCACGTCAACAATGGGCTTCGCAACCCGAGGGAGCTTCCCCAGGGCAACCACCAGCGGCGGACGTGGAAAGCGCGGAGCCGAACAAATCGACGCGACGAAAGAGAAGCTCGTCAATTTCATTCTCGACAATCCAGGCAAGCGCTCAGAGCAAATCAACGCCGCTCTTCGCACCACCACCAAAGACATCGCGCTTCCGCTTCGCCAGCTCGTTGCAGACAAGCTCGTCACCACGAAGGGTCAGCGCAGAGGGATGACCTACTTCGTGAACAGCGCGAAGTCCTGAGCTAGCGACTTGGCTCGATGGGCTCGCCAGTGATCGCATCGAAGTAGTCTGGCGCGTGTTTGCCGCTTCGGAGCGCAACTACAGGACGTGCTCCGATCTTCTTGCTCGCTGCAACGAGTCGAGTGATCTCGTCGCGACTAGGCCAGCGTGGCACGCTGTTTCGGGAAGCCTGGGCCCCAAACCGAATTTGGGGCCCAATATTCCGAGGTCTCCGAAACCCGTTCACCGCTAACTATCGAAAACTTTGGAGGAGCCACCCAGATTTGAACTGGGGATGGTGGTTTTGCAGACCACTGCCTTACCACTTGGCGATGGCTCCGGAGAGCCCTTGTTTACCAAATGGGTAGCGCCCGTGGCAACGGTTAGTGGACCACGTAATCACCGAGGTGGCATCGCGTAGCCGCGTGACGGGAACGCGTTGGCGCTGTCGCGGCGCTCGATCTCGACGGGCGTCCAGGACGCGCCTTGCTCCGAATAGATCGCAAGGCCGACGACACCGACGTTGCGATCGCCTGAGGTCTGCGCGGCGTACGAGTCGGCCACGCGGCCGAACCGGAACGCGGCGACGTTAGCATCCGAGGTGCGAAAGCCGTCGATCACGAGCGAGTCGTGCGGGTCGACGATGTAGCCGCGGCGGTTCGGATCGGCCGGCTTGCCGTCGATCACGTCGAGCCCATCGACGGAGGCGACGACCTCGAACCGCGCGGTCGTGGCGTTACGAACGACGATGCGATAGCGCTGATTGTCCTCGCCGACGATCAGCGTGCGGCCGCCGGCCTGCAGTCCGGGCAGAGTGCGGCCCGTTTCGTCGACGAGCGCGACGGCGAGCGATCCATCGCCTGCGTAGACTTCGAGCGGCTGCGGTTGCGCGCCGAGATAGGCGGCGTGCGCGTCGATTCCTGCCGCATCGTTGTAGTGCAGCAGCACGTCGGCCCACGGCGATGCGGCCGCGCGCACGAACGGCGTGAAGCTCACGGGAGCGTAGACCTGCTCGCCGAACGTCGTGCCGAGCCCGGGACGATCGGGCGCGACCTGCGCTTCTGCGATCGATCCGCGAGCGGGCTCGTACGTTTGCGTTGCGCCCCTGTACGGCGACGCGGCGACGGCCGAGGTCGGGTAGCGCGCGAGGTTCTGCGAGTCAAACCCGCCGCACGCCGAGAGCAGCGCGAAACAAGACACGACCTTGGAGTGGGAACCCGCGATCCGAAGTTGCATCGACATACGCCAAAGGAACGCGCGCGGCGCGAAGTCCTTACAGCGGTCGGATCACCAGGGCCAGACACTCCACGTAAAGTACGAACCTGCGAGCAACACTGCGGTGATCGCCCAGGCGCCGAACAGCTGGAGCACGCGATCCGGCCAGGGCTTGCGCACGATCGCGCACAGCGCGGCGCCGACCAGCGCACCGACGGCGAAGCCACCCGCGCCCCAAGCTACGATCCCGTAATAGGTCACGCTGAGTGCGCCGGCCGGTGCCTTCATGACGAGCTCTTCCGAAAGCGGCAGGTACGTGAGGCGCGGCCACAAGCCCCAGTCGCAAGCGGCATAGGCGAACGCGCCAGCGATCAGCGCGCACATCGCGATCACGTACGCGCGTTGCCAGCGCGGCATCATTTCACGGCTCCGAGATGGGTTGATCCGTGACAGCGCGCGCACTGCGTGCCCGTCAGCTTGAACGAGGTCTTGCCGTCATGACACGGCGCACACGCGAGCTTTGGAGGCGCTGCGAGATCGAGTACGCGCGCGGCCGTGAGATCGATATGACAACCAATGCACGCGAGCTCGCCGCTCGTGCGATGTGGCTCGTGCTTGAAGTTCGTGCGAACGGACCAAGGTGCGGCGGTGCGCTTGGCCGTTCGCGCGACGGTCAGCCCGCGCTCGTGACACGCGGTGCAGCTCGCGAGCTGCGGCACGGGTCCGCCGGTGACCGCATGGCAGCCGGCGCTCGCGCAGGCGGCATGGCCTCGTGGTGTACGGAGCTCCGCGGACGTCGTACGCAACTTGTGGCAGGTCGTGCACGCGCCGGGGTGTTTGCTGTGATCGATCGTCGCGCCGAACTCGGTGACCTCCGGTGGCGGGCGGTCGGCGACGAGCTGCCGCCATGGCTCGGTCGCGTTGTGACAGGCGCCGCAGATCCGCGGCTTGCGGTTGCCAAAGTCCGCGTCGTGGCATGTCGAGCCCGTGCAGCTCGCGTGACCGCCGACGAGGACCTCGCGTTGCGACGACACGGGATGACAACGGACGCAGGGCTGCTTCATGACCTGCTCGTGTGATCCGCCGTGGACAAACCGCTCGGTGGGCCGTTCCACGTCGAACTTGTCCGCGGGCGGCTGTGCGTGGCAGCGCGTGCATGCCGCGGTCGTCGCGAATGCCTTCGCGCCATCGTGGCAACCGCTGGTCGCGCAATCCGTCGCGGTCGGTCGAGGGAGCTGCGTGTCATCGGACTTCGAGATCGCAGCATGACAGGTCGCGCAGTCTTTGCCCGCGGCACTGCGCCCCGCGTGCTTCGCGTGCGAGAACGTCGCGGTCACGGTGTTGTGCACGGCGCGGAGCTGCGGCGGAAGCGGGCTGCCCGATGCCGCGGGATGACAACCGGCACACTTCGCCATCGACGGTCCGTGTCCCGGCGTGCCGTCGTGACATCCGGCGCACCTCGCATGCGCGATCTTGTGCGCCGCCGGCTGCGAGAGGTCGGCGTGGCATTGCACGCAGGGAACGTCGTGGTGTTGCTTGTGACCGATCGCGAGACCGAAGTCGGGATCGATCGTATACGGCGGATAGCCGACCGACAGCTTGCCGGTGTACGGAGCAACGAGGGCGGAGGCGGCATGGCAGCTCGTACAGATCTTGACTCGATCGGGCTCGCGGATCTTTGCGCCGCGTGCGGGCGCGGTCGGCTGCGGGCCGTGACACGCGCCGAAGCACGACGCGTGGTCCGGTTTTCCGACGAGGCGGCCCGCGCGCTCGACGTGGCAGCTGCCGCACGGCACCGGATCTTTACCGCCCGCGAACAGATCGCGATCGTGGAGGTAGTGATCGAACCCGTTCGCGGCGGGCTGTGCGTGCGCGACGCCGGCGGCGAGTAAGATCAGCACGAACGCCGCCCGCATCAGTACACGCCTTCCATCATGAGGCGCAGGCTCTTGTAGCCGGTGATCTCGGGCGCGAGCGCGAGGCGGCTCGACAGATCATACGAGGCGAACAGCCGGACGTTGCGTCCGATCCACGCATCGATCTGGACCCGACCGCCGCCGCGCGTGTCGGTGTCGTTGATGCCCGTGCTGACCGAGGAGCCGCAGCCGGTATCGATACAGTAGACGCGCGCGTAGCGCGTGCGCCGCCCGTAGACTTCGAGCGTCGCCGAGAACTTACGCGCGCCGAGCGACATCCGTGCGGTGGTGCCGAGCTCGACGAAGCCGCGTTCGCCGATCGCGCCACTGAGCGGCAAGGGATCGGGCTGTGGCGTGTCGGCAATCTGCTGGACGATGAGATCGTGGCGTTCGGTCTGCCGCGTCAGCGCGCTCGCGCCGATCGAGATCTGGCGACGAAGCCGGACCTCGAGTGCGCCGGCGAGCTCGAGATAGCTCGAGGAGAACGAGCTCTTGACCGCCGTGGCGCTCGTCAGGTCGGCGGCGACGGCACCACGCGCGAGGATGTCGATGTTCTCCGCGATCAGCGTTCCTGCGCGTACCGAAACGAGCAGCTGCGGCAACACCGGACCGAGCTCGAGGTACCGCTTCGGCGCGAGCGGATCGGCGGAAGGGTCCGAGCCGATCACGGAAGGATCCCAGCGCCAGTCCGCGCCGTGGCGGTGCGTTAGATCGAACACGAGGTTCGTCACCTGCCTGTAGCGACTCCGAAACTGGAGG
The DNA here is from genome assembly GCA_028287115.1 of Myxococcales bacterium. Taxonomy (GTDB): domain Bacteria; phylum Myxococcota_A; class Polyangia; order Haliangiales; family Haliangiaceae; genus JABFXX01. The sequence goes on from JAQBQF010000269.1 coordinate 12,554, forward strand.
TGCTCGTTCGCGAGCCGGCCATCGATCGCGCGCGCTTGTCCGATCAGCGCGAGGTCCTGCCGCGGACGCCAATCGAGCTCGAGCTGGCCGTGCTGCGACGACTTGTTCGCACCCGCCGCCGTGAACGCGAGCACTTCAGCGCCGATCAGGAGCGGCACCGGATTCGGGAGATCGCGCAAGTCGACCTTGATCGAGCTGCCGCCGATGCCGGCTCGATCCTTCTGATCGATCGAGAGGGTGTAATCGGGCACGCGGCTGCCGCCGTAGACCGATCCGCGGATCAGCTTGCCTTCCCACGAGGCAACCGCGCCGTACATGTGCATCACCCACGGCCCGTAGACATAGAGCTGGCCGGCGCGGATGCGCAACGGTGCGAGCGTCTTCGACGACAAGAAGTCGGTGACCTCGAGCCACGCATTGCGCGTCGTCAGGCCCGTGCGATCGAACCACGTCGCGATCGGCGGTGGCGTGTCCGTCGGTGTGGTGACGCGAGGCTGGACGATCTGGAACCTGCCGGCGAAGTACGAGGACAAGCTCTGAACCCCGACCCCGTGCGTGCTGAGGTAGCCCTCGCCGAACCCATACGATCGGATCGTGTTGAAATCGGCCGATCGGATCTGATGCCCACCGAGCGTTGGATCTCCGGTGAGCGCGGCGCCATCGACGTCGTAACCGAGATTGAACCGGACGCGCACCGCCTGATGGAGATCGCGGATCGACGCGGCGTCGGGGCCTGCATCCGGGCCGGCATCGGGTGGCGTCGGAATCGGCGAGGGGCGAGGCGCGGGTGTCGGTTCGGGCGTCGCCGCGGCCGAGCGAGGCCGCATCGTCAAGTGTCGCGGCGGTGGCTCGTGGGTGAGCGTCAGGCTCGCGGGCTCTGCGCCCGCGCTCGCCGATAGCGCGATCAGGACGAGCGCCGTTTTCACCGCACGCCTCGATGACAGGTCAGGCAGAAATTCTCGGCATGACACGTCACGCACGAGCGGACGTTGAACCGCGCGAGTGGGCCGTGGTCGCTGATGAACGTGCCGCCGGCGCCATGGCTGCGCGGCCGTTGCGAATGGCAAGCGGTGCAAAACTCGACGACGTGACAGCGCGCGCATCGCGTTTGATCGGCGGCGGCCTCCGGTCCGTGATCGAGCTCGCGCCACGTGATCCGGTGATCGCCGGGCAGCATCGTCTGATGGCACTCGTCGCACGCATCGCGCGGGTTGCCGGACATCTGGGTGTGGCAGGTCGCGCAACGTGCGGCATCCCGCTCGGCGGGGCCGATGTGATCGCGGCGGAAGGCGAGCGTGTGATCGAGAGGGCGCTCGGTGGCGGCAAGGTGATTGCGCGGCGCGATCGTCGTCAGGTTGTTCGTGCGGTTCGTGTGACAGCCGCCGCACACGCGCATGCGATGCGAGTTCGGCGTGCGATTCGAATCGTCGTGGCAGCTCACGCACGTCTCGATCCGCGGCGGTGGATGGTCGGCAACGCTGGTCGCGGCCGTACTCTGGGCGTGACACTGCTCGCAGCGGATCGGAATGCCTTTGCCATCGGCCCGATGAACGCCGTGATCGAACTTCAGATCGTCGCGGATCAGCCGCGCGCGCGTTCGCTGCCGGACGCCTCTGTCGTGGCAGCCGGCACAGTCGTTCATGTTGAGGGCGCCAGGCAGCTTCGCCTCGGGCGCATGACACCGCGCGCAGGTCGCATGATCTGGCCGCGCGAGCTTGCCGTCGCGAACATGACAATCGACGCACGCGACGTGAAATCCGACGCGCGCTTCCATCCGCAACGAGTCGAGGTGCAGTTGATGCGAAAACCGCGGGGGCTCGGCTTGCCACGGATCTTCGATCGGGTAGGGCCGAAGCGGCGCCGCGAGCGGAGCCGTCTTGATCTCCACGTGGCAGACCTTGCACAGGCTGCTGGGAGCCGCGAGGAACGCCTTCTGATGGCAGTTGCCTAGATCACAGGGCTTGTGATCGTCGCTGCCCGGCCGGGTCCCCATCCGGTGACACGACCCGCACGGAACTTGTGCGTGTTGTTCGTGCGAGAGCCGCGTCTTGTCGGTCGGCGGCGTCGGTATATCGAGCGCTCGCGGCGGCGTACAGCCTAGCGCCACGAGCCCCAGCACGAACAACGCGAGCTTCCCCAAGCCGCGCTCGAAGTTACACGATCACGCTGCCGGCAGCGTACCCGCCAGGGCCGCGATCCGATCGTCATGCGTGAGGTGCGGTCGCGCCTCGGTGAGGGTGCGTTTTGCCTCGACATGCCGGGGCTCCGCGCCGGGGACCCACCACGCGACCGCGAAGCCGCGCGCACCCGGTGGCGTGTACACGACGACCGTACGCTCGCCGGGGAGGTCGGCGATCACCGGCGCGAGCGCGTCGTGCGCTCCGTGAACCACGACGATCCCGTTCGGCGCGACGCAGCTCGCCGCTTGCGCGAATAGCCGCTCGATGAACCCGAGATCGGTCGACCGCCACCGCGGCCGATAAGGATCGTCGTCGCGTTCGGGAATCGGCGCGTTGCACGACACGATCGAGCACGTGCCTCGCCAGTCGGCGGGAACTTCGTCCGCCAGATCGGACACGTAGCTCGTCAGATGCGCGACGCTCGAGAGCTCTGCACCGTGTCTCGCGAGCTCGACGGCGCGCGCGTTGACATCGGTCGCGGCGATCTCGGTGGTGAGCTCGGGACGCATCAGCGGCGCGAACGCGGAGCCCGATCCGAGATCGAGCCAGCGCTGCTTGCGGCCGGGCGGCAACGCGAGCGCGAGGTGGTAGCTCGAATCGTCCGGCCAGCAGACAAGATCCGGAGAGGGTGCGGTGTCGAGCCGATCGCAAGCGAGCAGCGCCTGTCCGATCGGCAACACGGCCGAGCGTGCCCGCGCGGACGTGCCGGCGATGTCGATCAGGTCGAGCCTGTTCAATGCATCGAGATCGACGGCGAGCCGCAGCCGGTCGAGCGGAACTTCGCGACCGGCGACGAACAACGCGAGAAGCGTGCTCGCGGGCGTCAGATCACGTTCGAGCAGCGCCGGCAGCAACGCCGGCAACGCGGAGAGTCGATCCGTTCCCGCCCACGCGGCGAGCGCACGCGGATGCAAGCCCGCGTACCGCAGCCGAGCGCCGAGCACTTGGACGAGGCTCACGGACGGGCCAGGTACATTCGTGCGAGATCGTATTCGGCGTCCATGACGACGCTCGCGGCGACGACCTGCTCGAGCAGCTTGCGCGCGCCGACCGCGGTTGCCGCCTCCGGATCGAGACCGAGCACGGCGCCGTAGAACGCGAGCTCGGCCCGCCGCGGTCCGGTCGTCGCCGCCGCGCGCAGCGCCGCGTAATCGAGTCGGCCGGTCGCCGCTTCGGCGAGTTTCTCGTACCAGAGGTCGCCGTGGCGCGACGACAAGTACTCCATCGCGAGCCGATCGCGCGGCTCGCCGCGCCGGCGTCCTTCCGCGGCGATCCACAGGCTCATGTAGACCTTGTAGAGCTCGGAGATCTCCGAGCTCCCGAGTCCGCGGTGGAGTGCCTCGACCGCATCGGTGTAGCGGCCCACTTCGATCAAGAATGCAACGGCGGTGCTCGTGGTCGCCGCCGTGTCCGGATCGACCTCGACGGCCTTCAGCACGAGATCGATCGATTTGTCGGGATCGCCGAGGAACCACAAGAGACGACCGGCGTCGAGCTTGCGCTCTCCTGCGATCGCGCGCGACAGGCCCTTGTCCTCGCCGAGCAACGACCACGAGCGCATCCCGTCGAGGTAGAGCGCCGCGGCTTCGCGGGGCTTGCCGAGCCCGCGCATCACATCGCCGGCGATGCGCTCGAGCTTCGCGCGGTGATAACGATCGCCGGTCGACTCGCCGAGCATCGAGAGTCCGGCGGTCGCGTATCGGCTGGCGGATTGCAACCGATCGGTCTTAAAGCTCAAGGTCGCGAGCGTCTCGTAGGCATCGATCGAAGGGGCGCGGTCGAGCGAGGCAACGAGCGCACGTTCGCCGTCGCGCACTTCGCCTTGGCTGAGCAGGCCACGGCCGAGCGCGCTCTCGCCGGTCGCGGCCACTTGCGCCCACACGTTGGCGGGCTGATGCGTCTCCGCGTACTGCGCGACGTGATGCCAGGCGGTCGTCGCGGCGGTCGGTCGACCCCCGAAGGCAAGGCGCGCGATCCGCTCGGAGTAGAGCTTGCCGAGGCGCAGCGCGATCGCCGTATCGACCTCGCCGGACTTGGCGATCGCCGCCTCGTAGAGCGCGATCGGCTGGTCGACGCGGCCGAGGGACGAGGCATCGCCGGCCGCCGCGATCAGCAGCGTTTCGTCGCGCGGAAATTTGGCGAGACCTTCCAAGCAGACCGCGAGTGCGGCCGTCGCGTCGGGATACTTCGGGTCCGAACGCAGCACGCGCGACAGCTCGTAGTAGGCATCGGCGGTCGGCTGCTCGGCGACGAGCTCGGCACGGAGCGCGAGCTCTTTATCGAAGCCGTAGAGACCGGTCTGTTTGACGAGGTGCGCGTGGATCTCGGATGCCCGGCCTGCGCGTGCGAGCGCGATCGAGACGCGCCGGGAGCTCGCGAGGATATCGTAATGCGCGCGCACGAGCTCCATCGAAGCGCCGTGTTGCTTGATCAGCTCGCTGACGACGCGCTGGCGTTCTTCGACGAGCCGGACGTACTGATCGACGAGCCACGGTAGCGGCAGCGCCAGTGCGGTCGGTTGCAGCTGCGCGATCGGTTGCGCGCGGGTCGCATCGGGTCCGTTCTCGGCGGCGGCGAGCTCGTCGCTGAACCCGAGGATCTCTTCGAGCTCCTCGAGGTGCTTCGCTCGAGACGTGGGCTCGAGCTCTGCGAGTAACACCACCGCGGTCACGGTCGGTTCGATGTTTCCGGACTTCGCGAACGTCGCACGGAGCTTGTGGATGATGTCGGCGTGCCGCGCCAGCCCGCTGCCGACGCTGCTCGGATCAGAGCGCCACAGCGCGGTCAGCTCGAACAGCAGGCTCTCGGCGACGAACGGCTTGTCTTCCTCGAGAGCGTCGGTGACCCGCCGAACGATCGCCTCGGCGACGTCCGCGCGAACGCGGTCGCGCGGAAGGCCGTTCGGCAGCACCCAGAGTTGATCGATCATCTGATCGCGATCGGTATCGTCGCGCAACTCGAGCGGCGCATCGGGCCATGCGACGTGACTGCGCGTGCCGGGCCCACAGGCAACGGCGAAGACCGCGAGCAACACGCCGGTGAACGAACGAGCTTGAAGGGAGTCAGCGAGCGCTGGCGAGCGGAGCCGACCGAACCTCATGCGAACAAGTTAGCACTGTCATAGCGTTATGTTCGTTGTATGGTGCAGCCCGTGATTCCGACCGGCATCGTCGTTCAGAAGTACGGTGGCTCATCGGTCGCCGACGTCGACAAGATCCGCCTCGTCGCCCAGCGCATCGCGCGCACCAAGGCACAGGGCAAGAAAGTCGTCGTGGTGGTGTCCGCGATGGGCAAGACCACGAACCAGCTGATCGAAAAAGCCAAAGCGATCAGCGCTTCGCCGTCACGACGCGAGCTCGACATGTTGCTGACCTGCGGCGAACGCGAAGCGATGTCGCTGCTGACGATGGCGTGCGCGGAAGAGGGACTCGAAGCGATCTCGTTCACCGGATCGCAGGCGGGCATCCTCACCAACGATCGCCACTCGGGAGCACGGATCGTTGAAGTCCGGCCGTTCCGGATCGAAGACGAGCTCGATCGCGGCAAGGTCGTGATCGTCGCCGGGTTCCAGGGCGTTTCGTACAAGCGCGAGATCACGACGCTCGGCCGCGGCGGATCTGACACGACCGCCGTCGCACTCGCGGGAGCCCTGCGCGCCGATTATTGCGAGATCTGCAGTGACGTCGACGGAGTGTACAGCGCGGATCCGCGAATCGTCGACGCGGCACAGCTCCTCGAAGCGATCAGCCACGACGAGATGCTCGAGCTCGCGGCGCAAGGTGCAAAGGTCTTGCACGACGCATCGGTCGACTTCGCCCGCAAGTCGGGCATCGCGCTCTACGCGCGCGCGACGAACAAGGACGGCGGCGGTACACGGATCGATTTCTCGCCCGAGCGCGAGCGGCAGGTCGCCGCCGTCACCGGTCAGAATGCCCTGATCAGGCTCAAGGTCTCCGGCGGCGCCGCGGTCGAGCATTGCTTGCAAGTGCTCGAAGCGGCATCGATCCCGCTCACGCACCTCGATCTCGAAGGCAAGGAGCTGCGCTGCTGGTTCACGATCGCCGACGTTCCCGATTGGGGAGAGGTCCGCAAGCGCCTGGACGCCGTGCTCGGGGACCAGATCGACCTCGGCGAAGAGGGCTGCGTGACGATGGTCGGTCACGGCATCGGCGGCAATCCGGGCATCATCAACAAGGCGCGCGCGAGCGCGATCGGAGCAGGTGTGCCACTGAATGCCGTCAGCGTGTCGCCCCTGCGGGTGACCCTGTGGTGCGATCGCCAGCATGTAGACGGACTCGTGCGCGCGCTCCACAAGACGTTCATCGAGTAGTTGGGTACAACTGGGGACAGATGTCCCGACGTCCCCCGCTGGCCGCGCTGTCCCGGTACTTGCCCCATCTCGGGCGGCTGGGTCGCGCGACCCGGTGGCGCCGCACCAAAGGTCGCCCTCGCGTGTGGGCCCATCGCGGTGACTCGGCTCACGAGTTCGAGAACACGATGGCCGCGTTCGAGGCCGCGCGCGTCGCCGGTGCCGACGGGATCGAGCTCGACGTTCGGCTCGATGCAGGCGGCAACGTCGTCGTGTTTCACGATCACGATCTGCAGCGCCTCGCGGGTCGCCCCGGGACGATGGAGGAGCTGTCACCCGAGGATCGGCGCGCGCTGCGCGTCGGCGGCCATCCCGTGCCGCTGCTGGCCGAGGTGCTCGACTCGCTCGGCGAGCTCGAGGTCGATGTCGAGATCAAGGCGACCAAGCCCGGCCGGATGGGCGCGCTATGCGCCGCGACCGCGCAGGTGATCAAGAAGAGTGGCCGCGCCGATCAGGTGCTCGTGTCTTCGTTCGATCCGTTCTCGCTGATCCAGTTTCACCGCCATCTCCCCGACATCGCGCTCGCGTTCTTATTTCACGACGAGCAGCCGCTGCCGATGCGCAAAGGCTGGGTCGGCAACTGGATGGGCGCGAGCGTCCTCCATCCGCAGAACACGCTCGTGACCGAGGCTTCGGTGCGCGCCTGGCACACCGCGGGGCTTCCGATCAACGTGTGGACCGTCGACGATGCGCCCGAGCTCGAACGCCTGGGCCGCCTCGGTGTCGACGGTGTGTTTTGCAATGACCCGGCGCACGCGATCAAAGTGCTGAGTGCCGTGAACTGATCTACGACGTCACGCCGAGGATGAACATCACGAGCCCGGCGGCGCTGACCCCGAGGCCGACGTACCACATCGGCTTGCGACGGGTCAGTGCCGCGATCGCGGACAGCGCGATCGCGATCTGCAGGAGCGTGACCGTGATCGCGAACTTGTGGTGGCGCTCCATCAGCGCCTGCGAGTGCTCGTTGTTCTCTTTGACGCGCGCCTCGAGCTCGGTCGCGTCGGCTTTGATCTTCTCGCCCTCTGCGGTGTAGCGCTTGGCATCGGCCATGATCTTGGCGGCGACATCGGGCTTGGTGTCCGCGATGATCTGCGCCTGACCCGCCGCGATCGCGCTCTTGACGCTCTTGGCCTGGTAGTACGCCCACTGATCAGAGGCGAGCGATTGGTTCAGCATCGCGTCGCTCTTTTCGAGGATCGCCTCGTTGCTATTCGAGCCCGACAGCAGCGATGCGACGGCCGCAAGCACCGCGACGAGGGCCGTCGAGACCGAGAGATAACGCGTCCACTTCGGCGACTCGTGCGCACCGTGGCCCGCATGGTGCTCGACGTGCTCGTCGATCTTCTCCTTGAGCTCTGCGGTCTCGAGTTCCTCTTCCATCGCGGCGAGCTTGCCCTAGCTCGCTGGCGGGTTCTAGCTCGTGCGCTCGTCGAGATCGCTCATCTAGGGTCGCCTCGCTTCGTCCTGGGCTTCCTGGATGAGCTCATCGATCTGATCAAAGCCGAAGCCCTTACACGTCGATCGAATCTCATCCAAATCCGCGTTTGGATTTCTTACAAGCAACTCCACAACGTCCGCCACATCGCCGCGATTGCCGGCGTACAGTTTCAGGGCGATCAGGTCGCTCAATCGCGGATACCGTAACGCTGGTTTCTCGTCGAGGCTGATCGCATTCCTGATGGCTTGCAGGGCTGGCGTTCGCTGCGGACGATACGGATTCAAATAGTTCACGACTTCGACCGGGTCGATCGGGTCGCCTTCGTCGTCTGATCGTTCCCAAACAGTGAGCACACCGCCAAGCGGATCCTGATCATCTGGAGTCCTCAGGGACGTATGAAACCCTGCGTCCTCGACTGCACTCTTCAGGTTTTCCAGCTGGTGCAACTGGACGACTGTTGCGAGATCAATGTCGCTGCTGGCCCTGACGTAGTGATAGGCCGCGAGGGCGTACGCTCCTCTCAGCGCCGTCTCGATGTTGAGACCGAGCGCGATCTTAGCGACACGCTCAGCGAGCTCGACGGGTGTCGTTTGCTCGACCATTGGCGGCGAGCCGCTCGATCAGGCGGCCGCGGCGTCCGAGCTCGGCAACCTGGTACATGCGCTCGAGAGGCGTCTTGCCGATAGCAACCTTGGACGCAGAAGCGCTGACGCTCGGCTGGCGCAGAAGCTTGCACGTCGTCTCCATAGCCATAGTTTGGGTGTGTTTGCGTAACCGGTCAAGCCTACGTTTGGCGCTCTCAGGAGCAAACCATCTCCCAACTGCGCCGCTAAACGCGACCTTGGCAAGATCGCGCTTGTTTGACGAGAATTGCGCAAGTCAGACCCTCCGCTCGAACGTTGTGCCGCGGTCGGCAGAACGCTCGAGACTAGTGCGCGAGCTTGGGCTCGATCGAGAACTCGATCTGAAACTTGGAGTTGCCGCGCCATAGATCGGCGACGACGACGTCGGCGGTGCGGAGCGAGTCCCAGACGGTTTGAAGTTGATCGGGTCGCGAGATCGGTTTGCCGTTGAGGGCGAGCAGCACGTCGCCGGGGGCGACATCGAGATCGACGAGCGGACCCTGGTGATCGAGGACTTGAACGAGCTGCCAGCCGATGAAGCGATCGCCGGCCATTCGCGGCGTGACCTCGAACTGGCGGAGGAAGGCGCCGGGTCCACCATCGAGCACCGCGACGAGCTTCGCGCGATCGATCGTGCCTGCGCGGAGGCCTTTGCCGGGAGGTGCGACCGGGCGGGGCGCGGCCTCGGGCGCGGCCTCGACGGTCGCTGCGTTGTGCGGCGCATCGAGATCGTTCTCGAAGGCGGCAGGCTTGGTCGAGACCGCAGGTGCGCACGCGACGACAAAGAGGCAGAGCAAAGCCCGCATGCTCCAAACCTGCCGCTCGCGGCCGGGTGGCGCAAGTAAATCGTGGTCAGCGGAACCGCGAATGAAACGAGACGGTGCAACGCAAATCGCTGATTCAGGCGATGGCGCCGAGGATCGCCGCGAACACGTCGTCGGGCATTCGCTCGCCATCGAGCACGTCGATCCGCTCGCCTGCCGCGATCAGCTCGGCGATCGTCGCGCGATAGCCCGCGTCGACGTCTTGCTGCATCTGCATGTCCTCGAACAGCTCTTGGACGCGGCCCGCGTCGTGGCGGCGCTTCGCCGCGATCTCCGGGCGCACCTTCAAGAACACGGTGATGTCGGGCCTGTGGGCACGCGCGTTGATCGTGGCGATCCAATCGCGGTCTGCGCCGGTGCCTTGGTAGGCGAGGGACGAGTGATACCAGCGATCGGAGACGACGATCGTGCCGGCCCGGAGCGCGGGCTCGACCTCGCGCTGCATGTGATCGAGCCGGTCGGCGGCGAACAGGAGGCCGAACGTGCTCTGCGCGATCTTCTCACCCGCGATCGCGTGGCCGCCGGTCAGCATCTCGCGAATCAGCTTGCCGATCGGGCCATCGCTCGGCTCGCGCGTCAGGTGCGCGGGCTTGCCCTGCGCGTTCAGATACTCGACGAGCCGCTTGGCCTGCGTGGTTGTCCCTGCGCCATCGAGTCCTTCGATGACGATCAGTCGACCCCGCTCGCCTTGGCCGGCGTTCACGCCCGGCGTTTTACCATGGCCGTCACGAACAAACCGAGCGCCCCGAGCGCAGCAATCACGGCCGCGTAGAGCAGCCACACGGGACGATTCGGAGCGTCCGCTTCGCGTGCCGCCTGCTTGGCAGGGGCGTAGTCGGGCCGCAGCGCGATCGCGCGCCGGAAATCGGGGCTGCCGTCCTTGCCGGAAGCTTCGAGCGATTTGCCGAGCGTGTAGTGGTGAGCGGCGAGGGCTTCGGTGGCGGCCGGGCCCGTGGTGTCGAGGCCGTGCGCCTTCGAGTACGCCGCCGATGCGTCACTCCATTGCTTCTTGCCCTCGAGCTGCTTGGCCCACGCGAAGTAGACCTGCGCCATCGCGGCGCGATCCGCGCGCTCGGGATTTGCGGCGAGCAAGCGATCGAGCAGCGTCGTCGCGCCGGCGAGGTCGCCTTTGTCGGACTTGGCCTTCGCGTCGGCCCACTGGGTCGCCTCGAGCTTCGTGCGCTCCTGATCGTAGTGCTCGAACAGGCGATTGGTCAGCTCGACGACGTCGACCTTGACGGACTTCTTCTTGCGCCACTCGTCGGTGTCGTCGAGGGTCGGATCTTCGAGGGGAAGGTCTTCGTTAAAGACCTCGTTGATCGCTTTGCGCAGCTCGTTATCGGCGAGCTCGCGATAGGTCAGCCATAGCGGCTTCTCTTTCTTCGTCAGCTTGCCGCCGGGCAACATCAGCTTCTTCTTCGGGGCCGGTGGGGGAGGCGGACCGGTCACGTACGCGAGCCACGCGTCGCGGGCCGCCTTGCGGACGCGCTTCGACTCGGCGTTGACCTTCGACCACACGGCGTGCACGGCCTCGCGGTGCCGCGTCGTGCGAAACACGTCGAGGATCGCGACCATCAGCGCTTCATCACCGGTGGTCGCGGCGAGCGCCTTGAATGGCTCCTGACGATCGAGGCGCTCGAGCTGATAGGTCGCGTAGCGTTTGCGATCGAAGTCGCGCGCTTGCGATTCCTTCATCAGGGCGGGAATCGCGAACGGTTCCATCTTGCGGATGTAGCGGCCGCACTCGTCGCGGTAGAGCACCGTCTCGGGACCGAACGCCGCATCGAAGATGATCTGCGCCGCCTTCATGTCCTTGGACGCGGCGAGCGCGCGGATCACCGCGTCGTCGACGATCACCTCGCCTACATTCGGGGTTGCCGGGTCGAGAGCGAGCAGGCTCGCGAGCCAGTCGAGGTTGTCGTCGGCCTTCTCTTCGGTCGCCGACTTGCGTTGAGGCTGGGTGAAGCGTCCGTTCTTGTCGGGCACCTGCGCATTGATCAACTCGAGCACCTTGCGGCGATCCTCGATCGCCACGGTGTGAGGGCGAGCCAGGAACACGCCGAGACCGTCGACATTCTGCGGCGCCAGCTTGTCGAGCTCGGCGATCGCGGTCTTACGGGCCGCGGCATCGGGGCCCTTCACGATCCGATCGAGGATCGCCTGGACGGCAGGATCGAGCGGTGCGGGCGTGGCGTCGGCGGGCTTGTCCGACTTCGCGTTCGTGTCCGGTCGGTCCGACTTGTCCGACTTCGCGTTCGTGTCCGGTCGGTCCGACTTGTCCGGTTGGCCCGTCGTGTTCGGCTTGTCGGACTTCTTGTCCGACTTGGCGCTCGGATCGGTCGCCTTGGGCTCTTTCTTCGAAGCCTTATGCGGATCTCGGCGCGCCTTGGGTGCTGCGTCCGCGGCGGTCGCGGCAGCCATCAAGAAAATGAGCAGCACCCCGCGCACAGAGCAGGCTTTAGCCAATCGAGGAGCACGGCGCAAGTTGGGGATCCAACGCGTAACGGGGTTCGTGAATTCTGCCTAGTGGATTCGCTCGGGATCGATCGGGTCACCGGCATCAATGAACTCGATGAACCTAAGTCCGATCGCTCGCGTGCTCGCGGCGTCGTCGTTGCTGCCCGTAAAGTTCAGATAATGGTGATGTTTCACCTCGGCGCGCGCGACGATCTCGTCGACCAGATCGCCTTCGCGAACGTACTGGAAGTGAACCGTCACCACCGTGCCGAGCGGGGGTGCGTAGCACATCTCCACCAGGCACCCTCCCGCGGACACGTTCCGGGCGATCGACACGGCATCGCCGTAAAGCTCGCTGCCGATCGTGACCAGGAAGGCCTTATCGAACCGGGTATGGATGCGTTTCTCGAAGACCGGCAAGACCGGCATGGGACGGCTGTCTTCGAGGACATGGGATAGGTCGAGGGCTCGGCGCTTCACTAGATCTAATGATCGGAGGGCTGAGTGATGAAGTCAAAAATCTCACCTTGTCCTACATTGGATCCAACCGTTGTTGTGGCCCTGGTCGATCGGTTTGATTAGTCTCTCCACGTGCGAAGGCTCGGGTTCTTGATCGTGGTGGCGTTGGGTTCGGTCGCGCACGCGGGACCTACGAGCAACCCGGCATTCCTCGGGATCGGGCTGCAGGACCTGGGTCCGAAAGGGCCTTGCCAGGTCACCTCGGTCACGAAGGGCAGTGGGGCGCAGGAAGCCGGGCTTCGCGACAACGACATCGTGATGGGGCTCGACGGTGTTGCGACCCCGACCTGCGTCGATCTCAAAGCATCGATCGTGAGTCATCCTGCAGGCGATCAGATCAGGCTCGACGTTCACCGCATCTCGGTCGCGGTCAAGCTCACGATCAACGTCACGCTGTCGACGCGCGCCGAGATCTTGCATCGCCGGTTTGTCGGACAGCCGCTCGAGCTCGGGGAGCTCGTCGACATCGATAACGCCAAGATGACTTACGACGACAGCAACGTCAGAGGCGCGACCTCCGTGATCGGCTGGTTCATCCTCGACAGTTGCACGCAATGCTCGAGGTTGTTCGAGCGCGTGTCGGACGCGATCGCCGCGCGCAAGCTCGAACGGCCTCCATTCATGCTCGCCGTGACCGCATCCGGCATGGCTGGCGAGCCGAGCAAGTTTCGCAGTACGTACACCTCTCGCGTGCCGCTCGCGATGGCGCGCAGTCGACAGGACCTCACGGACTTCGTCCTCAATGATGGCGAGCGGGTCTCGTTCATGGTGGTCGACTGTCGAGGCGTCGTTCGCTTCGTCACGCCGATCGCCTCGGATGCCGAAGACCTCGACGCGGCGATCGATGAAGTGTTGGCGGCGGTCGATCAGGCCGAGCACGCGCGCACGCGGCGATGATGCCGCGCAATCCCGGAGGCGGATGATCCGAAGATTTGGCGATAGTCGGCCGCAGCTCGGCCACGGCGTGTTCCTCGCCGAAACGTGCGCGGTGATCGGTGACGTCGTGATCGGCGACGAGTCTTCGATCTGGTACGCGACGGTCATTCGCGGCGACGTGATGCCGATCCGGATCGGCGCGCGCACGTCGATCCAGGACAACACGGTCATTCACGTGACGTCCGGGTTTTCGGGTACGACGATCGGCAACGACTGCACGATCGGACACAGCGCGATCATTCACGCGTGCACGGTCGAAGACGATTGCTTGATCGGCATGGGATCGATCCTTCTCGACGGCGCGGTGATCGGCCGAGGAAGCCTCGTGGGTGCAGGTGCGCTCGTGACGCCGGGCACTCACATCCCGCCCGGAAGTCTCGTGATCGGCTCGCCAGCACGCGTAAAGCGCGCGATCAACGAGAAGGAACGGGAGCAGATCACGTACGGCGCGCGGCACTATGTCGAGCTAGCGCGCCGGTACCTTGCAGAGCAGGCCTGATCTTCGCTAGCGTAGATCGTCAGACGTGAAGCTTGTCGCTGCTGTCACGTCTGATTGAAGCCGCATGCTCCCGAGGATCGAAGTACACCGGATCATTCGCGCCACCCTCACGGTGGTGATGATCCTCGCCTCCATCTCGGGCGTCGCGCGCGCCGACAATGTCGACACCCTGATCGATCAGCTCAACAACGATTCGTCCGATAAGGTTCGTCTGTCGGCCGCGCTGAACTTGACCCGCAACGGAGATCAGAAAGCGATCTTGCCGATGGTCAAGGCACTCGGTAACGACAGCGACAAGAACGTGCGCGGCGCGTGTGCCGTCGGCCTCGCGAAGCTCGTCACCTCGGCCACGAAGTCGAGCATCAAGGGTCTCGCTGTATCGGCCTTGAAGACGGCCGAGGCAAACGACTCGAGCACGTTCGTCCAGCAGCAGGCGGGCAAGGCGCTCGCAACCATCACCGGCTCGGGCGGCGGCACGACGACCAACAACAACAACACGACGGCGAGCAGCGGCGGGGGCGGCGGTATCTACGTCAACGTCGGGCCGATGTCCGCGAAGACCGGCAGCAACGATAAGAAGTTCCAGGCGCTGATGGTGACGATTGCCACGAAAACGATGGGCAAGACCGCAAAGAGTATGGCGACGACGTGGCCGGGTGGAGTGCCTTCAAAGGGCCAGCTCCAGGCGAAAAAGATCGAGGGCTTCTACGTCGACGGGACGCTCAACACCCTGACAGTGAAGCAAAGTGGGTCTTCGTCGATCGTGTCTTGTAAGATCAGCATGTTGCTCGCAAGCTTCCCCGATAAGAGTGTGTTCGGCTTCTTGAACGGTGGTGCGTCTGTTCAGGCGAGCAGCTCCCCGAAAGACGAAGAGCTCGCGAGTGAAGATTGTGTCTCCGCGGTGGTCGAAGACTTGATCGCGAAGAAAATAGTCCCGACGATCTGTACGAAGGCGACTGGACCCTGCCCGTAATGGCGACCAAAGGCTACAAGCGAAGCTGGAAGAACCTCTTGCTCAACAAGAGGTATCAGCTGCGCTTCACGTTGTTCATGGTGGGGCTCGCGGCAGTCCTGATGTCCGTGCTCGGCCTCTGGGTGATGAAGGAGGCGAACGAAGCGACGACCGTCGCGATGGCGCGCGTACGTGGCGAAGCGTGCCCGAAGGTTCCGGTGCTCAACGATCCTGCGGGCGATGACGACGGCGCGCAGGTTCCGCTCAAGCTCCCCGATGAAGGTTCAGCGGCGGCTGCGGCCGGCAGTGCCGTTGCGGCTCCACCGGCAGACAAGCCGAAGGCCGAGCACGATCCGATGTATCTCGCGGCCGTGTGGTGTGCCGATGCGGGTCTGACGTGCACGCCCGATAGCGACAAGCAGCTCGTGCTCAGTGGACCGGATTGCGATGGCGTGGTCGCGGGTATCTTGCGCAAGCACGACATCGTCGCGGCGCTGATCGCAGCAAAGGTGCCTTCGCTCAAGTGCGAGCTCGGCAAGCAGTACGCGGTTCCGAAAACGGCGCCGGACAAGAGCGCTTCCGAGAAGGCGGCGGGCGAGGCGGTCGAGCCGGAGCATCACGTCAAGGTTCAGATCGACGAGAGCTCGATGACGCTGACGCCGACGGCCCAGACCGTCCCGAACAATTACATCGAGCTGATCGTCGGGCACTGGACGTGCGAGCTGCGTCAGGGCGGCTCGATCGATTCGCTCGAGTCGGGCCGGATGCGAATCCTCTGGGTGCTGATCGGCACCGGGATCCTGCTGATGATCGGGCTCGCGGTGTACGGCATCAAGATGACGCACAAGGTCGCCGGCCCGCTGTTCAAGGTCGGCCTCTACCTCGCGAAGATGCGCGAGGGTCGGTTCGACAAGGTCTACAACCTGCGCAAGGGTGACCAGCTCGTCGACTTCTACGATCACTTCAAGCTCGCGCACGCGGGCGTCGTGCAGCTCGAGCGCGACGACATCGATCGGATCAAGGCGGTGATCGCGGCCGCTGAAGAGGCGGGTGCCGGCGACCACGAGGCGATCGCAGAGCTCCGCAAGGCGCTCGTGCGAAAGGAGAAGTCCCTTGAGTGACGTACCCGCAGCAACGGTCGTGCAAGACGGCAAGCTTTCGGGCAACGCACCGAAGGGGCCGGCGGGGGCCGGGCGTTCGCCGTACAAGCGCAAGCTGTCGAACTACATGCTCGACAAGAAGCTGCAGCTTCGTTACGTCCTGCTGGTCACGATCCTGTCGGGGATGATCGCGGGTTCGCTGGGGTACCTGATCTATCAGCAGCGGCACACGGCGTCGGCGTCGATCGAGAGCGACCTCGCCGCGCTCACTGCAAATGACTCGAGCCTCGCGGACTTCCAGCATCAGGTGGCGGCGCAGATGGAGTCCGAGGATCGCAGCCTCGTCTACAAGATGGTCGGCGTCGGGCTCGGGCTCGTCGTGATCTTGTCCGGGTACCTCGTGCTGATGACCCACAAGGTCGCGGGGCCGCTGTTCAAGGTCTCGATGTACTTCGACCGGATGGCCGAGGGTAGGCTCGGCAACGTCACGGCGCTGAGACGCGGCGACATGCTCCAAGACTTCTTCGGTAACTTTCGCGAGATGCACGAGGCCGTGCGAACACGCCTGCAATCCGACCTGATCACGATGGAGAGCGCGGCGGTCGCACTGCGGACAAAGGCAGGTAGCGACGCCAAGCTCGCCGAGGCGCTCGATACGATGGACAAGCACGTCACGCAGCGCAAGAAGCAGCTGCTTTAGGTACCATCGCGGTGATGGGCACCGCGACCGCGCTGATCGAGCTCGGCGACCGATACTGGGCGCTGGGGCTGCCGGCCGCCGCCAAAAGCGTGCTGTCGCGTGCGCTCGAGGCGACCGGCGAGGCAACGCCGGCGTTGCGGCTGTCGGAGATCGCGCTGGCGCAAGGCGATGCGCGCAACGCGCGAGCGTATGCGGCCGAGGCGGCGAAGCGCGAGCCGGGGCCAGCGACGAAGATCGTGCTCGGGCGCGCGCAGCTCGCGGCGGGTGAGCTCGCGGCTGCGCGAATGTCGCTGCTCGCGGCGCTCGATGCGCCGAAGTTAACGCTGTGGGATCGGGCGCGCGCACACCTCGAGCTGTCCCGCGCGGCGCACGCGCAAGCGGATCCGGGTGCGGGGCCGCATGCGTCGGCGGCGTTCGAGTCGGCGCTCGTCGCGACGCAGCAGCAGCCGGGCGAAGTCGATCTGCTCGACGAGATTGCCGCGGCCGTCGTCGCGCATGGTCGTGGTCCCGATGCGAGCACATCGCTCGACGAGGTGCGGGGCAAGCCGAACGTCAGCTTGTGTGCGGCGGCGTTGCTCGCGGCGCGGCTGGCTGCGGGAGATCCGGGCGTCACCGAAGTGATGGTCGAGGACGAGCTCGCGGCGGCCGAGGCCGAGCGGCCGACGGCAGCGTTGCGGCTGCGCAGGCTCGAGAGGCGGGCGCGCCGCTCGGCGGATCCGAGCAAGCTCGTGCCCGAGCTCGATGCGATCGCGACCAGCGACGAGCTTTCGGCGGTTGATCGGGCGCGGCTTCATTTCTTGCGCGCCGCGCTGTGCGAAGAAAATCCGGCGACTCGTGATCGCGCGGAGGAGTCGTATCGCAAAGGGCTCACGTTCCAGCCCGGGCACACGGCGGCCGCGTGCAAGCTGGCGTTGCTCGTGCTCGATCGCGGAGACCAGGCAGGAGCGCTCGCCGAGATCGAGCGTGCGCTGCGGATCGATTCGAGCCACGGCCTCGCGTGGCGCAATGCGGCGCGGATGCTCGATGCGCAGTCTCCGAGCCTCGGCGTGGTCGTCGGCAGATTGCTCGATGCCGCGCATCCGGGTGCGGGGAGCGCGACCGGCGGAGTGACCCCACGGCTCGTCACCGCGACGGCGGAGGTCGCGCGGCACGACGTGCTCGCGGGAGTCTACGCGCACGGTCATCGCGTCAAGAATCTATTGGGTATCATCGGCGCGCGAACGCGAAGCGTGCGCAAGATCGCCGCCGCCGATCACGACGACAAGCAACGCACACTCGGCGAATTGAGCGAGAAGCTGCGCGAGCTCGAGAAAGACGTGACCGCGCTCTACGAAGAGTGGGCGCAATATCTACGGTCGATGCAGTCACCGACGCCGACGGTCGAAGTCGTACCGATCGCGCCGCTACTGCATGAAGTCGTGATCTCGGCTCAGGCCAGGATGCAGAGCGTTCCGATCGTGCTCGATCAAGCGGCGGGATTGCCCGATCTGCGCGGCGATCGCATGCTGCTGCGCGAGGCGCTGCTGAACGTGGTGTCGAACGCGGCTGAAGCGTGCGGAACGACCAGCGGGCAAGTCTCCGTCCGCGTGCGCGCCGTTGCTTCGGGGGCCTCCGCCGGTGCGCCGATCCTCGAAGTCGTCGTTGCCGACACGGGCCCGGGCATTCCGCGCGCTCACCTCGGCCGGCTGTTCGTTCCCGGCTTCACGACGAAAGAGACCGGCTCGGGCGTCGGCCTCGCGATCGCGGAGCGCGTCGTCTCCGCCCATCATGGCCGGATCACCGTCGATTCGGAAGAAGGGCGGGGGACCACGATCACGATCACGTTGCCCACCGACAAGCACGGGCTCGCCACCCTGCCGCTCTGGACCAACGCGGAGAAGCACCAGTGACAGTGATTGCGAAGGGGATGTTGTCCGCGAGGGATCCAGTACTTGCAGATCGCAAGTTGTCAAAGTGTGCACCGTCCCCATGATCGGAACTATCGTTTGCGTCGATGATCAGGCCGAGGTGCGACGCCTCCTCGGCGACGTGTTTCGCGCACGCGGATCGAACGTCGTCAGCTTCGATGACGGCGAGGACGCGATTCAGTGGCTCGGGGCCAACGACGCCGACCTCGTGATCCTCGATCTCGATCTGGGGCCGGGGCGGCGGACGGGCATCGAGATCTGTCGCGCGGTCCGCGGGCGGCTGCCGAACCTGCCGATCATCATCCTGACGGGGCACGGCACGATCGACGACGCGGTTGCCGCCGTAAAGGCGGGCGCAGTCGACTTCATCACGAAGGATCCATACCTCGAGGACAAGCTCGAGATCTCCGTCGAGAAGGTCGAGCGGATCCTCCAGCACGCGCTCGATCGCAAGCGGCTCGAAGAAGAGAACCGCGAGCTTCGCGCGACGAACGAGCGCTTGCGCAAGGCCGCGGGTCGGCGCTGGGCGATCGTCGGCGACTCGCAGCAGATGCGCACGGTGATGACGAAGATCGAGAAGGTCGCGCCGGTGCCGCGGCCCGTCCTCGTGCTCGGCCCTCGCGGCACGGGCAAGGAGCTCGTCGCGCGCGCGATCCACATGCTGTCGACGCGCGCGTCCGAGCCGTTCATCACGATCAACTGCGCCGCGGTACCCGAGAGCTTGCTCGAGAGCGAGCTGTTCGGCCACGAGGAGGGCGCGTTCACCGGCGCGACGAAACAGAAAGAAGGCAAGTTCGAGCTCGCCGACGGCGGCACGCTGTTCCTCGACGAGATCGGGAACATGTCGATGGACTTCCAGGCGAAGATCCTGCGCGTCCTCGAGTACCAGCGCTTCGAGCGCGTCGCGGGCTCCGAGTCGATCCAGGTCAACGTCCGCGTGATCGCGGCGACCAACGCGGATCTCAAGATCGCGATGGCCGAGGGGAAGTTTCGTCCGGACCTCTACGATCGTCTCGCGTTCGAGGAGATCCACCTGCCGCCGCTCGCGCAGCGCATCGAGGATGTCCCGATCCTGGCGACGTACTTCCTCGCGCGGTTTCGTCAGGAGGTCGCTGGGATCACGGTCAAGGAGATCAGCGCCGAGGCCTTCGATCGCCTGTCGCAATACAACTACCCGGGCAACGTCCGCGAGCTGAAGAACGTCGTCGAGCGCGCGGTCTATATGGCGCAAGGCGAGGTGCTGAGCGGTCTCGACATCGACACGGCGCTACCTCCGGAAGCCAACGGCACGGCTCCCGCGGCGGGGATGATGTTCGACGATGATTCGCGCCTCCCGCTACCCGAGCGCGTCGATGCTTTCGAGGAATGGCTATGCCGCGACGCCCTCGAACGCACCCGCTACAAACAAAAAGAAGCCGCGGCCCTGCTCGGGATTACGTACGATCAGTTTCGACAGCGCTATCGCAAGTACGCACTCGGAAAGGACTGAGCTTGCGGCCGCGCGTTTGTCAGAAGACGTGGCACAAGGCGGGCAAGGACGCGCCGAAACCGTAGGCGCGCGGTATCCTCAGGCATGGGCATCTTTTCCCGGATCAAAGGCGGCATCTCGAGCAAGGCCAACGCCGCGCTCGACAAGGCAATCGATCCCGCGAAAGAGCTCGAGATGGCGATCCTCGAGCTCGAAGCCGGTCGCAAGAAAGCGATGCAGGAGCTGCTCTCGTACAAGACGACCACCAAGCAGCTCGAGCAGGATCTCGAGAAGCACCGCGCGAAGGCCGCCGAGTGGGAGAAGCGCGCGATGACCGCGATCAAGGCCGGCGACGACGAGTCCGCCAAGCAGGCGCTCCGCGAAAAGAAAGCTGCCGAGACCGAGGCCGCAAAGATCGATCGTGACAAGCACGAAGCCGCTAGCTACGCGATCCAGCTCAACAAGAGCCGCAAAGAGTTCGAGACCAAGCTCCAGCTCCTCAAGCTCCGCAAGGGCACGCTCGCGACCCAGATCGCCGCCGGACGCTCGCCCAACGGTGACGTGTTCGGCAACGACAAGTCCGTGTGGGACAAGTTTCAGCGGGCCGAGGATCGGATCGATCAGGAAGCGATCGAGACCGAGGTCGACGCGGCGATGCGCGGAGAAGCGGCCGAAAGCCAGATGTTCGACGACAAGCTCAAGCAGGCCGCCGACAACGCGGGCCTTCTCGCCGGCCCCGATGGCGAGGACGCACTCGCGAAGCTCAAGAGCAAGATGGCCGCGGACAAGGCCGCCAAGCAGAAGGCGCTAGAAGCCGGCGCGCAGCCGAAAGACGACAAGAAGTGAGCCTGATCGTGACGCTCGGCCCCGGAGACTCGGCCGCGGCGCCGGACCCGGACGAGCTCCTTTGCATGCGGCTTCGCGATCTCGGCCTGGTCGATCTCGACGCGTTCGTCGCCGGTCTCGACGGCAGCCGAGCCGCCGAGCTCGTCGGCGCCTACGCCGACGACGTCGCCCTCGCTCTCCGAGAAGCTCGCACCCGGATCGCCGCACTGCGTGCCGCGTTCGGTGGCCCAGATCCGCTGAATGTCGTCGACACGACCCCTCGTCAGCGAGCCTCCGACACGGCCACGGCGGGCGCCGAACGCGTCAGAATACGGCTAACCGGCCAGGCAGAGGCCGCCCGCGCGCTGGCAAGGCTTGCAGAAATGGCGGGATCCCTGGTCCCCAAGCTGTTTGAAGCAGATCGACGCCGGTGACCCAAAGCTCGATGAGCTTCTGTTGTCTAAGCCAATGTCCCCTTATAGTCCCCCGCAATGGGTGACGAGGATCCCGACCTTGGGCGGGCTCGCGAAGGAGACCGTGAAGCTTTCGGTCGCCTCGTTAAGCGACATCAACGACGCGTGTACGCAGCCGCACTCCATATTCTCGGCAATCACAGCGATGCCGACGACGTGACGCAAGAATCGTTCGTGCGCGCGTATCGCGGGCTCGCGACGTTTGACGGGCGCGCGGACTTTTTCACCTGGCTCTACCGGATCACGGTCAACACCGCGCTCAATGCCCTGCGCGGCGGCAAGCGTGGTGCCGCGCTCTCGCAACGCGGTAGCGCGGAAGCCGCGCACGTCGGCGGTCGCCCCGAGGCTCTCGGACAGGCCGTGCAGGATCCGGCGCAACAAGCGCAGGTCAGTGCAGATGTCGCGCGCGTACTGATCGCGATCAGCGAGCTCAGTGCTCCGCTCCGCGTCACGATCGTGCTCGCGACGATCGAAGACCTCCCACACAAACAGATCGCCGAAATCCTCGACATCCCCGAAGGCACCGTGGCGTGGCGCGTTAACGAGGCGCGCAAGTTGCTGCGTGCACGTCTCGCTGCCATGGCTCCCGCTACCGCGGTGCGCAAGTAGTTGCCTATGTCTGACGACTTGGATGACCTCCTCCGACGCGCGATGAAAACCCTGGACGATCAGGTTCCGTCGGGTTATTTCGACGGCCTTCCAAATCAGACGCTCGTGCGTCTGGAGGCCAGCATGCAGACGGGAACCTCGGGAACCACGACTCGCGATCCGGCAGCGTCATCACAGCAGATGGCGGCGATGGCCAGCCCAGCGGCGGCGGCTCCGCCACGCGAAGAGGATTCCGGGCTTCACGACATCCGCAGCTTGGCTCAGTCCACGAAGCAAGGCCTGAGGAAGCGCAGCACGACGAATCAGCCGGTGGGCGACGAGCTCGCGGCTTCATCGGGAGCGTGGAAGCACGTCGCGCTGCCCGAGCCGGCCAAGATGGTCTCGCTCCCGGCGCTCGACGAGCTGCCGTCGAGGGAAGCAGTGCTTGCGGCCGAGAAGGCCGCGAAGAAATCAGCGCGAGACATCGCGAGGGAGCCGGCGGTCGATCCTGCCGCCGCCGCGGAGGCAACGTCGGGGAAGCCCGCGTTCTCGGCATGGGCGGATCGTGCTCCCAAGAACAGCCGCAAGGGCCTGTACGCGATGGTCGGCGTTGGTCTCGCCACCGCGGCAGGCGTGATGATCTTCCTGATGACGAAGAATGCAGGCGACGACAAGTCTGCGAAGAGCGCCAACGTGGCGGCGCTCGGTCCCGACGTAGCGGCCGAAAAGCGCGCGCTGCCGACGGCAGCGCCGGTCGTGGAACCGGTACCGCAGGCGCAGATCGCAGCAGGCGCCGTCGACACGACCGCCGCAGATCCGAGCGCAAAAGACCAAAGGGCCGCGCCGGTGAAGGCGGTCACTCATGTCGGCAAGGGCGCCGCAAAAGACAAGCCCGTCGACAAGGTCGACAAGCCCGAGAAAGTAATCAAGCAGGCGGACACCGGCAAGACCGAGAAGAAGACCGGCGGCAAAGATGGCGATCCTTCGTTCGACGATCTGCTCAAGGAAGCCGGCGTCGATGGTCAGAAGAAGGCCGACAAGCCCAAGCTCGAAAAGAAATCGCTCTCGGAAGCCGACTTCAAGCACGGCATCGGTGCGGTCGCGACCAAGGCCGCCGGTTGCTACAAGGGCACCCAAGGCACCGCGACGGTAAAGCTCACGATCGCATCTTCGGGGCAGGTCTCGAAGGTCTCGGTTGGCGGCTTGTTCTCCGGCAAGCCAGAGGCGGATTGTGTAGCGAATGCGGTCAAATCCGCGTCGTTCCCGCCCTGGGACGGCGGCCCGCAGAGCTTCAGCTACGCCTATCTCCTGTCGGAGTAGGGTTGTCGAGGCTCGGCTGCCCGTTATAGGGTCGCCGGCCGCATCATGAAGGTTTCGCACGGGCGTTTCTTCGAGCACTTCCGCATCGGCGAGCACATCGTGCACGCCATCCCGCGAACGCTGCATGGCGGCGACATCTCGCAGTACATGGCGCTGACGGGTGATCGGAACCCGCTCGCGTCGTCGACCGAGCTCGCACGCTCGCTCGGCTTCATGCGCGAGGTGATGCCGGACATGCTCGTGTTCCACATCGTGTTCGGCAAGTCGGTGCCGGATATCTCGCACAACGCGACGGCGAACCTCGGCTACGCGGATGTCCGCTTCATGCGACCGGTCTATCCCGGCGACACCCTCGTCGCCGAGAGCGAGGTCATCGGACTTCGCGAAGTCTCGAGCGGCGAGGCCGGCGTCGTCTACGTGCGCACGCGCGGCTCGAACCAAAAGGGCCAAGAGGTGCTGTCGTTCGTGCGCTGGGTGATGATCCCGAAGCACGACAAGACGGCCGCCAAGGGCGTCAATCAGGTACCGACCCTGCCGGCGGTCGTCACCGCGGATCGGCTGCCGGTTGCCGACGCGATGAACCTGCAGCGGTTCCCCGACGTCGCGTGGGCGATGGGGCCGGGCGGCCGTTGGGACGAATACAATCCCGGCGAGCGGATCGATCATCCCGACGCGATGACGATCGAAGAGTCCGATCACATTCAGGCGACGCGCCTGTACCACAACACCGCGCAGGTTCACTTCGATGCGCTGGCGGCGAGCACGTCCCGATTCGGCAAGCGCCTCGTCTACGGCGGGCACGTGATCAGCGTCGCGATGGCGCTCGCGCAGAACGGCCTTGGCACGGCGCTGCGGATCGCCGCGTGGAACGGCGGCGCACACGTCGCTCCGACGTTCGCGGGCGACACGCTTCGCGCGTTCTCCGAGGTCGTCGACAGAGCGGAGGTCGCAGGACGTCGCGATGTCGGCGCGCTGCGGTTGCGCCTGTCCGCGGTCAAGAACGTTCCCGCGGCGGAATTGCCGAACGTGCCCGCACTCATGTCGGGAACGAAAGAGCCGCGGATCGTCCTCGAGCTCGATTACTGGGCGCTGCTGCCGCGCCGGTAGCACCTGAGCAGCGCCGGCGTTCGAAGCTCCACGCGACGAGATCAGACGAACGCCGCACGGATGGCGAGCGTTCGCGTTCTACGCTCGCCGGCGTTCTCTCCACGCGACCCAACCTGCCAGCACTGCGATCACCGCGAGCGCGATCGAGAGCGCGGCGACCAGCGCGGATTTCGAGTGCTGCTCGACGGTGAACGGCCCGACCTGGGCGAGCACCGGTCGTATCGCGCCGATCTCGATCACGATCGACGGATCCGCGATTTCGGGCGCGGTTCCCCGCGCGAGCGCCCGGGCAGAGCGCTCGATCGCCGCGCGATCGGCCTGGTCATCGACGACCACCAGCACCGCCGCGCTCGCGGGGCCAGGCGGCTCCGTGCCGAGCGGATCGCGGACCGGTCGGTGAAGCGTCACTTGCGAGCGCACGGCACCGGGAAGCTCTGCGAGCTGTCTCGCGAGTCGATCGGCATCGTCGCGATCGACCGCTCGGTGCTGCTCGACCGGTCCGTCGACCTGCGGCGCGCAACCGCCGAGCATCGCGAGCGAGAACACGAATGCGCGCACGCCCCGCACGCTAACACGCGACCGACGCCGGCCTCGCGCCGCGGAACGGCATGCGCTCGACGAATCGGTTTGCACCTCTGACCTTGGCGGATCTTGGGCGGAGAGACATCCAGGTGGTTCAAGTGGATCGGCTCGTGGCTGCCGTGGTGGCCTGCGAGAAATCCCTGGCACGCCCCGAATCGATCACTATGATAAGAGGCATGGAAGCACTGGGTGCGCTCGCGATGTGGGCTGGGTTCTTGCTGATGCTCGTCGGCGGCATCTTGTTTATCGTCGCCGCATTCCGCGAGAGCATCCTGTGGGGACTCGCCGTGTTGTTCCTGCCGGGTGTCGTCGCGCTCGTCTTCCTGATCCTCAAGTGGTCGCGCGCCAAGGATTCGTTCTTCCTGCAGCTCTACGGCCTGATCCTGTTCGTGATCGCGGTGGTCGCGCTGAGCGCACACGTGCCGTTCAGGCATCACTGGTAAGCGAACCGAGATCGCTCCGGCGCACGCCGAAGATCGCTAACTGCGGCGCGAACGCTTACGATCGCGACCTCCGTGAACGCGGTCGTCCATTACGCTCATCTGCTCGCGCCGGAAGCCCTGCGCAGGCTTGCGGCCGTGCGCTCGAGCCGGTTTTCCGGACCGACCGAGATCGGGCTTGCGTCGCGGTTTGGCTTCACGGTGCCCGCGACGCCGCGGCGCGATCTCGATCTCGAAGAAGCACTTGCCCACGTCGCCGGCAGATGGTCCGCAGACCTCTGCGGCATGCTCAACGTGCTGAGCCGCGCAGAGCTAGCGTATCTCGCCGGTCGGCTCGGGGTGCCGACCCAAGGCCGATCGGCCGAGCTCCGGGCGAGGTTGTGGGAGCACGGTGCGCAGCTCGAGTCGGGCGGACTCGAGCTATCGTCGGCGTTGCAACCGCGGCCGATCATCCTCGGCGGTCATCTTGTCGTTCAAGCGGCCCCACGCGGCATGTATCCGCCGGCGGCGGCCTGGCCACGAGCGATGCCGCCGGTCGCCGCGCCGATGATCCCAGAGGACGAGCCAGAGACGCTCGACGATCTGCTCGCTGCCGCGGATCGCGCGATCGGCGTCAAGCTCGGCCGGCGCGGCGCGGACAAAGGCGCGTGGGGCTCGCGAGCGGCACGGCTCCTCGGTGCTGTCGAGCGCGGGATCGGCGAGCCCGACTGGCGCGGCGATGTCGAGATCAAGACGGTACCGGTCGCGCAGGAGCCGTCCGGACTGTGGCGGATCGTCGAAGATCCTGCGATCGCGATGCTCGCCGAGGGCACGGTCCTCGCAAAGCTCCAGCGGACGCTGTGGCTCGCGCGCGCCGATCTCGAAGCTGGGGAGGCGACGATCGTGTCGTGGTACTTGCTCGATTGGGATCCGGAGATCGCGCGCCTCGCACGGCGCTACCTGCACACGCGTCCGAAGGGTCCTGCGGGAACCACGCAACGAGGGGTGTACTTGCACAAGAGCTTCTTTGCCGACGCCGGTCTCCTCGCTACATTGAACGGTCCCCCCTCCCTCCATCTCCGGCCCGGATCATGATCATCGACGAGCTTCGCATCATAGGCTCCACGCAGACGAACGTGGTCATGGCGGCGGAGCTGATCCGGATCGCCCAGCGCGCGCTGCGCAAGCGCCCTCCCGAGCCGCGCAAAGAGGGCCTCGGACAGCTCGTGTACCCGTTCGACAAGGATCTCGCGTGGGCCGCGACGATCTACATGCGCACGCCGACACGCGTGCTGTGGGACCTCTATCGCTCGCCGGCGAATCGGCTCGAGCCGCTCTACGACGAGCTCGTCGCGGACATGAAGGCCGATTCGCGGATGCTATGGCGCGATGGCGATGGGATCTCCGTCGAGGCGCGCCACGTGGAAGACTTCGCAGCCGGCGAGCGGCAGGTCGTCGGCACGGTCAAGAACGCGCTGCTCGATGCAGCAGGGCGCCGTGGTGCGCGGCTGCACGTCGATCCCGAGCGCCCGGCGACGCGATGGGTCGCGCGGCTCGACGACAAGAACGAGCTCGTGATCTCGATCGACCTCGGCGGTGGGTCGCTGTCTCAGCGCGGGTGGCGGCGCGATACCGGGCCGGCACCGTTGCGCGAGCACCTCGCCGCCGTGCTGCTGATGTTGGCGCGGTTCGATCCGCGCAAGGACATCCTCGTCGATCCGATGTGCGGCTCCGGCACGATTCCGATCGAAGCGGTTCACCTCGCACGCGCGACGCCACGCAAGGCGCGCACGCTCGCGACGCTCGGGTTTGGGCGTGAGGCGAAACCACTCTACGAAGACGCGGCGCCGATCGTGATCGGCTGCGATCTCGATCTGGAAGTCCTCGCCTCGGCACGCGACAACGCGCGTGCCGCCGGTATTCCGGATGCGATCACCTGGCAGCGCGCAGATGTCGCGACGCTGACTCCCGACAAGATCGGCGAGATCGCGAAAGAGCGCGGTCGCGAGCCGGCGCCCGGCCTCCTGCTCTCGAACCCGCCCTACGGCGAACGACTCTCCGATGCCGAGCTCGGACCGCTCTACGAATCGCTCGCGATGACCTGTCGCAAGTTCGCGGGATGGCGCGCCGGCTTCCTCGTCGGCAATCCGCTGCTCGAGGACATCTTCCTGCGCGCGATCGGCCGCCCGCGGATCAAGAAGCCGCTCGCGAACGCGAACCTGCGCGCGTACTTCTATCTCTACGAGCTCTAGAGCGAGCGAGAGCACGCTCGAAGACCGCCGCATCGCGCGCGGTGCTTCGTGACGCGTGCTCGCGCTCTGAAGAGCGTCGCTGCGCGTTCAATCCGCGTGCGAGGCGGCCCACGCGCTGATCAGCTCGAAGTCATCGATGATCCGCGAGTGATAGTGGCCCCACAGATCCGAGACCATCACCATCGAGCCGCGTGACAGCTGCGGTGTGAGGTAGATCGCATAGTACTTCGCGCCTGAGCCGTCTTCGACTTCACCGACGAGATCGAGCGGCTGGTTCGAGACCGGGCACAGGAGCTCGCAGCGCGTGCCGGGCGGGATATCCGTGAATCCCTTTTTGCGCAGGTCGCCGTGAATCGGCGACAGGTGAACGAGTCCTTCGCGACCCGCGGCTCGAAGCTTCACCGTGACTGCAGGATTGCCGTCGAAATCGACGTCCGAGATGCCGACGATGTTGTCACCCTTGGGCCCGTACGCCTGCGTGATGATCACCGTCACGTCGTTCTGCACGGCGATGTGCTGGCCGGTGATGGCACGATGCTGGCCCGTAATCTTGAGGTTTTGGCGGTCGACGGGGTCGGTCACGCGCCCAGCTGGCCACGGCTTGCAACTGTTAGCAAGCGTCGCGATCAAGGGTCGAGATCGAGCCGGCAGCTTACCGACGGTCATGTATAATCTGGCTTCGGGTCCAGGCCGGCCCACGCGCGGAAATCATGAAACGATCTTTGGCTTTGGCGATCGTGTCTGCGGTGTTGATGATGCTGCCCGGTGCAGCTTCTGCGGCACGGCCCCGCGTTGCGTTGATCAAGTTCGATGGTGACCCTGGTGGCGAGGTCCAGGACCTCGTCAGCGAGGCGCTCGACGGCGACACGCTGGTGGTCGGCCCCAAAGAGGTCAATCGCACCGTCGACAAGCTCGGGCTCTCGGATGACATGTCCGAAAAGGAGCTGAAGAAGCTCGCGACCGAGCTCGATGCCGACGCGGTCGTCCAGGGCAAGATCGGCAAGAAAGGCGACAACCGGATCGCCCACTTCAAGCTGTTCGTCCACGGCAAGAAGAAAGGTTTCTCGGTCGAGTTCTCGAACCTCAAGTCCGAAAAACTGAAGCAGACGGTCCACGACAAGATGCTCGAGAAGATCGGCGGCGGATCGGACAGTAGATCCGGCGACGAAGAAGCAGACAAGAAGTCCGCGAAGAAGAAGAAGCACGGCGATGACGAAGCCGAGGCGGACGACAAGCCGAAAAAGAAGTCCGCGGAGGACGACGACGGCGCCGAGAAGAAGGCTGCCAAGAAGAAGAAAACAGACGACGAGGACGACTCCAACACCAAGAAGAAGTCCGACGACGACGCGGCCACCAAGAAGAAGCACGACGACGACGAAGAGGCCGACAAACCGAAGAAGAAGAAGCACGGCGACGACGACGAGGCCGCCGCTGATAACGACGATGCGCCTCGCAAGTCGAAGAAGCGGACCGCGCGCCGCGGCGACGACGACTCGAGCGACGAGGAGCTCCACAAGAGCTCGGGCGACGACGAAACGCCGTCCAAGGCCGTACGTTCGGCCAACCGCCTCGCGGTGCGCGTCGACCTCGGCTTGTCCGTCACGACGCGCAGCCTGACGTTCACGTCGCGCACGTTCGACCAGCGCCCGAACGGCTACACGAACTCGCCGGTGCCGGGGTTGCGCGTCGCCGGCGAGATCTATCCGTTCGCGTTCTCGGATCCGCACAGCCCGGCGGCGGGGATCGGGATCGCGGGCGATTACGACAAGACCTTGTCGCTGTCGCTGCAGAGCACCGCACAACCCGGCACGAAGTTCCCGGTCAACGAGAACCACTGGTCGATCGGCGCAAGGTATCGCGTGCCTTTCGGCATCAAGCCGACGAGCCCGACCTTGACGCTCGGCATCGGCTACGGCACGCGGACGTTCAAGGTCGACCGCACGGCGCTGCAGCCGGGCAACGTGATCGATCTGCCGGACGTCGCCTACAAAGGCTTCTTGCCGGGACTCGAGTTCCGCATCCCGGTCGCGCCCAACGTGGCGCTGTTCTTCGGCGGCAATGCGATCCTGGTCACCGCGGCGGGCGATATCCAGACCAACGCGCAGTACGGCCAAGCCAAGATCACGGGCGGTGAGGGCCAGGCGGGCCTCGATGTTTTGGTCGGCAATCGCATCGCACTCCGG
>JAQBQF010000271.1 GCA_028287115.1 Myxococcales bacterium
CCTCG
The DNA here is from genome assembly GCA_028287115.1 of Myxococcales bacterium. Lineage (GTDB taxonomy): Bacteria > Myxococcota_A > Polyangia > Haliangiales > Haliangiaceae > JABFXX01. The sequence goes on from JAQBQF010000271.1 coordinate 6, forward strand.
CCGACATTCTTGTAGCGCGCGGAGATTGCGAGATTTCGGCGATCGCGGGTCACGATCTCGAGCCGGCCCAACTGGAAGCGCCGGTTGGCGGTCGCCTTGTTCTTTCCCGCATTCACCGCGGCGACGACCGCGACTGCCACGAGCACGCCGATCAGACCGGCCTGCGAGCCAACCGGTGAGAGCGCGATCTTGACGATTGCCTCGAGCGCAGGCGGATAGCTCGGGATGTGAACCGATGGTGGGACGAAGTCGCCGCGGACGACCGAGATCATCCGCTCGAAGTCGTTGTTACCCGGAAAGCACCGGTGGCCGGTGGTCAGCTCGTAGAGCACGATGCCGAGCGCGAACACGTCGGTGCGAAGATCGACGTCGTCCCCGAGGCACTGCTCGGGCGACATGTAGCTCGCTTTGCCGCGGACGACCCCGGGCTGCGTGTGGACCGACGACACGGTGGCCGTGGCGATCCCGAAATCGACGACCTTCACGTTGCCGTCGTGACCGACCATGATGTTGGAGAGCGAGACGTCGCGGTGCACCAGGTGCAGGGGCTTGCCGTCGGGGCCGCAGCGGCGGTGCGCGTGATCGAGCCCTGCAGCGGCCGAGGCGATGATCGACGTCGCCGCCTCGTACGGAATCGCGCGGCCGGTCTTGCCGGCGACGTTCAAGACTTCACGAAGATCCGCGCCGTGGACATACTCCATCGCGAGGTAATGGACGTCGTCCTGGATGGCGACTTCGAACACGCTGGCGAGGTTGTGGTGACCGAGCATCGCGAGCAGTCGCGCTTCGTCCAGGAACAGCGCCCGTGCTTCGAGATCGTTCGAATGGGCGCCGTTCAGCACCTTGACGGCGACGTGGCGCTCGAACTGACCGACTCCGCGTTGCCGGGCGAGATAGACGTCCGCCATGCCACCCCGAGCAACCAAGCGAATCAGCTCGTAGTTGCCCAGGCGGGTCACGAGAGACATCGGCTGTTTCGCACCCCTCATGAGCATTCGTACGAATGACGCCCTCGAATGGTTTCCCTCGTGATCGGCCTGTGTGATTTCGACCGCTTGCCGGGGTTTCCGGAGTGCGCGATCCCAGGCACTTGGAAGGCTCAGGTGAGCCTACTTACAACTTGTCATCACCGCGGATTTGGATAGATTCGCCAATCCGCCATGGGCAACGAAGTCGAAAAGGGCAGTCCCGCCGCGAGCATCATCGCGGAAGAGGAGCGGCTTTTCGGCCAGGTCCAGGCGCGGGTGGCGATGGGCGATGAGGATGAGGGCCGCCCGAAGGTCGGCGCCTCCGATCTCGACAGCGATTTGCTGTCACTGCGCGATCAGATCTCGGAAGCACGCGCCGAGGATCTCCCGCCGCTCGTCGAACAGATGACGCGGCTGGCGGCACTCAAGGCGCGGCTCGGTGGCGGGCGCTCGCTGCCGGTCGACATCACGTCTCCGTATTTCGCGCATATTCGGCTGCGCGAGCACGTACCGGGCGGTGAAAAGACGCGCGACGTCATGGTCGGCAAGCGCGGGTTCATCGATCGCTCGTCCAACGTCCAGATCGTCGACTGGCGCAACGCACCCGTCTCGCGAATCTATTATCGCTACGAAGAAGGCGACGATTACGAAGAAGAGATCGCAGGCCGGCGGGTCGAAGGCTTCGTCGAAGCCAGGCGCAATGTCTCGATCGCGCGCGGCAATCTGCGCCGGATCGGGACGCCGCAGGGTACGTATCTAAAGGATGCCCGCGGTGGCTGGGTCCAAGCGGTCGGGCAGATCGCACCCGTGCTCCAGGGCGGCATGGGCAAGGCTGCGCGGCCGGTGGTCGCGCCCGGCCAGAAGGGCACGCTCGGCGTCCATCACGGCGTCAACGCGCGCGCCGACAAGTCGCTTCCGGAGATCGCCGCGCTGATCGACAAAGAGCAGTTCGAGCTGATCACGCACCCGAGCAGCGGCATCGTCGTCATTCAAGGTGGCGCGGGCTCGGGCAAGACGACCGTTGCATTACATCGCGTCGCGTATCTGAACTTTCAGGATCCGCGCCGGTTCAAGACGCAGAACACGTTGTTCGTGGTGCCGACGCAGGCGCTCGTTCGTTACGTCGCGGGCGTGTTGCCGGCGCTCGGCGTCTCGGGTGTTCCCGTGGTCACGTACACCGGCTGGGCGCGCTCGACGCGGATGCGCTGCTTCCCGGAAGCGCCGACGAAGTACAACCCCGAGCCACCGGATCAGGTTTCGCGGGTCAAGAAGCATCCCGCGTTGCTAGCGATGCTCGAGCGTTGGGTCGAGGCACAGTCACAGACGATCGGCACCGAGCTCGCCGGAATCTCTGCGGACGCCGTGACCGAATGGAATCGCCTCGTGATGCGTGCGCTCGTGCCGAGGCTGTCGGGCCTCGCGAGCTGGGCGAAGAAGGCGAACCTCGAGCCGAACCTTCGCGTCGCGCTCGAAGGATTTGCAAAGCGCTGGAAGAAGCGCGCGGACGACGGCGTGCTCGATTGGGCCGAGCTGATGACCGATCCGGTCACGCTCGCGGAGGGATTCGCCGGGACGGATGTCAACCAGCGCGACATCGAGCGACTCGTGTCGTGGGTCAAGCGCCAGCTCGCGAAACCGCAACAAGCGCCGGTCGACGACGAGGGTAATCCGGTCCTCGACTCCGAAGGCAAGCCGCTCAACCTCGACGAGGATGATCCGGCGGGCCGGTTCGACGACGAAGACGACCCGATCTTGCTGCGGCTCGTGCAGCTCAAGCGCGGCGGCCTGATGACGCCGAATGGTGACGAGATCGCTTACGAGCACGTCGCGATCGACGAAGCGCAGGATCGCTCCGCACTCGAAGTGAAAGTCCTCCTCGAGGCCGTGCGCGCGCCGGACGACGACCCGACGAAGCGCTCGGTCACGATCGCCGGCGATACGGCGCAACGGCTCGTGTTCGACAACAACTTCAGCGGCTGGGCCGAGCTGCTCGCGCAGACCGGCCAGCCCGCGATCGTGCGGCCGCTCAAGCTGTCCTATCGCTCGACGGCGGAAGTCATGCTGCTCGCCCGCGAGATCCTCGGGCCGGAGCTCGCGCCCGACGAGCCGCTCGCGGCGCGTCCCGGCGAGCCGGTCGAGCTGCACGAGTTCGGCGATCTCGGTGAAGCGATCGCGTTCCTCAGCGACGCGCTACGGAACCTGATGGCGCGCGAGCCGACCGCGAGTTGTGCGGTGATCACGCGTCATGCCGAGCAAGCCGACGCGTACTTCGATGGCTTGAAGCGCGCCGAAGTCCCCGCGCTACGCCGCGTGCGACGCGACGAGTTCAATTTCCAGCCCGGCATCGACGTCACCGATGTCGCGCACGTCAAAGGTCTCGAGTTCGACTACGTCGTGATGGTCGACGTCAACGCGGCGAGCTATCCGGACGTGAACTGGGCGCGTCACTTGCTGCACATCGGCGTCACGCGCGCGGCGCATCAGCTCTGGTTGGTTGCGATCGGTGAGCCGAGCACGCTGATCCCGAAGGCGTTGCGCGACGGTGGCCGGATGACCGTCGGTTGATCGTCGTTCAGGTCAGCACTTGTAGCCGGGTTGACACGGATACGGTGTGCCGTCCCAGCGGAGGTGGTCCAGCTTGAATTCGCCGAGCTGGAGGTGAACCTCTCCGGCATCGACCGTGCCGGCTTCCGTCACGACGATCGTGTCCGACTTTACTTCCTTGCTGTCGTGGACCCAGGCCGTGACTTTGTATTTTCCTGGAGGCACGTTGGTGACGACGAACTTGCCGTCGCTGCCGACCGGCGCAATCCACGCGCTGTCGACGATCTTGAGCTTCGCCCACATCAGTGGATGAATATCGCAGTAGACCGAGAGCTCACCCGACACCGGGAACACCTTGCTCTTGCCCTTCTTGTCCTGATTGTACCGACCGATATCGAAGGGCATGTCCTCACTCGGCGAGAACACGTTGTGTTCTTTGAGGTCATAGTTCGGGAACACGACCTCGGCGCCCTTGGGCACGACCAGGGCGTGCGGCGTGAACTGTTCTTTCTCTTGGCGGATCTGCGCCTTCACTCCATCGCCGGGCTTCGGGTTGCGATGCTTTGGATGAATCTCTTCGAGGTACACGAACACGTCGACAGGCGTCACCGACTTACCGTTGTTGACGAGCAGCACACGACCGGTCACGGCTCCGCCGGCTGGACCGGGGCCGGGAGCAGCGCTGCACAGCGCGAGCACGATCAGGAGAGCGCTACGTTGATGCATCGTTAATCCGTCGCAACCACGAGCGAGCTGGTTAACACGTCGTCGTTGAACTCGGGAACTCCGTTGATCTCGCGGTTGATCGTGTACTCGATCTTCGCGAGGACTCTGCTCGTCATCGCGAACCGAGCGCCGACCGTCGATCGCAGCGTGTGCGATTCGTAGACGAAGTCGGCGCCTTTGAGATGGATGGCATTTCGGAAGTCCACTCGGACGTATGGCGTGAGCCAGCTATTCACGCGGTGAGCGACGAGCGCGTAGCCGCCTTTGTAGGTCAGGCAGGGAGCGCCTCCGCACGTGATTCCCGACATCGGGCTGCCATCCTGCGAACCTTGCACGAGCTCGGCGGCGACATCGAAGTCGTGGAGATCGCGAAGCTGGATGTCCAGGCCGACGTGCCACTGCGCGATGCCCGGATCCGGCTGATTGTCCTGCGGTCCGATCGCGCCCGAAACGCCGACCTCGAGCCCCTGACCGAGCGGGAACACCCACTGCAAGTGGCCGGCGAACGTCGGCAGGTTGTTGAGCTTGAGCTGGAGATGCGGCTCGAAGCGCTCGTCGAAGTTGTCGCCATTGGTCAGCGAAGCCGAAGCGATCAGGCGGCCTCGCTCGAGGCGCGCCTGGACACCGAGAGGGCGGCCGCACGTATAACGGCAGATCAGCGACGGCGTGATGCCGGTCCGCTTCGGCGCATCCTGCGACCGGTACTCGACGCCGAGCACCGAATCGATCTTGCCCGCGGAGATCTCGAAGTTGACGGTGTGTGACGGTCGCCAGTGGATCTGCGCGAGCTCGACATCGAGGATGTCCGGTCCGGGCCGCGGCAGCAGCTCCGCGAGCGCGCTGATCGAGATGCTCTCGGTGACGCGCTTCGCGATCGAGAGTCCGATCGAATTCACGAGGACCGACGGATGACCCTTGCTGTGGATCGTATCGGTGTGGATCGCGCGCGAGTTGGAGATATCCGCCGGCTCGCCGAGCGAGTTGATCGTGGTCGCCAGCGGATCGCCCATGAACGTCCATTCGGCGGGGACGTGACCTGCATACTGCGGAAAATGGTAATGCCCGAGGTCGCTGCGAATTCCGGAACCATCGCCGGCGACTGCGAACGCGCCGACATCGATGAACACGGTGATGAACCGTCCGAGAGGGATCAGCGCTTTCACTTGCTCGCGCGTCGAGTCGTTGCGAGCTGCTTCGCCCTCGAGCTCGGTCTGCCTCCGCTCGAGCTCTTCGATCCGTTCTGCGAGCTCCGCGGGGGACGGCGGTGGCTCGACTTGTTCTGCGGCGGGAACCGGCGCCGCTGATGGCGTGATCGGTGGCGGCGGATCTGCCGGTGGTGGTGGCATTGGCTCGTCGGGAAATTGCGGCGCCGGCCAGCTCCACGCGAGCCTCGGCGCGCAGGCGATCGCCGCGGCTGCGAGAACGATGATCACCCTCATCTGGGGATTCAGCGGCGTCATCGGCACGTGCCCGTCACGCACGTAGGCGTTGGATCTGCGCACGTGTGACCGCAGCTTCCGCAGTTCTGCGGATCGGCCTGAAAGTCCAAGCAGAACCCGTGACAATTCTGCGCCGGCGGCGAACACATCGGCGCGGTCGGGAAGCAGGTGCCCATGCACACTTCATTCGTCGCGCATTGCTTGTCGCAACTGCCGCAGTGTTTCGGATCGAGCTGCAAATCGACGCACGCGGTGCCGCACACGGTTCCAGGATTTGCATCGCCGGCGATCGTGCACACGTTCCTCGGATGGACGTCCCTGCACAGCTCGGGTGGAATCGGCGTGCCGGTCAGCGAATTGAGGAACGCTTCGAGATCCCTCGCGTCCTCGTCGGTCATCTCGCCCTTCTGAATCCGTGCATCGCGCACGCCGGCATATCCGCTCGGGACACCGCCGGCGCGATAGAACGCGATCACCTCGGCCAAGCTCGTGAACGCACCATCGTGCATATAGGGACCGGTCTTCGCGATGTTGCGAAGTGACGGCGTGATGAACAGCCCCGCGTCCGCCGGATCCATCGCGACACCACCGTGGTCATCGGCACGGCCACCATCCTCGAAGACGTTCACGCCCATTTGAGGAACACCCGTGTCGTGCGGTGTGAAGTCGCTGAACATCTTGCCGCCGTGACACTCCGCGCACATGCCGCGGCCCACGAACACGCCAAAACCGCGCTTCGCGCTCTCGGACAACGGAGATGGCAGATCCGCGATAAAAAGATCGAACGGAGAATTCACGCTGACGAGCTTGTTCATGTAGACCTCGAACACGAGCTCGAGGTTCTTGATCAGCTCGCACTGGCTAGGCGGCATCGTGCTGCAACTCGGGCTCGGCGTGCCGAACAGCTGTATGTACTGGCTCAGGTAGATCGGATTGTTGTGGATGACGGCAGCGATGGCGTCGTCGTTCGTCTTTAGCGCTTTGTCGATCGCAAGCCTCAACACCGCGCCGGAGCGCGTGAACTTGCCGGTCCACGAGAACACGCCGCGAGCGGTCGCGGGTGCGTACTTGTCCTTCAGTGAAACGTTGATCACCGATGGCGAATTGCGCTTGGTCCAGCCCGAATCCGCGGCCGAGACATTGTTCGGCGTTCGAATGTCGGCGAACCAGCCGTCGATCTTCGGTACCGCGTCGGGATCCCCCGGGTCGTGACAACTCGCGCAAGAGATCGCGCCGGAATGGGAGAGAGCGGGCTCGAAGAACAGCGCCTGCCCGAGCGCCGCGGCTTGATCACACGTGCCGGGTCTCCGAACCTGGGTCCAGACATCACACGGGTTCGGCGGAATTGGCGGCGCGTAGTCGCTCTTCAGTCGCTCCCACTGGTCTGCCGTGAACGTGTCATCGATCAGCGGTTCGGAAGACCAACAGCCCCCCACTGCTGACGCGAGCACACACCACCACAAACGTCGCCGTAGCACCCGTCGCGACCCTATCATGCTTGCCGCTCTTGCAGCGGCTGTGCCACTGTGGCCGGCGGCATGGGGGATGCAGTTCGCGGTGGCGACGTGCATTCGAGTGATGGGGATACGACGGTCGACGGCGAACAGCCGCGCGCCGTCGCAGAGCCGAAGCCAATTCCTCCGCCGGCGGCGACGATCTACGACTACGGCGGGCTGATCACGGTCGATCGCCATCACTATCTAGTCTCGCGAGAGATCGCGAAGGGTGGGATGGGCCGCGTGCTCGAGGCGCGCGACTTGAGACTCGGCCGGCAGGTCGCGATCAAAGAGCTGCTGCCGCGAAGTCGTGATGTCGCCAAGCGTTTCGAGCGCGAAGCGTTGATCACCGCACGCCTCCAACATCCGTCGATCATTCACGTCTACGAGGCCGGCATCTGGCCAGGCGGCGAGCCGTTCTACGCGATGCCGCACATCGCGGGGCGATCGCTCGACAAGGTCGTCGCGGAGCGTAAGACACTCGCTGCGCGCCTCGATCTGCTCTCGAACGTGATCTCCGTCGCCGACGCACTCGCGTACGCGCACAGCGAGAACGTGATCCATCGCGATCTCAAGCCGGCGAACGTGCTCGTCGGCGAGTACGGCGAGACCGTCGTGATCGATTGGGGCCTCGCGAAAGACCTCGACACGACCGGCGATGCCAAAGAATCGCAGCAAATGTCGGTACGCGCGCTGATCGACGAGACGCCGGGCAGCGTCGTCGGAACCCCGGCGTACATGCCTCCGGAGCAGGCGCGTGGCGAAGCCGTCGACGAGCGGTCGGATGTCTACGCGATCGGTGCCTTGCTCTACAAGGTCCTGGTCGGACGAGCGCCCTACGAGGCCGGGAAGGCGAAGACCGTGATCGAGCTCGTCAAGGCGCGAGCTCCGGTACCGATCCAGGATCGCGAAGCCGGCGTACCTCGCGATCTCGTGGCGATCGTCGAGAAAGCGATGGCTCGTGATCCGAATGATCGGTATCCAACGGCCGGCGCGCTCGCTCGCGATCTCAAGCGGTTCCAGACCGGACAGCTCGTCGACGCACATCGCTACACGCGGGCGCAGCTCGTGTGGCGGTTCGTCAAGCACCACCGCGTCGCGTTGATGATCGCCGCGACCGCGCTCGCCGTGCTCGCGATCGTCGGTGTCGTCAGCGTGAGGTCGATCCTCGTCGAGCGAGAGACCGCGAAGCGGGCCCAAAACAAGGCGGAAGCCGGACGGATCGCACTGCTCGAAGAGCGCGGCCGGTCGGAGCTGCTCGCCGGCCATACCGGGGCCGCGCTCGCGTACCTCGTCTCTGCCGCGAAGGATGGGTTGCGCGGCGGCGCGCGTGGCTTTCTGATCGCCGACGCGATGCGCCCGTTCCATGCCGAACGCGCAGCCTTGCGGGGCGGCACGGCGGTTGCGGTCAGTCCCGACGGTTTGCAGATCCTCACCGCAGGGCACGGGAACGTCCTGCTGTCGAACGTCGACGGAGCGCCGCTCAGATCGTTTCCGGAAGCGAGAACGATCCGCGTGGTCGCCTTCGATCCGAAAGGCACGCGCTTCCTCGCGGCGGGTGACGATGGGGTCGCTCGCATCTGGTCGCTCGCCGGCGCGGAACTGTCGCGGCTCACCGGGCATGCCGGCACGATCAACGACGCCGCGTTCAACAGCGACGGTACTCGCGTGGTGACGGGCGGCGAGGACTCGACGGTCCGCGTGTGGAACGTGGCGACCGGCGCTCAGATCGCGATCAGTGCCTGCCACAGCCAGGCGGTGACGTCGGTCCGGTTCTCCCCGGATGGCGCGCGTGTCGCGTCGGCGAGTCACGATCACACGGCGTGTGTGTCGAGCGCGATCACGGGCGGATTCATCACCCAGATCCGCGGGCACAAAGGCTCGGTCAATTCGGTGCGCTGGACGCGCGACGGTGCCTTTCTGCTGACGGCGAGCGATGACGGGACCGCATGCGTGTGGAGTGCGGGCGGTAGCAATCCCACGCCCGACAATCCCGATGCCGGCGGCGGGAAGCTCGTCGTTGCGCCGATTCATCACGATCGATCGACGAGCATCGATGTCGCCGAGCTATCGCCGGATGGCACGCGCGTGCTGACCGCTGGCGACGACCACGTCGCTCGAGTGTGGGAGCTACCGGACCTCGTCGCCGAACAAGGCACACCGCCGGCGCAGCTCGTGTGGACGCTCGGTGGGCATGCCGACAAGCTCGTCGCCGCCGCGTTCAGCAGCGACGGGCTTCGCATCGCGACGGCGGGGTTCGACAATCGCGCGACCGTGTGGGACGCGACGACCGGCGAACCGATCGGCACGTTCGAGCACTCCGATATCGTCGGCGGAGTGACGTTTGCGGTCGGCCACGCTCGGCTCGTCACCGGCAGTCGCGATGGTACGGTTCGGATCTGGAACGTCAGCGACGGTGTCGCGAAGGTCGGTGACGAACAGCTCGAATCGGCCATTCACGTCCTCGCGGTCTCGAGTGATGGGACCGTTGCGGCGGGCACCGACGACAGCCGCGTCACGCTGTGGCACGGCTCGGCCGCGAACGTGTTGCAAGGGCACATGGGTCGTGTGCTCGCGCTCGCGTTCGCGCGGCCGCTGGCCGATGGCTCGTCGCTACTGGTGACCGGTGGTGACGATCAGCAGCCGATCGTGTGGAGCGTCCGCGAGGGCAAGGCGAAGGCACTGCGCAAGCTCGGGAAGCCGAGCCCGCCCGATGCGCCGGCACAAAAGACGACGTCGATCACGTTCGCACCCGACGGTGACACCGTCGCGACCTTGATCAAGCGGAACGCCGGCCGGATCGTTCAACTGTGGTCGGCCACGACCGGCGAGGCGAAGCGCGTTCTGACCGCCGACGTCCAGATCGACACGATCGCATACAGCTCGACCGGCCTCCTGGCAGGCGCTGGAATTCACGGTGCGCTCGTCCTGTGGGATCCGGCACGCGACTCGCCGATCGCGAGCTGGCCACAGCGAGGGCCCGTGACATCGCTCGCGTTCTCGGACGATGGAGGTTCGCTCGTCGTCGCCGGGCAGGGCGAGCTGAGGATCTATCGAGTCGTGAGCGCGCTCGGCGCGACCATCCTGTTATTCGAGAGAAGGATAGACGGCCCGACGGGAGAGGTTCGCGCTGTCGTGTTCGAAGATCACGCAAAGCTCGCGATCACCGCGAGCGACGACGGCGTCGCCAGGGTGTGGGACGCGACGAAAGGCAAGCTGCTCGCGACCCGCGACCCGCACGGCAAGCCGCTGACCTCGCTCGCGCTGACGCCGACGGGCGATAAGGTTTGGATCGCCAGCGAGGACGGCACGCTTGGCCAATGGGACGTGTCCGTCGACACCAGCTCGTACGGCGCGCTCGAAACGTTCATGCAATTGCACGTGCCATGGAAGCTCGACGACGATGTGATTCAGCACGCAGAGGGGGCACCCGATGGGGAGCATTAGCGAGACTCAGAGTCGAATCGTTACGTTCGGTGGTCAGCCTCAGCCGCCGGGCACCGCGTACCTGCTCGTGGTCGAGAATGATTCGTCGTCGATCGTCCATCTGCCGCGAAGCGGCGCGATCGTGATCGGCCGCGCGCCCGAGGCCGAGGTCCGCGTCCAGCATGCGAGCGTCTCGCGACGTCATGCGACGATCCGGATCGACGACGGTGTGTTGCGAATCGCCGATCTCGGCAGCCACAACGGCACGCGCGTCAACGGTGAGGCGGTCGCGGAATCGCGCACGCTCGCGTCGGGCGATGTCGCGAGTGTCGGCGACGTGATGCTCGTCGTGCATTTCTCGAAGCCCGCGGAGATCGCGAGGCCCGCGTATCAGGAGACGGGCTGGCGGCGCCGGCTGATCGAGGAGCTCGAGCGCGCGATCACGTTCAAGCGATCGCTCGCCGTGGTCGCGGTGCTGGCCGCGGATCGCGCGGCGTTTGCGGCGCTTGCAGCTCACGTGCGGCTGATCGATGTGATCGGCCATGGCGACGACGGCCAGGCGCTGCTGCTGCTGCCCGAGGTCGATCGCGAGCAAGCGCGAGCGATCGCGAGCGCGGCGATCACCGCGGCCAGTCACGTCGCCGAGGTGCGCGCGGGACTCGCGGTGTGTCCGCACGACGCCGTCGATGCCGACACGATCTTGCTCGCAGCACGCACCGCGGCCCGCCGTGCCGCACCGGGTACCGTCGCCGACGCCGCCGAGACGATGACCAAGATCGAGCTCGGCGACCGTCGCGTGATGATCGCGGACCCGGCGATGGTTCGCGTATTCGCGCTGCTCGAGAGACTCGCCGCTTCCGAGCTCCCCGTGCTGGTCACCGGTGAGACCGGCGTCGGCAAAGAGAACGCTGCGTATGCAGTGCATCACTGGTCGAAGCGCAGCGGGCCGTTCATCGCGGTCAACTGCGCCGCGCTCGCCCCGGAGTCGCTCGTCGACAGCGAGCTGTTCGGGCACGACAAGGGCGCGTTTACCGGGGCGACCTCTGCCAAGGCGGGCCTGTTCGAGAGTGCTGCCGGTGGCACGGTGTTCCTCGACGAGGCGGGCGAGCTGCCGCTGTCGGTCCAGGCCAAGCTTCTGCGTGCGCTCGAGACGCGGAAGATCACTCGCATCGGCGAAACCAAGGAGCGATCCATCGACGTGCGTCTGGTCGCCGCGACGAACCGCTCGCTCGAGGAAGACGTCGCGGCGGGCAAGTTTCGTCAGGACCTGTACTTCCGGCTCTCGGGCGCGACCGTGATCTTGCCGCCGCTAAGGGATCGTCAGAGCGAGATCGCACTCCTCGCGCGATCGTTCCTCGCAGAGGCGTGTGCTCGGACGGGTCGCGCGCCGATGACGATCACGCCGGCTGCAATGCAGGTGTTGCTGACGTATCCCTGGCCGGGAAACGTTCGAGAGCTCAAGAACGCGATGGAGTTCGTGCTCGCTGCCGCACCCGATCAGACGGTCGAGCCGTATGACTTTCCCGAACGACTCGGTGGATCGGGCGCTGCCCCTGCGCCGGCGGTCGCACATCCCGAGCCGACAGGCGAGGTTCCCAGCTTTCGCCCGATCGCCGAGGAGCTCAAGGAGCTCGAACGTCGACGAATGGCGGAGGCACTCGCGGCCGCCCGCGGCGTCAAGACGCGCGCCGCACAGCTGATCGACATGCCGATCCGCACCTTCACGCTCAAGCTCAAGCAGTACAACCTGTAGGTGCTCGCCCCCGGTCGTTGTTGCCGGGCAGAGTTTGCCGGTAGGCAAACCTTGCCGGCCGGTGGCCGCCGCAATTTACAGCGCGCCGCGCCCGGCGGTTGGTCCGCTTCGTGCTCGTTGGCTTGTCATGCGCAACTTCCTGCTGCTCTCCCTCCTCGTCGGTGCGTCTGCTTGCGCCGCCCGTGCACCCCAGACCACGATCCCCGTTCAATACGCCTGCGGTGACTCGCAGGTCGTGCGCGAAGGCGACCGCCTCTCGGTCAATCGCCCGCAAAACGACGACGCGCTGCGCCCGGCCTCGCTCGGCTGGCACGACGATGACGGCGACCACTTCGTGACCTGGCCACTGTCTGCGACCGATGTCCAAGCGGTCGAGTACGTGGTGCCAAACGATCGCCGCTCCGACGCCGTCGAGCGCGTGTACGACACGTCGAAGGGCGTCTCGACCGCGGACTGGCGACTGACGAAGCGCCAGGTCTGCACCGCGCACGGCGGCTACAGCGACGCGCTCGCGCGCTGGATGAAAGGCGCCGATATCGATCAGCTCGCGTCCGAGCTCTCGGTCGACCACGAAGCAGCCCGCGGCCTCGTTCACACCGCGTTGACGGCGCTCCAGCACCGTTATTACAAAGACCGCTGAACGCCGTTGCTAGTCCGATTCGGGATGGCGCACGGTCATCACGGGCACCGAGCTCGTGCGGACGACGCGTTCGGCGACGCTGCCGACGAGCAGCGCCTTGAGGCCGGTCCGGCCGTGCGTTCCCATGACGATCAGATCGACCTTCTCCTCGTCGATGAACTTCGTGATCTCGTCGACCGGTGAGCCAAGGCGGATGAACGCCTGCGCCTTGATCCCGTCTTTCTCGAGTCGCACGGCGATGTCGTTCAGATGGGTTTCGGCACTCGACACCGCGTAGTCGCGCAGGTTGATCGGTGCGCCGGTCGCCTGCGGCACGATCACCGCATCGGGTTGAAACTGATGCGGCATGTCGATCACGTGCAACAGGACGATGCGTGCGCCGTGCAGCTTGGCTTCATCGCGCGCGATCGCGGCGGCGTGATTGGCAGAACCCGAGAAGTCGTGCGGCACGAGGATCGTCTTCCAGATCATGCGGCGAGCCTGGCACGAATCGCTATTGCGCCGGAAGCCCCCACCGTGTCGCGAGCGCCAGGTATTCGGCCCGGGGCAACAGCACGTAGAGAGGACGCGCCGCGGGATCGAGCGTTGCGATCAGTCGTGCGAGCTGCGGCTCCGCCATCGCCGTGCAGCCGACCGTCGACGACTCTGGACCACGCCAGACGTGGAGAAAGATGCAGCTGCCCGCTCCCGGATGGGCGCGCGGGTTGTGCGCGACGTCGAACACCCACGTGTAGAGCTCGTCCCCCCGCTTCATCTTCTCGGAGCTATGCCAGTCGCTCTGCACGCGATCGTGATCGACGATGTGCGTGTACTGCACCGAGGCCGGATCGTCGACGCACTCCCAGCGATCGTCGAGCGGAACATACGGAAACGTCGCCCCCGCTGGCGGCTTTTGTGCGTAGCCGTAGACCGCGCGCAGATCGAACACGCCCGCCGGACTCTTGCCGTCGCCTTCTTGTTTGAAAGGGCCGGTGCGCCCAGGAACCATCGCGCCGTGCAGACCGTCGCCCCACGCCGCGCCGGCCTGGCCGATCACCGCGGGCCACGGTTCGCCGATCGGTTTCCAGCTCGCACCGTTGCGTTCCCACATCCGCAGCGTCGCGTGAGTCGAGCTCCAATCGTCGACGATCGCGGTGACGAGCTGCATCGTCGCCGCTGGGATCTTGAACGGCTTGGCCTCGGGCGGCTTGCGATCACACGCGCACAGAAGCGCGAGCGCGAGGACGACCAGACGGTTCACGCCGTTCACACGCTCATGTCGAGCATGCGCTGGATCGGACGCAATGCCCTGATCCGGATCGGCTCCGGCACATCGACCTGCGGCGCCAGATCGCGCAGACACAGGTAGAGCTTCTCGAGCGTGTTCTTCTTCATGTACGGACACATGTTGCACGCGCAGCTCTCGTCTTCGGGCGGTGCGGCGATCAGCGTCTTGTCCGGCGCTGCTTGATGCATCTTGTGAAGGATGCCGGCTTCGGTCGCGACGATGAACGTCTGCTTGGGACTCTTCTTGGCGTAGTCGATGAGGCCGCTCGTCGACGCGACATGATGCGCGTGGCGCAGGATCGCTTCGGTGCACTCGGGATGCGCGATCACCTCGGCATCGGGATGCTGCGCCATCAGCTCGAGCAGCCGGCGCTCGCTGAACGTCTCGTGAACGACACACGTGCCTTGCCAGGTCACGAGATCGGGTCGACTCGCTTGCTTCGCGACGAACGCGCCGAGGTGACGGTCCGGTGCGAACACGACCTTCTCGCCACCGAGCGCCTTGACGATCTTGACCGCGTTCGACGACGTGCAGATGATGTCGGACAGTGCCTTCACTTCGGCAGAGCAGTTGATGTAGCTGACCACCGTATGCCCGGGGTACTGCTCGAGCCAGCGCCCGAACAGCGGCGCCGGACAGCCATCGGCGAGCGAACAGCCGGCGGTCAGGTCGGGGACGACGACGATCTTGTTCGGGTTCAAGATCTTGGCGGTCTCGGCCATGAAATGAACGCCGCAAAACGCGATCACGTCCGCCTTGGTCTTGGCCGCCTGCTGCGAGAGCTGCAGCGAGTCCCCGACAAAGTCTGCAAGGTCTTGGATTTCGGACTCTTGATAGTAGTGGGCGAGGATCACCGCGTTGCGCTCGGTCTTGAGACGGCGAATCTCGTTCTCGAGCTCGCTCTCGGTGAGCCCGACGGTTTCCTCGCGTTGCCCGACGACCGGCAGCTTATCCATGACTCTTACCTAGCATGTAGATCTGGCGTTTCGGGAGTGAGTCTGAAGCAACCAAGAGACCACAATTACACGCTAACGTACGTGGTGAAGTGACCACGCCCGCACTCGAGCCCGGCATGAGGCTCGGCAAGTACACGTTAATCGCACCGCTCGGGAAGGGCGGGATGGGTGGCGTCTGGGACGTTTCGGACGACGAAGGAAACCACTACGCGCTGAAGTCGCCGGCGTCGGGAATGAACCCATCGGCGCAGACCAACAAGCGCTTCGCACGCGAAGCGAACGCGCTGCGCATGCTCGATCATCCGAACCTCGTCGCGGCCGCCGACGTCTTCGTCGAAGCGGGTTTTCTGTTCCTCGTCATGGAGCGCGTGAACGGCCGAACACTGACCAAGGCGATCGCGGAGGGTCCGTTCGAAGCGCGGCGCGCGCTGGTGCTGACGCGGCAGATTCTCGCGGGTGTCGGTCATGCGCACTCGCATGGGCTCGTACACCGCGACATCAAGCCCGACAACGTCATGCTCGTCACGAACGGCGCACCCCCACAGATCTGGGAGAGCGCGAAGATCGTCGACTTCGGCCTCGTCAAGTTGATCGGCGAAGCGGAGGCGGTGATGGGCGGGGCAGCGAATCTGACCAACACGGGTATCGTGTTCGGAACCCCGACGTACATGTCCCCCGAGCAAGCGCTCGGCCGCCCCGTCGACGGGCGCACGGATCTGTATTCGGTTGCGACGATCCTCTTCGAGATGTTGACCGGGCGTCCGCCGTTTCAACACGACGACCCGATGACCGTGATGCGCCTCCAGGTCAAGGCGCCGCCGCCGCGGCTCGATCAGCTGCTCAAGAACCCAGCGTGGTGCACGCCACAGCTTGTCGCGCTCGTCGAGGCCGCGCTCGTGAAAGAGCCGAAAGATCGGTTTCCGAGCGCCGAGGTGATGACGGCCGCGCTCGACGATGCTTTCTATTCGCTCGATCATTTGCCGTAGGCTTGCGACAATTCGCAAACGTGAGGCTCGTCGTCGTCGCCATGCTGGTGGGGTGCTATGCGCCACATCCGCAAACCGGGGCACCCTGCGGCGATGGTGCCTGTCCCGGCGATCTCGTGTGCTCCCCGGCGACCAACACCTGCGAGCTCTCGTCAACCATCGATGGCGCGGTCGACGGGATGGTGATCGACGGTTGCACCCCGCAGGCCGAGATCTGCGGCGACGGAATCGATCAAGACTGTGATGGGGTCGATCCGGTGTGCGTCGCGAACGACGGCGCCGACGGTGCGATCGACGTCTCGGCGGGCGGGACGTTCACGGTCGACATGAGATACGCGAATGACGACGCCTCCGACGCGGACTGCGGCGGGATCGGCGGACGCGACGTGTTCTACAAGATCGTGTTACCGGCGCAGGAGATCGTCTACGCCGACACGTTCGGATCAGACTTCCGGACCGTGGTTCGCGTGTTTCCGGGCAAGGCGTGCTCGGCGATCGCGGGCGCGAGCCCGGTTTGCAATCACGACGCGTGTGGCGGTGCGCAGAGCCAGCTCGCCGGTCCGCTGCCCGCAGGAACCAGCTGTATCGTCGTCGATCAGGACGCGGCGGCGATAACGGGAATGCTCACGCTCCGTGTCACGCGCGGGGGTCGAGACGGCGCGTCGCTCGGTTCCAACATGCAGACGTACACGGGTAATTCGTGCACCGGCACGAACGTCACGAACCCGGGCACCTCGTGCGCCGGCGGCGATACCAGCACCGCGGAAGACGCCGGTTACTACTTCACCGTCTGCCCGGCCCAGACGCTGAAGCTCGACGCGAGCACGTGTGTCGACGCGACCATGACGGCGTTCGACACGGTGATCTACCTACGCAAGGCAGGGGGCAATAACCTCGGCTGCAATGACGACGCGACCACTTGCACGGCGCGGCCTGCGCGGCCGACGCACGCGGACGGCTCGATCCTCACCAACGTCGCGAGTGTCGGTCCGGGATTATTCTGGCTGACGGTGGACGGCTACAGCGGCGCTTGCGGCGCGTTCCGGGTCGATACCAACCTGCGCTAGTCTTCCTCGTGACGCTGTGAATCGGGCGCGAGGAGCTCGGGTGGCAGCGCGTCGATCTGACGTCGCAGATCTTCGGTCTCCGGCGTGACGCCGAACCGATGCTCCCATTCGTCGAGGCGGTGTCGCGCCGAGCTGTAGTGTTGGCGGTGCAACTCGCCGACGATCCGGTTCCATTCCTTGGCAGCCTTCTTGTCCATGTGATCCGGCGCGAGCACGTGGATCTCGCCCGGCGTCTCGCTCGGCAGCTGAAAGCTCGGCAGCGCCGCGGGGCTCGTGCGCGAGTCGCGAGGTCCTCCGCGCAACGCGACACCTAGCAAGATCGCGAGGACGATCGCGCCACCGATCGCCCACGGTAGCCAGCGGACCTGCCGTTGCCGCGGCACGCTCGGCATCGAGACCGCGCTCGAGACCCCGGACTCCACGAGCGATCCGATCGGCGCCACCTCGGACGCGGCGAGTGCATTCGCACCCGCGATCGAGGCGGACGGCGGCGGCCGCACGGCCTCCCCGACGCTGGCACTCGCTGCACCCGCCGCGTGCGCGAGCAACTGCGCGAGCTCTGCCGCGGACGGGCGAGCATCGGCTTCGAACGAGACCGCGCGATCGATCGCCGCTGCGATCTCGTGTGGGACGTGCGGCGCGATCTCGCGCAGGGGCGGCACCGGTGCGAGCAACGCTCCCTTCTTCTCGAGCCGAGGCCACCTGCCGGCGATCGCCTCGTAGAGCGTCGCGCCGAGTGCGTAGACATCGCCTGCACCCTCGGAGATGCCCTTGACGAGCGCTTCCGGCGACGCGTAGCCCGGGGACCCGACGAACTGACCGGTGATCGTGAGCGACGAATCCGGAACGTGCGCGACGCCGAAGTCGGCGAGCTTCCAGGTGTCCGGGCCGGCCGCGAGGATGTTCGCGGGCTTGACGTCGCGATGCACGATGCCCGCGGCGTGTGCGGCTGCGAGTGCGCGTGCGATCTGAATTCCGAGGGGGATCAGCTCGGCCGCAGACAGCGGTCCCTGCGCGAGTCGCGCGTCGAGTGAAGGACCCGCGACGCGCTCCATCACGAGGTACGGCGGATCCGCCGTGAGGTCGATGTCGAACACGGCGACGACGCCGGGATGCGAGAGCTGCGCGATCGCGCGGGCCTCCTGGCGAAACCGATCGTCGAGGAGCCGCGCGGCCATGCCGTTCGAGCTCTTCAGCGTCTTGATCGCGACTTCGCGGCCGAGCACGTCATCGATGGCCTCGTAGACCAGTCCCATCGCACCGGAACCAAGCGGCTTGGTCACCCGATACCGACCGAAGCTGTGCGCGTCTGCCACGCTCGCAGCGTAGCGCGATCTGCGATCGTAATTCGCTGGGGAATCCATCCCCTCGACGCAGCCCTCGATCTCGGCTACGGTCCGCTCGCACACGAACGAACCACCACAAGGGGGAGCTTCCTTTGGAGGCTGAGAGGCACGGGCAGCCGTGCGACCCCACGAACCTGACCCGGGTAATGCCGGCGTAGGGAGGATCGAAATGAACGACGGCAACGGTAACGGCAAGCATCTCCCGGTTGTGTCCGAAGGTATCGGCGAGCTCCAACCCATCGGGCCCTTCCCGGCGTCGGAGAAGGTCTACGTCGAGCAAGACGGGCTGCGCGTCCCCGTGCGGCGCGTCAACCTGTCGGGCGGCGAGCCGCCGTTTGATGTCTACGACACGTCGGGTCCGCAGGGCCACGATCCGCATCTCGGCCTCCCGAAGCTCCGCAAGGCTTGGATCGAGGAGCGACTTCGCAATGGCGACGATGGCAACCGCAGCCAGATGCACTACGCGCGCAAGGGCATCATGACGCCGGAGATGAAGTTCGTCGCGATTCGCGAGAACGTCGCTCCGGAGTTCGTGCGCGACGAGATCGCACGCGGTCGCGCGATCCTGCCGGCGAACATCAAGCACCCGGAGACCGAGCCGATGATCATCGGCCGTAATTTCCTCGTCAAGATCAACGCGAACATCGGCAACTCCGCCGTGAGCTCGACGATCGGCGAGGAAGTCGACAAGCTGCGCTGGGCCGTCAAGTGGGGCGCGGACACGGTGATGGATCTGTCGACCGGCAAGAACATCCACGCGACTCGCGAGTGGATCATTCGCAATTCGCCGGTGCCGATCGGCACGGTGCCGATCTATCAGTGCCTCGAGAAGGTCGGCGGCGATCCGGACAAGCTGAACATCGAGGTCTTCCTCGAGACGCTGATCGAGCAAGCCGAGCAGGGCGTCGATTACTTCACGATCCACTCGGGCGTGCGCCTCGCGTACATCCCGTACACGGCAAACCGGATGACCGGCATCGTGTCGCGCGGCGGCTCGATCATCGCGAAGTGGTGCCTCGCGCACCACAAAGAGAACTTCCTCTACACCGAGTTCGAGCGGATCTGCGAAGTCATGAAGAAGTACGACGTCGCGTTCTCGCTCGGCGACGGGCTGCGCCCGGGCTCGATCGCGGACGCCAACGATCGCGCGCAATTCGCGGAGCTCGAGACGCTCGGCGAGCTGACCGACATCGCGTGGAAGCACGACATCCAGGTGATGATCGAAGGTCCGGGCCACGTGCCGATGCACAAGGTCAAAGAAAACGTCGATCGGCAGATGGAAGTCTGCAAAGAAGCGCCGTTCTACACGCTCGGGCCTCTCGCGACGGATATCGCGCCCGGCTACGACCACATCACGAGCGCGATCGGGGCGGCGATGATCGGTTGGTTCGGCACGGCGATGCTGTGTTACGTGACGCCGAAAGAGCACCTCGGGCTTCCCGATCGCGACGACGTCAAGGCCGGCGTGATCGCGTACAAGATCGCGGCTCACGCCGCCGATCTCGCGAAGGGGCATCCGGGCGCACAGCGCCGCGACGACGCCCTCAGCAAGGCACGGTTCGAGTTCCGGTGGAGCGATCAGTTTCACCTCTCGCTCGATCCGGATACCGCCAAGCAGTTTCACGACGAGACGCTACCGGCCGACGGCGCGAAGCTCTCGCACTTCTGTTCGATGTGCGGCCCGAAGTTCTGTTCGATGAAGATCACCGGCGAAGTTCGCGAGCTGGCGGCCAAGCAAGAGATCGAGGCGGGGCTCGCTGCCAAAGCTGCGGAGTTCAACGCGGGCGGTAGCGAGATCTACGTACGTCGTCCGTAGCCTACATGTCGTCGGGGGCGCAACGCCTCGCGCGTGGCCTCGCGCATTGCGCTCGACCGATCATCTATAGATGATAGAGACGTGCGGGCCTGGGTCTTGATCGTCGTGTGTGGATGCTATTCGCCGCATCCGCAGACCGGCAGCCCGTGCTCCGACACCGAGCCGTGCCCAGACACGCTGGTGTGCTCGAAGGTCACCATGACGTGCGAGGTCTCGGATGGCAGCGGCGCGATCGACGCCCCGCTCGCCGATATGGCGATCACGGACGGGTGCGTGCCGGCCCGCGAGTATTGCGGTGACGGCATCGATCAGGACTGCGATGGGATCGATCCGACGTGCCCTCCGAACGATCGCCCGAACAGCTCGACGGACGTGACTGCCGGCGGGACGTTCACGGCGGATCTGACCTACGCCCATGAGGATGCGCCGGGACCGGGCAGCATGAGCTGCGGTTTCGCCGGCGGCCGCGACGTGTTCTACAGGGTGGGCGTATTCACCGACGAGACTTATTACATCGATACGTTCGGCTCCGACTTCGACACGTCGATCCGGGTCTTTCACAACATCTCATGCGCGAGCGTGACCGGCGCGACCAACGGCGCGATCTGTCGCAACGACATGTGCGGCACTCTGCAGTCACAATACGCGGGGACGATGAGCGGCGAGAACTGCATCGTCATCACGCAGCACAGCTCCAACGAGACGAAGGGGCACCTCGTGCTTCACGTCGAGCGCGGCAATCGCAAAGGTTACTCCGGGCTCTTGACGGGTACGGTCACGCTGACCGGCAGCACGTGCAACGGGATCAACGACTACATGGGCAACTGTGGTGGCGCCGGTCCAAATATCGACTACTTCACGACCGGCTGCCCTGGGCAGACCCAGAACCTGACGGCGACGACCTGCAGCGCGGCCACCCTGATCGACACCTCGCTCTTCGTGTTGGGGCCCGGCTCGACGCAAATCGCGTGCAACGACGATGACGCGGCGTGCACAGCAAGCGGTGCCGACTCGACGATCCCGACCGTCCAACTCGTTGGTGCGCATCTGTTTTGGGTCATCGTGGATATGCAGACCGCGGGGGGCTGCGGGACCTATTCCCTCACCGCTACGCTCAACTAGACAAGCTGGCGTAATCTCGTCATAATCGGCGAAGTCCCGACAGTGACGGTCCAGCAAAAGCGCAGCCTCAAGGTAGAGAAGCTCGCGCGCATCTACGATGAAGAGATTGCGCCCGTGTGGGGGACGCGTTTCGGCAAGATGCTGCTGCGTAACCTGTCCGTGCCCGAGCGTGGTCAGGTCCTCGACATCTCGTGCGGCACCGGTTACCCGACGATCGAGATCCTCCGCCGGATGAGCGAAGGGTCGCGGCTGATCGCGATCGATGCCTCGAGTGCCATGCTCGACGTGGCACGCCGCAAGGTCGCGGACCTCGGGCCGCTCGGCAAGAAGGGCGTGTTCTTCCGGACCGAGAGCCCGATCCCGAAGCTGTCGTTCGCCAACGATGTCTACGATCTCGTCGTGTGCAACCTCGGCCTGTCCGAGATGCCGAGCCTCGAGCATGCGCTACGCGACTTCGCGCGCGTGGCCAAGCGCGGCGGTGAAGTGCGCTGCACGTTGCCACTCGCCGGGACGTTTCAGGAATTCAACGACCTCTATCGCGAGGTCCTGATCAAGCACGACAAGCACGAAGCGCTCGAGCGGCTCGACGAGCACATCGCGAAATATCCGACGATCGATCACGTCGAAGCGTGCATGGCTCGCGCGGGGCTCGACGGCGAGATCGTGGTCGACGAGTTCACGCTCCTCTTCAAGAGCTCGCGCGAGTTCTTCTTCGCGCCGGTGATCGAGTACGGACCGCTCGCAGAGTGGAAGGACATCGCCGGCTCCGGGCAGGAGATGCAGGATGTGTTCTGGTACATCAAGGAAGCGATCGACGCGTACTTCGATGGCCGTCCGTTCCAGGTCACGGTCAGCGCCGGTTGTTTGATCGGGCGCAAGCAAGAGCCGCGGCCCGTCGCCGCGCCGGTGCGCGTGCAGGTGCCACCGCCTCCCGCCGAGGACGAGATCGACACCGATCTGCCGTCGCGACCGTTCAAGATGGCCGCCGGCTCGGTCCTCGTCGCAGATCCGGATGATCTGGACGTCGAAGAGCTCGACGCGACGGGAGACGTCTCCCTCGACGACGAGTCGGCTGAAGAACAAGATCTCGACGCGTTCATCGAAGGCCGCAAGCGGCCGTCGCACCTGTGAAACCTTAGCGCTATGCTGCGCGCGCTATGGGTGATCCGAGCACGGAGTACCTCTCGCTCGTCGACTCGCTGACCGAGCACGACCGCCGCTACTACGTCGACGCGAACCCGACGATCAGCGACGTCGAATACGACAGGCTGATGAGGCAGCTCCGCGAGCTCGAGCAGGCGCACCCGGACTGGGTGGTCGCGTGGTCGCCGACCAAGCGTGTCGGTCACGTCCCGGTTTCGGATTTTCCGAAGGTCACGCGCCCGGTCGCGATGCTGTCGCTCGACAATACGTACGGTCAGGAGGATCTGCGCGAGTTTCACGACCGCGTGATCAAGGGGCTCGACGGGGATCACGTGACGTACTCGATCGAACCGAAGATCGATGGCTTCGGCATCGAGCTCACGTACAGGCAAGGCCTGCTCGCGCTCGCGGCGACGCGTGGCGACGGCAGGATCGGCGAAGATGTCACCGCGAACGTCCGCACGGTGCACGGCGTCGCGCTGCGGCTGCGCGAACCGGCCGACATCGTCGTGCGCGGCGAGATCTACATGACCAAGGCGGAGTTCGCGGCGATCAACGCCGAACGTGCGAGCGCGGGCGAGGAGCTGTTCAAGAATCCGCGCAATACGGCCGCGGGCACGATCAAGCAGATGGATCCGCGCGAAGTCGCGAAGCGGCCGATGCGGACGATCTTGTACGAAGTCGTCGACGGCGAACGCTACGCGCGAGGCCATCTCGAATCGCTCGACTACATCAAGAAGCTCGGTCTGCCGGTGTCGCCGCACAATGCCTCGGCAGGTGACTGGGATGCACTGATCGCGTGCGTACAAGCCTGGGAGTCGAAGCGCGACGCGCTGCCGTACGAGGTCGATGGCCTCGTGATCAAGGTCGATGACTTCGGCCAGCGCGCGGCGCTCGGGACGACCTCCAAGTTTCCGCGGTGGGCGATCGCGTACAAGTTTCCGGCGCGGCAGGTGACGACGGTCCTCCGCGATCTCGAGCTCAACATCGGCCGCACCGGCGTCGTGACGCCGGTCGCGATCCTCGATCCCGTCGACGTGTCGGGCACGACGGTATCGCGCGCGTCGGTCCACAACTGGGATCAGGTCGCGCGCCTCGGGCTCGGCAAGGGCGATCGCGTGCTGATCGAAAAGGCGGGTGAGATCATTCCGCAGATCCTCGGAGTCACCGAGAAGGGACCGGGCCCCGCATTCGCGCCGCCGACCGAGTGTCCGTTTTGCAAGGCTGCGCTCGTGCGTGAAGAGGGCAGGGTCGCGCTGGTGTGCCCGAATCGCATCGGCTGCCCGGCGCAGATGCTCGGCGCGATCGAGTTCTTCGCGTCACGCCATCAGATGAATATCGACGGCCTGGGCGAGAAGGTCGTCGTCCAGCTCGTCGAGTCGGGGCTCGTCAAAGATGTCGCGGATCTGTTCGATCTCACCTCGCTGCAACTGCGGGGGCTCGAGCGCTTCGGCGAGCTGTCGGCGAACAATCTCGTCGCGGCGATCGCGGCGGCAAAGCAGGCCGCGACGTTCTCCAAGCTGCTCAGCTCGCTCGGCATCACGAACGTCGGCAGTGTGCTGGCACGGCCGATCGCCCAGCGGTACGGCAGGCTCTCGGCGCTGCGTGCGGCGAGCGAGGCGAAACACAGCGACGAGCTTGTCGCCGAGCTCTGCGAGATCGAGGGCATCGGCGAGACGATCGCGCGCGCGGTCGACCGGTTCTTGCGCGAACCTCACGTGATCGCCGTGCTCGACAAGCTGAAGCAACGCGGCATCGATCCCGCAGAACCTGTCTCGGCCGTCGCCGAAGGACCGCTGACCGGCAAGACGCTCGTCGTCACCGGCACGCTAACGGCTCCGCGGACGGACATCCAGAAACGCATCGAAGCCGCGGGCGGCAAGGTCGCCGGCTCGGTCAGCAAGAAGACGACCTATCTCGTCGCGGGCGCCGACACCGGCAAGGCCAAGCTCGAGGCCGCCCAGAAGCACGGCGTCACCGTGATCGACGAAGTCGAGCTCGAGAAGCTACTCGGCGGCTGAGTCTGTGGCGGCCTTCGGTCTGCCGAAGAGCGTGCTCATCGCACTCGCGATTGCATTGACGCGAAGGTTGGGGACGCTGGCGTTTTGCAGCCGGAGCTCGCGGTCGGGCACGCCGTCGCACTTCACGACCAACGCCGCGTACTGGACGAGCGTGCCTTTCACTCGGATGTCGCGGATGAGTCCGTCGACGGAGATGATCTGCTTGGCCGGGATCCATGTGCCGCCCCAGCGCAGTCCCTTCGCCGTCGCCTTCACACGCCGAGGCGGGCGCAGGCCCGCCAGGGCTATCAGCAGTCCGGACATCGCCACGAGCACACAGATCATCACGAGCGGCATCAAGGTCACCGACAGAGCCAGGTACCCTCCGCCTGCGGCGAGCACGGCGCCTGGCAAGGCGAGCCAGGTGTTCCTCGACAGCGTCACGTCATGAGGTTCGATGCGATACGCATACCCGAATACGCTGAAGCGCCCGACCGGCTTGGGCTGATATCGCATGATGACGGAGGTATCACGAGTCGCGGTTCGTCACGTGACAGGTCGCGCGGCGAACATCCGCGGTGAGGCCAGGCCTCGGCAGGAACGTTCGACTCGCTCGTGGCCACTACACGAGCCCGGCAATGTCGTTGACGATCTGACGCACGGTGCGGCCGCTCGTCTCGATCGTCTGATCGGCGCGCGCATACAGCTTGGAGCGTGCCGCGAGCAGAGCGCGAAGCTCCTCGAAGGCGTGCGGGTTCTCTGCCATCGGGCGCTGATCGCCTTGGGCGACGACCCGATTCCAGTGATCCTCGGGCGTGGCGCGCAGCCAGATCGTGCGAGCGCGGGCGCGAAGCAGCGCGTAACTCGTCGGATCATTGACGATCGATCCGCCGGTCGCGAGAACGGCGGGAGCGGGCTCGCCGAGCAGGCGGGTGAGCACCTCGCGCTCGACGCGCCGGTAGTACGTCTCGCCGTGCAGAGAGAACACGTCGCCAAGCGGTAGACCCGCGGCAGTTTCGATCTCCTGATCGACCTCGATGAACGGCATGTCGAGCTTGCGTGCGAGCGCCGCACCGACCGCGGATTTTCCCGCACCGCGTACACCGAGGAGGGCGATCGGCTTGGCGGTCGTGCGTGCTTCGCTCGGTGCGAGCAGGGCATGCGGGGTCGTGCCGAGCGCATGGGCGACCTCGGCAAACCGCCGGAGCGAGATGTTGCCGTCGCCGGTCTCGAGCTGGGCGAGGAACCGCTCGGACACGCCGCTGGCGGAGGCCAGCTCGCGCCGCGACCAGCCTCGGCGTTCTCGGTGAGAACGCACGGCCGCGCCTACGGTCTCGAGCAAGGTCACACCGGCAATATACTGCCGAACGATATGCGGTGACAAGCAGTAAATTGCTTGATAGATCTAGCGGCATGGAACCGATGACCGACGGCAACCGATCGAGCGCGGGCGCGCCCAGGACGTCCGCGCCCGCGGCGACGAGCTTCGAGACTCAGCCGAGCCGCTACAAGCATTGGAAGCTGCGAGTCGACGGTGACATCGCGACGCTCGTGATGGCGGTCGACGATGCCCATCCCCACAAGCCGGGCTACGAGCTCAAGCTCAACTCGTACGACCTCTCGGTCGACATCGAGCTCGCGGACGCGATCTTGCGGCTGCGCTTCGAGCATCCCGAGGTCAAGTGCGTCGTGATGACCGCCGAGCTCGACCGCGTGTTCTGCTCGGGCGCGAACATCTACATGCTCGGGCAGTCGACGCACTCGTTCAAAGTGAACTTCTGCAAGTTCACGAACGAGACGCGCCTCTACCTCGAGGATGCGTCCGCGAACAGTGGGCTCGCGTCGCTCTGCGCGTGTAAGGGGACGACCGCCGGCGGCGGTTACGAGCTCGCCTTGGCATGCGACGAGACGATGCTCGTCGACGACGGCAACTCCGCGGTCAGCTTTCCCGAGACGCCGCTCCTCGCCGTGCTTCCCGGCACGGGCGGCCTTACCCGCCTCGTCGACAAGCGCAAGGTCCGCCGCGATCGCGCCGACGTGTTCTGCACGACCGCCGAAGGCATCAAAGGCAAGCGCGCGAAGGACTGGGGCCTGGTCGATCACCTCGTGTCGCGCACGAAGTGGGACGAGTCCGTGATCGCGGCCGCGAAGGCGCTCGCCGCGAAGCAGACCGTCACGCGCGGTCCGGCGGTCGTGCTGCCGCCCCTCGAGTGCAAGATCACGCCCGACGCGCTTCGCTATCGCTATGTCGAGGTCGCGATCGATGCCGGCGCGCGTACGGCGGCGTTGCTCGTCCGCGGGCCGGAAGCGGATGCGGTGATGGACTTCACGTCGCCCGATACGTGGAGCTTGCGTGCGTTTCGCGAGCTCGACGACGCGCTGCTCCGCCTGCGCTTCGACTTCCCCGACATCGGCGTGGTCACCGTGCGGACGGCGGGCGATCCGAAGCTGGTCGTGTCGCACGACGAGATCCTCGCGAAGACGAACACCGGATTCGCCCGCGAGGTGCGCCTTCTGCAGCGTCGCGTGCTCAAGCGTTACGACAACACGGCGCGCAGCCTGTACGCGGTCGCCGATCGCGCGGACTCGTGCTTCGCCGGATCGCTGCTCGAGCTCGCGCTCGGCGCCGATCGGTTCTACATGCTGATCGATGATGGCATCGGTGTCGCGACGTCGGTCGCGAATACGGGCTTCATGACGACCTCGACCGGAATGTCTCGGCTCGAGGCGCGCTTCTTCGGCGATCCGGCGCGCGTCAAAGCCGTGCTCGAGCGTGGCGCGAGCAAGCCGCGCAATGGCGCGAGCTCGAACGATTCGGCTGCGCGCACCAAGTTCGTCGATGATCATCAACTGACCCACGTCGTCGAGCTGATCGAGAGCGAAGAGGCCGAGCAGCTCGGCATCGCGACGGTCGCGGCCGACGACATCGACTTCGCCGACGAGCTGCGGATCGCAATCGAAGAGCGAGCGTCGCTGTCGCCCGATGCGCTGACCGGCATGGAGCAATCGCTGCGGTTCGTCGGTCCCGAAACCATGGAGACCAAGATCTTCGGGCGACTCTCCGCCTGGCAGAACTGGATCTTCACGCGTGCAAATTCGACCGGCGAGCACGGCGCCCTGACGCTCTACGGCCGACCGGAACGTCCGCAGTTTCAATGGAAGAGGACCTAACGATGGCGAACGTGATCACCGACGAGAAGATCCCGAACAACGTCAACCTCTCGGGCGACAAGCGCCTGCAGCGCGCGCTCGAAGCATGGCAGCCGGCGTTCATCGACTGGTGGAAACAGATGGGCCCGGTCGGCTGGCAGGAGCGCGACATCTATCTGCGCACCGCGGTCTCCGTCGAGACCGACGGCTGGGCGCACTTCGACTACGTCAAGATGCCCGATTATCGCTGGGGCATCTTCCTCGAGCCGAAGCAAGAAGGCCGCGTGCACGGCTTCGGCGACTTTCACGGACAGCCGGTGTGGGACGAAGTGCCCGGCGAGTTCCGCAATCTGTTGCGGCGTCTGGTCGTCACGCAAGGTGACACCGAGCCGGCAAGCGTCGAGCAGCAGCGCGCTCTCGGTGCGACCGCACCGTCGCTCTACGATCTACGCAACCTGTTCCAGGTCAACGTCGAGGAAGGCCGCCACTTGTGGGCGATGGTCTACTTGCTCCAGACCTACTTCGGCCGCGATGGCCGCGAAGAGGCCGAGGAGCTGCTGCAGCGCCGATCCGGCGACAGCGACAAGCCGCGGATCCTCGGCGCATTCAACGAGCCGACGTCGCACTGGCTGTCGTTCTTCATGTTCACGATGTTCACGGATCGCGACGGCAAGTATCAGCTCGCCGCGCTCGCCGAGAGCGGCTTCGATCCACTCGCCCGTACGTGCCGGTTCATGTTGACCGAGGAGGCGCATCACATGTTCGTCGGCGAGTCCGGCGTGCAGCGTATCGTCAGGCGCGCATGCGAGCTGATGAAGCAACCGGGCGGCGATGTCCGCGCGCAAGGCGGCATCGACCTCCCGACGCTCCAGAAGTACGCGAACCTCTGGTACTCGCTCTCGCTCGATCTATTCGGCGGCGAAGTCTCGTCGAACGCCGCGGATGCGTTCGCGGCCGGCATCAAGGGCCGCTACAAAGAAGATCGCTACGACGAGCACAAGCTGATCGGCTCGCACTTCTCGATGGACGTGCTGGAAGAGGGCAATGTCGTCCACAAAGACGTCCCGATGCGCAACGCGCTCAACGAGGTGCTGCGCACCGAGTACATCAAGGACTGCCAGCGCGGCGTCGATCGCTGGAACAAGACGATCAAGGACGAAGGCATCTCGTGGGAGATCAAGCTGCCGTCGAACAAGTTCCATCGCCAGATCGGCATGTGGGCCGGCCACCACTTCTCGCCCGACGGCGCGATGCTCGACGCGGCGACCTGGGCCGCGCGCAAAGGCGAGTGGCTGCCGAACGTAGCCGATGAGGCCTTCGTCAAGAGCCTCATGCATCCGGTCTACGAGCGCGGCAAGATGGCGAGCTGGATCGCGCCGCCGAACAAAGGCATCAACGCGTTGCCCGGCGACTTCGAGTACGTCCGGCTGTAACTACTCGCCGCCTTCGCACGGATCGGACTTCGCCGTGCCGCCGCCGCCGGGCGCAGGTTTGCTGTCGGCATCGTCCTTCACGGGCGACGACTCGGTGCTGCCCGTGCTGCGCTCGGTGGCCGCAGGTGCCGCGTTCTGTGGAGCTTGGACCGACTTCTTCGAGCCGCAGCCCGCGAGGGCGATCGAGATGATCAGGAGGAAACGCATCGCGCAACTCTATCATCGCCGAGGCGCGTAGCGCGCATGCTCGACGACAAGCTCGCTCGAGGCAACACGGGTTCGAATCCCGTCGGGGTCGCTTTTCCGTCACTCGTACCGCTTTGTTTTCTCCACCTTTTGTTCGCCATCCGCTCTCGGTGTAAGGCGCTTGTAAGGGCCTCGGGCGAAAGCGCGATCATCTGGCCCTCGCGTAGCTCGACCTTGAGCTTCGAGACCTCGGCGCACAACGCGGCCCATGGGGGCGTCGAATAGAGATCGAGCATCGACGCGCTCGGGCCGTGCGTGATCAACCGAAGCAGGCCGTCGTGTGCACCGTCGCTCCGCGCCAACGTCACGAACGTGCGCCGGAGATCGTGACCGCGACGGTGGTTCTTCTTGCCCGCTTTGAAGCGCAGCCCGAGAAGCTTGAGGTCGCGAATCAATGACCACTGCGACTCGGTCGGTTTGCACGCCGTC
The DNA here is from genome assembly GCA_028287115.1 of Myxococcales bacterium. Classification (GTDB taxonomy): domain Bacteria; phylum Myxococcota_A; class Polyangia; order Haliangiales; family Haliangiaceae; genus JABFXX01. The sequence goes on from JAQBQF010000271.1 coordinate 29,959, forward strand.
ATGTTTCGCGTCGGCACGATCAAGTCGTCGGCTTCGGGCTTGCGACCGTAGGTCTCCTCCCACCCGGACAACTTCCACTGCGCGAGGATCTTCGCGAGCGTCGGATGCACCGGGATCTGACGTGGCACCCCGCTCTTGGTCTTGCCGAGGTTGAGCGCGCCGAGCGGCTTGGCCTCGGCGTCGTACTGCCGCCAGGTGAGCCGCGACGCTTCCCCGTGACGCATGCCGCCTCCGAGGAACTTCAGCGCGTAGAGGATGCGACGGTCGGGAAGGATGCTCGGGTGCGAGATCAACAGCTCCGCTTCCTCGCGCGTGTAGATCGCTTCTTGGCGCCACGTCGGGTCCTTGTCGGCCAGCTTTGGCAGCGTCCCGCGCTCCATCTGCACTGGGTTCACGGTGATCAGCTCCTCCTTCACCGCGCGTTTGAACATCGAGTACAGCGTCCCGCAGATGTTGCGAATGCTCCGGGGCGCCAGTTTTCCCTCGGCCTTCAGCTCCTCGATCACGTCGTCAATGTGTCGCGGCTTCACTGCGGTCAGCGGCATCGAACCGATGGAACGCGAGAGCACGTGCTTGGTGATCCGCGTCCGGTCGTCGCCGACGGTCTTCGTCGTGCGCCGCATCAGCCACCTGCTCGCGAACTGAGCGACGGTGACGAGCCCCGTCGATGGCACCCCAGCCCTGAGGTCCGCGAGAAACGTGTCGATGTACTTCTGCGCGTCGGTCTCTTGGCCCGGTGCGAAAGGCGTAGGCTCGTTCTTCTGTTTCTTGGTGATCGGGTTCCGGTACCAGAACCAGAGCTTCTTGCCGTGCTGGTAGGGCTTAGTCACGGTCGCTCTCCTCTCTGCGTTTGTCGTGTCAGGTAGAACTCGAGTGCGAGGTTCACGACGTCGGCGACAGACCGCCGATCGCGATCCGCCTCGCGGCCCACAGCCTGCTTCAGCTTGCCGGGGATGCGGGCCATGATGATCGTGTCTCGTCTCTCAGGAGGGATTCGTTTGGACATGATCTTCACTTGTATTACATCCGCGATCATCAGGACACCGCGACGTCAGCGCTCGCCGCTGCGGACCTGCTCAGCGCGTCGACACGCGAGGGACACGGGATCGAGGTTCTGTCGCTTCGGCCCCGCCATCGCGGCGTCGAGATCGGCGCGTGTGAATCGCATGTACCGGCCGCTGACCAATCTCGCGCGCAGGCGACCCTTGGCGACCCACTCGCGAATCGTCGGCGGCTTCACCCTCGCGATCGTCGCGGCGTCAGCAGTCGTCATCAGTTCAGATCCGCGCTCCTGCGCGGCCCGCTCCTTTGCGATCTCCTCCCGGATCAGAGGACGCAGCAGATCAAGGAGCACGGCAGTGAGGTCCGGGGCGGGAGCGTCTTTCGCCATCAAGCGGGTCTTGTTGGTTCGATCCGCGCGTTCCGACATTCGGCCCGCTTTTTCGTTCGGCGTTCAATCGACGCTTTTCGAGATTGATCGCTCGGCGTCCATTGGACGCCTTCGATCCGCACGCCGAGGGTTCCCTCGAAATTCGCGCGCCGCGTTCCAGACGGCCTCTTTCACTCGGCCGATGGGCTCAGTTGGGGCTCAGTCGGTGACCACTCGACGGCACACCTATGGCTCAGTCGGTGACCAGTCGAGATCGTCGACGGAAAACGCTTGCCAGGTCCGCACTGCGCGCGTAAGCAAAAAAGGATTGGTGACCTCGCGCCTCGACAACGCGGGTCACCGGAGAGCGAGCTGCCGATGGTACCGGCC
>JAQBQF010000272.1 GCA_028287115.1 Myxococcales bacterium
AGCGGGTCACCCGAATCACGTTGGCTTGTCCCCGGAGAAGCTCGCCGAGGGCTCGCACCCACGGATCTTGCCGCGCATGCGACCGCACCCCGACGCGGAGCGCCCGACCAAAGAGCTCGACGCCGAGATGATGGCCTCGCTCGTGCGCGCGACCTCGGGCGACCGTCGCCGCACCCTGCGCATCGAGGCCGAGCAACTGCGTGCGCTCGGCATCGAGCCCTCGCCGGCGTCGAGTGCGTCGAGCGGACCGAAGCCGGCGCTGATCATCATCGAGCGTTATCGCAAGCTGGGTCGCGGCAAGCACAGCACGCGCTCGCCGATCTCCGCGTACAAGCGCTAGCGCGCGATCTCGATCCCGAGGAGTGCGGCACCGCGCTCGACAAACGGGCGCTCGAGCGCTTCGAGCTCTGCACGAATCGCTTCCGGTAACACGAGGTGCGGGCGCGGCAACGCCTTGGCGACGGCCATCGCACCCTCATCGCGCACGCGCGCGAGCTCGAGTGACAGCGGAGCGTCGCGTCGTTCGCGCGCCCACGCGAGTCGGCTGCGGCGATCGGCCGGCAGGCCGGGCACCTTCGCCTGCCACGTCAGCCATCGCGGGGCGTTGCGCAGGTGACCGTACCCGACCATCGCGATATCGAGCTCGTCGGCAAACACGCGTGCGACGGCGTCGTCCGGATCGAGTCGTTGGTCGGTGGCCCACACGGCCCACGCGCGATAATCCGCGCAGGGCGCCGCGAGACCGTCGCGCACCGGCGGCAGTGGTGGCAACGTGATCGGCCTGCCGTGGCTGCGCGCGAGGTCGTCCCACGTCGCGTTCTTGGCGGCGTCGCGCGGCCGGGCATATTCGCGATCTCGATCGGGGATCGGAATGCGCGAGGCGTCGATGGCGGCCCATACGGCAAAGGTTTCGACGCGCGACTGATTCCAGTCGCTATTCGCGTCGGCGGCGACCAGGCGCACCTTCCAGAAGGGATGCTCGAGGTAACGGATCCGGGCGTCGTCGCCCGCCGATCGCGCGCGCAACATCTCCTTGACCGCGTCACTCGACAGCTCGGGAAGATCGACGGCCTGCGCGAGGAATGCGAGCCCGCGCTCGCTGTGCGGCAGGATGTCGAGCAGCGACGAGCTTCGTCCGACCGTGTTTGGATCGGCGAGCTCGAGAACGGTGGTCGGGATGGCGTCGGCTTTGGCCCTGCGTAACGCGCGATACGCGTCGCTCCGCCAACTGATCAGATGACTCGAGCGACCGCGGTCTGCACGGATACGCGCGACAACCGCCGCCGTCGCGTCCTCGCGTCGATCGTTCGCAGCGGCGAGCAACTCGAACGCACCGCTCGTGCGACGCGAGAGCGCACCGTTATCGGGAGCGGCGATCTCGTCGAGTGCGCGCGTGAACAGCTCCGGGATCGCAGCGACCGACTGGAAGTAGTCGTCGGCGCGACCGGGAGATTCCCACGGCAGCGTGTACGCCTGCTCCCACGCAACTGCGAGCTCGCGAGCTCCCTCGGGCACGCTCGCGATCTGCGGAAACATGGCATCGGCGAGCTCGCGTAGGTTTCGGCCATCGTGGAGCTCGGTGAGCCGCGCGAGCAGCCGCCGGCCGACCGGTTGCGCTCCGAGTGCGAGCAGCGCTTTGCGGATCGCGTTCGCGCGGTCGCCGCTATCCATGTTCGCAAATGTCCGTGGCAGGTTCGCGCGCTCGATCGACAGGTCCGTCGGCTTCTTCTCGCGTGCGAGTGCCGTGAGCAAGTCGTCGATGACCGCGTCGGGTTCGGCGACTTGGGGTTCGGCGACTTCGGTCTTGACGATTTCGGCGTCGCGGACCTTGGGTTGGATGGGCGGCGGCGGCGGCGGCGGCATGAGCTCGGCGGGAGGCCGTGTCGCGAGCACCACGGGTTCGCCACTCGAGGTGTCCGGATCGAGCCGGCCCGCGCGCAAGGCGTCCATGACGATCGCTTCTTCTTCGCGAAGCTGCGTTGCGGTCGCCGGTTCGAAGTGAAGCTCGGGCGGCGCGTAATTCGCGGCGAGCGCGTCGGCGTGACCGTCGAGGATCGGCTGCACGGCGGGCCAGATGATCTGCGCGGGTAGCGTGGTGACTTGACCGCCGCGTAAGGCGGCGAGCTGCACGTCGTGAGCCGCGAACCGCAGGTCATCAGGCAACAGCTCCATGAATTCGCCGTACGAGCCGACGGAACCATTGAACCGGCGGCCGATCGCGGCATTGAGCACGTGGACCGCGATCACCGAGGTCACGATCGCCGGATCCTTCGTCCGCTCGAGGATGGCGAGCGCACTCTCGCGGACCTCGCGGCACGTGTGCGTGACCAGTGACTCCGGCGCGGGGAGCTCGCCGAGCGGCGGCGGCTGTTCGCCGAGCTTGCGCAAGGCTTCGAAGGCGCGCTCGCGATGCCAGGCGACGGGAAACTCACACAGCTCGCGCAGGGTCGCCACGTTGCGGGCGATCTCGAGAGCCATCACGACTTCGTAGAGCGCATCGCCGAGCCCCGCGAGATGACGCAACACCGGTAGGACGCGCGCGGGCGCGAGCTTCGCGAGCACCGGCAAGGCTTCGCGCTGCCGACCAAGCAATCCGTGCGCCGCGTCGAACCCGAGCAGCAGCGTCGGCACCACCGCGGGGACGCCCGCGATGATCAACCCCTGCTGAATGCCCGGAGAGGTGTGGTGGCGCTGATCGCTCGACATCGGGCGGTCGCGCATCGTCCGCGCTGCCTCGACGAGCGCGAGCACGGAGGTCGGCGTACGCGCATAGCCCAACATGTGAGCGGCGCGCTCGGCGCGGCGATGCGCCAGCTCCGAGCTACTTCCCTCGACGCTTTCGGCAAGGTCGGTTCGCATCTGGATCTCGACGTCCGGTACACGAGCGAGCGCGTCGCGCGTGCGATCCGGCAGGCTCATGTCGCCGTACCAATAGATGCCGTGCGGGTTGCACCAGATCGAGAGGAACCCGGCGACGATCGGTTGGACGTCGTCGAGGTTTTCGAGCGCAGTCCTGACGAGGTTCCACGCATGCGAACGATTGATCTCGCGATAGACCGCGAAGCCCGCTTGCGCGAGCGCGACATGCGGCGCTGCCGAGAGTCGCTTGCACAGCGTGTCGTACGACGGATGCTCGGCGGCGATCTGTGCGAGCTCGAGGAGGGCTGCCTGTACTTGCTCGGAGGTCGCGTCCTGCCCCTCGATGAAGGTCGTGACCTCCGCCGGCAAGACCGCGTGGCGTGGCGGAATCAAGCTGCCAGGATCCGCGAACGTGGCCCGATCGGCGTTCGCGAGCTCGACGAGCGCGGGCCCGCCCCGACCGCCGAGCACCACCTGCTCGCCTTCAAATCCGAACGTGCTGAAGTCGTCGCTGATCCGTAGCTCGACGCCGGCGATGATCGCCCGCAGTCCGCCGAGCGCATCGCACAGCCGCTGATGATCGGTCGAATCATCGAGGTCCATCGGCAACTTCGTCCAGCCTTCGCCGAGGACGCGGTCCGTGCGTGTGGCCTTCGTGACCGCGAGGCCAAACCCCTCGCTTTCCCACGGCGGCTGGTTACTGGTTCGGAGGTAATCGTCGAGTGCGGCCAGCTCGCGATCGTCGAGCGGTCGATCGCGCAGGATCTGATAGTAGGCCGTCCATCCCATGTCGTGACACTACTCGTGTCGCGCGCGCGTCGGGGCCTGTTCGCCCGTGATCTGGCGTGGCGTGAGTGATAGCGTTCGCGCGATGCACCGCTCGCTCGTGATCGCGCTCGTCACCGCGGCATGCGGAGACAACGTCGCGCCGCCCACGCGCGTGCACGATGGCTTTCTCCACGATGCAGCCGGACGCGCGCTGATCCTGCGTGGCGTCAACCTGTCCGGATCGCAGAAGAACGCGCCGTACCTCGACGACAAGACGCCGGCCGATTACGCACGCGTGCGCACGGAGTGGGGGTTCAATGCCGTGCGCTTCGTGATGACGTGGGCCGCCGTCGAGCCGCAACAAGGCGTCTATGACGACGCGTACCTCGATGCGGTCGCGGAACGGCTGGGCTGGGCCGAGGACGCGGGACTCACCGTCGTGCTCGACATGCACGAGGACATCTACGGTGAAGGCTTCGGCTTCGACGGCGCGCCGCGGTGGGCGTGCGACGAGGCGCGCTACGCGGCGTTCGTGCCGCGAGACCCGTGGTTCATCAACGCGACCGATCCGAACGTGATCGCATGCGTCGACGAATTCTTCACGCGCGCCGACCTGCGGGCGCACTTCGCCGGCGCGTGGGGCCACGTCGCCGAGCGGCTCCACGATCGCGCCGCCGTGATCGGCTTCGACGTCCTCAACGAGCCGAACTGGGGCTCGTATCCGATCTTCCAGTTCGAAAAGGACCGACTCGCGCCTTTGTACGCCGACGTCGTCCTCGCCGTGCGCGACGTCGCGCCGGGCTGGGTCGCGTTTCTCGAGCCGAGCGCGAGTCGCAACGTCGGGGTCGCGACCACGCTGCCGGTCGCGTCGTTTCCGGACGTGATGTACGCGCCACACTCGTACGACTCGATGGCCGAGAGCGGCGGTGGCTTCGATCCCAGTCGCCGGCAGGTCATCCTCGACAACGTCGCGGACCTCGCGCGCGAAGCGAACCAACTCGAGGCGGGCCTGTGGATCGGCGAGTACGGCGGCAACGCCGATCAACCAGGCATCGCCGAGTACATGAGCGCGCAATACGACGCGGCCGGCGCCGTCTCGAGCGGCACGATGTACTGGGCATACGACAAGAGCAGCGGCTACGCCCTCCTCGACGCCGCGGGCAACGAAAAGCCCGCGTTACTCGGCGCGATCGTACGTCCGTATCCCGAGCGCATCGCCGGCACTCCGATCGCCTACGCGTTCGATCCGACGACGACGACGTTCACCGCAACCTATACGCCGGACCGCGCGCTCGCCGCTCCGACGATCTTTGCCGTGCCGGCACGCGTCTATCCGAACGGCTACAGCGTCGAGTGCGATGGCTGTGTCTACAACATGTCCGCAGGCAAGCTCGCGATCACGTCTCCGCCGACGACCTCGCCCGCGACGATCGTCATTCATTGATCAATGAGGCCGAAGCCGCGCATTTTCCCGAGCTCGTTTCGTTCTGACAGGCGAGGGCGACGTGATGACGGTGAGACGAAAATGAATCTGTCGATGGAGCTCGATCAGCGTGCAGCGGCCGAGCTCGAAACGAGCGCACGCTATGCGCCACGATCGAAAGGCGCTCGAAGCGGCTCTCGCACCGCTGATCGGCTTGCCGCTATGGCCGTCGAGCCATCTCGCGCCCATCGCGGTGCAATCGAACGGCTTGTCGAGCGCTTCCATGGCGCGCGCGTCGAACAGTCCGTACATCAAGGTCTCGCGTTGGCGTGCACGCACGATCAAGATCACGGGTCACTGTCGTAGGGCGTCGTCATCTACATGTTGTCTCCGAAGGACGCGATGGGTACCGCGACGTCCACG
>JAQBQF010000366.1 GCA_028287115.1 Myxococcales bacterium
CACCGCGACGGCTCCTACGATCCACCGGTCGCGTGTGCGCCGGATCAGACGTGCGATCCGAACAATGGATGCATTGTCTGCGTGCCCGACCAGCCGTACTGCAGCGCCACGGGCCAAGAAGTCCTGCAATGCAACAGCTCCGGCACCGGCGGTACGCACGTCAAGGACTGCCCGGCGGACGCGGTGTGTTCCGGTGGTGACTGCAAGACGCCGTGCGACGCGGCGCTCGACCATCCATCGAACGTCGGCTGTGAGTTCTGGGCGGTCGATCTCGATAACGAGGCCTTCACGCTCAATGGCATCACGAACAACGCAGCATCAGCGCAGTTCGCGATCGTCGCTGCGAACAACAACGACTACCCGGTGACGGTGACGATCACGAAGAACGGCGCGCGCGTGGGTGCGCCGCTGAGCGAGCTTGCCGTGGCGAGCGCGAGCGTACCGCCGCACACCGCGAGCCGGATCGATTTGCCACAGCGCGAGGTCGACGGCTCGATGGGCCAGAACGGTACGTACACGCAGAACAGCGGCACGGGCACGTTCGTATCGCCGCACGCCTTTCACGTCGTGACATCGGCTCCGGTCGTCGTCTACCAGTTCAACCCGATCATCCAGCAGTTCTCCAACGACGCCTCGACGCTGATCCCCATCCAGGCGCTCGGCATGGACTACGTCGTGATCGGCTATCCGACGGCAAATCCCTGTGGCGATCCGAACTTTCAGATCGAGTCGATTCCCGATCACAGCTCGGTCACGATCGTCGCGTCCGAGGACGACACGACGGTGACCGTGATCCCGACGCATCCGATCGCGGCATCCGGTGGCGATTCCGGGATGGTGATCCCTCGCACCGCACGAGGCGATACGCTGACGCTGCACCTGTCGCGCTACACGGTCGTCAACCTCGAGAGCGATCAGCCGACGAGCGACATCTTCGCGTGCATCAACTCCGGTCAGAACGGCGACTTCACGGGGACCGAGGTGCGGTCCGACAAGCCCGTCGTCGTGTTCACGTCCGGAGAGCGCGGCGCCGGATTCGGCGGCGCGGACAACGTCGTCTACCCGCCCGACTGGGATCCGATGACCGACGACGTGTGCTGCACCGATCACCTCGAAGAGCAACTGTTCCCGGTCACCGCGCTCGGCAGGGAATTCGCGGTCGCGCGCAGCCCGCTCCGGTCGACCGATGCGACCGGCTGGAAGGAGCCCGACATCGTCCGCGTGCTCGCGACCGTCGACAACACGCACGTCACGACGAACCTGCCGGCGCCGAACAACGCGTTCGTGCTAATGGCCAAGCAACAAAAGTCGTTCGCGGCGACCGCGGGTTTCACGCTGTCCTCCGATCAAGCGGTCGAGGTCGCGCAGTACCTCGTGTCGCAGCACTTCGTGAAGCACGGCTACATCGGCGATCCAAGCCAGCTGCTGATTCCTGCAGCCGAGCAGCACCGCAAGGACTACGTGTTCCTGATCCCGGCGACGTTTCAGGCGAACTACATCGTGTTCGCGAAGCCGGTCGACGCGATGGTCGTGCTCGACGGCTCGCCGCTCGCGACGCAAGAACAGTCGGGCTGCGTGACGGCCCCGATCGGAACGATCCAGGGCACGGTCTACGAGCAGGTCACGTGCCCGGCGCACGAAGGCCATCACATCGCGACCGCGAACAAGCCGTTCGGGCTCTCGGTGTACGGCTACTACAACGTCGGCTCGTACGCGTTCGTCGGCGGCAGCGACGTCAAGATCATCAATCCGATCTTGTAGGGGGTTTACGTTTACGAGGCCGTTAGCTCGTCCTCGATAGCTGCGCCAGGCGCTCGGCGTGCCGCGGAGCGACGCGCGCGCGCATCTGCTCGACGAGGGCGGCCGTCGCGACACGCGGATGACCGGCGCCGAACGGTGGCGCCGGGTCATATTCGATCTGGAGCTGGATCTGTTCGGCGACGTCGCGTCCGGACACCGCCGCGGCGATCGCGAGCGCCGCCTCGATGCCCGCGGTGACGCCCGCGCCCGTGATCCGATTGCGATCCGTCACGATGCGCTCGTCGACGGGGATCGCACCGACGAGCGGCAGTAGATCATGAAACGCCCAGTGCGTCGTCGCGCGATAACCGCGCAGCAGTCCGGCGGCGCCGAGCAGCAGCGAGCCCGTGCATGCGGAGGTCACCCACTTCGCGCTGTCGCCCGCGGCGCGGACCCACGCGAGCGTCTCCGCGTCGTCGGTCGCGGCGATCTGGCCGTAGCCACCGGGCACGAACAGCACATCCGGCGCGGGCAACTCGGCGAACGTCGTCGTCGGCACGATCGCCATGCCGGTTTCGGAGATCACGGGATCGAGCTTCTTGGCGACGAGGTGAACCCTCGCATCGGGCATACGCGCGAGCACCTCGTGCGGTCCCGTCAGATCGAGCTGGGTCAGCTGCGGAAACAGCAACATTCCGATCTCGAGCGTCATGGGGGTGAGCATACCGGGCGGCGGCTTCGCTCGGAACCAGAACCGCAAAGACGCAAAGATCGTAACCGTCCGATCAGCGACGTGGGCTTCGCCAGTTCGCGGGTTCGCGCAACGACCCTGCGCTGTAGCGGTGTTAGGTTTGCGCGCGGTGAGAATCAACCTATGGTCGCGGCGTCTTCCGAGCGTGCAAGGCTTCGGTGTGATCCTCGTCGCGATGGCCCTGGCGTCGTGCCGCGGTCGCGCCTCGGGGCATGATGAGGCGAGCGGGCGGGCGCCGCCTCGCGAGATGGTCGCGGGGTCGTCTCCCACCGCCGGCGGGGCGGTCGGGCATCGCCACGCCGAGATCAAGGGTGCGATCTGGCGCTCGCACGCGGGCGCCGCGCCCGTCGAGCTCGTAGGAGGGCACGGCGAGCTCGATCCCGTGCAACGGCTCTGGGGCGCGTCGGCGACCGACATCTATGCGGCCGCGTGGGACGATCCTGGCCACGGGCTTCTGCACTCGAAGGGCGACGGCGTCTGGTCGCACGAGCCGCTGAACGAACGCCGGCTGTTCGGTGTGTGGGGCTCAAGCGCGCGCGATGTTTATGTCGCCAACGGCGGCATCCTCCACAAACGCGGCGATAGCCATTGGGAGCGCGAGGAGGCGCACACATTCGTGCGAGCGTTCTGGGGCTCGGGACCGCACGACGTGTGGGCGGTCGGCGACGGCGGCACGGTCATGCATTCGACCGGCGACGGCAAGTGGACGGTGCAGTCGATCGGCAAGGACGCGCTCGTGCTCGCGATCTGGGGCTCGGGCCCGCACGACATCTACGTCGCCGGCGAAGACCAGATCTATCACTCGATCGGCGACGGGAAGTGGGCACCGCAGATCTTGCCGAGCAAGTACCGGGTCCAGATCCACGACTTGTGGGGCTCGGGCCCGAACGATGTCTACGCGGTCGCAGCCGGACTGTTTCACTCGACCGGCAACGGCGACTGGACGCGGCTCGAGATCGATGGGCTCGAGACCCCCGATGCGGTGTGGGGTAACGGCAAGGAGCTGTACGTCGGCACGTCTCACGGCGTGTTCGTGCGGCGCGGCGACGCGTGGTCGCCGCTGCCGCCTGGCCCAGAGGGTGTGCACGCGCTGTGGGGCGTCGGCGATGACCTCTACATCGGCACCGAGCAGTTCACCGAGTGGACGACGCCGGAGTGAGCCGAGGCGCTGGCCGTATCGGATCGCCGTCGAGATCGGGCTCTTCGGTGGGTGTCGAGGCTTCTGATGGAGCAGCCATGCGTGCAGCTGGTCTCGAATCGGTCCAGCCCGCTGCCGCCGGAGCCCGAGATGAGATCTTGTGCCGGTGATCTCCTGCTCCTTCGCGTCGTGCTCGACCCGATAGAGGCCGAGGATCAGATCGATCCCCTCTTGCGCGATTGGCGCCGTGGGCATCACGGCCGTACACGGTACAGGCGATCGCTATCGGCGTGTCCGCGAGATGCGCGCGGCCGGAAATGTGACTAGCCTGGGGCGTGGCAGTTCCCCCGGCGATTCGCGATGCGTACGACCCCGAACGATTTCGCGCGGACGGGTATCGAGTGGTCGATGTCATCACCGAGGCCCTCGCGGGATGGCAGCGCCGAGAAGGCGTCGTGTTGCCGTGGCGCGCACCGGCCGAAGCGCGTGCCGCATGGGCGAGCGAACCGTTCGGCGGCGGCGATCTCGCGGCCGACCTGAAGCGGATCCTCGCCGCTTCGACCGCGCTCGCGCATCCGCGCTGCATGGGGCATCAGGTGCCGCCGCCGCTACCGGGCGCCGCGCTCGCCGAGCTCGTGTCCGCGATCCTCAATAACGGGACCTCGATCATCGAGATGGGACCGGCCGGTGCGCCGATCGAGCTCGCCGTGATCGATTGGATGTGTCGCAAGCTCGGCTATCCGTCCGAGGCGACCGGCGTGCTGACCTCAGGCGGCTCGCTCGGCAACCTGACCGCGCTACTCGCGATGCGGCAAGCTCACGCCGGCTTCGATGCCTGGAAGGCCGGTGCGCATGCGGGCCCGCCGCTCGCGGTCGTGACGTCGAGCGAGGCGCACTACTCGGTCGCGCGCACGCTGCGGATCATGGGGTGGGGCGATGGCGGCGCGATCGCGGCACCTCCTGACGACAACCATCATCTGACCGCGCGCGCCGTCGAGCGCGCCCTCGAGACGGCCGGTGATCGCCGGGTGATCGGAATCATCGCCGCCGCGTCCTCGACGGCAACCGGCTCGTTCGATCCACTCGACGAGCTCGCGGATCTCGCGGCGCGCCGAGGGCTATGGCTGCATGTCGATGCGGCGCACGGCGGTAGTGTCGCACTCTCGGCTGCGCACCGCGGCAAGCTGCGCGGGATCGAGCGCGCGGACTCCGTCGTGTGGGACGCTCACAAGTTGATGATGATGCCCGCGCTCGTCACCGCGGTGCTGTTCAAGCGCGGCGGTCATGCGTACGAGGCGTTCGCGCAGCAAGCGTCGTACATGTTCTCGGCGGCGACGCGCGATCAATCCTGGTGGGATCTCGGCCAGCGTAGCCTCGAGTGCACGAAGCGGATGATGGCGATCGAGGTGTGGTCGACGTTGCGCGTCCATGGCGAAGCCTGGTTCGGCGAGGTGATCGATCGCTTGTTCGAGCTGACGCGCGCCCTCGCGGATCGGGTCACCGCTGCGCCCGATTTCGAGCTCGCCCTCGTGCCCGAGGCCAACATCGTGTGCTACCGGCATCGTGCCCCGTCCGGCGCCGACTCCGACGCGCACAACCGCGAGCTGCGCAAGCGCGTCGTCGAGGATGGCCGGTTCTACATCGTCGGCACCGAGCTCGGATCGCGCTACTGGTTGCGATCGACGATCATGAACCCGTTGACCGAGCCGGCCGACTTCGACGATCTGCTCGAGCACCTGCGCACGCTATGCCCACGATAACGATCTCGACCGGCGAGGGCGCGCCGCTCGTCGTCGAGTGTCCCGAAGGCGCGACGCTGTTCGAGGCGGGCGCGAAGGTGACGGCCGGGATCGAGACCGCGTGTGTCGGCAAAGGCACGTGCGGCCTGTGCCGCGTCAAGATCGTGAGCGGCGCCGAGCATCTCAATCCGTACACCGACGAAGAGAAGAAGCACCTCGGCAACGTCTATCACCTGACGAAGGTACGGTTGTCGTGCCGTTCGAAGATCGCAGGTGACGTCTCGATCGAGATCGTGCGCAAGAAGAAGAAGTGACGCCGCGCCGATCGTGTCGGTCGAGCATGACGAAGCCCGGATAAGACCGGGACCCGATCGCGAAGGCCGCAAAGATCGCAAACGCCGCAAAGGCCGCAAAGGCCCAAAGATCGCAAACAGGAAGTTTTCGGACCCTCCCTCGGCGACAACGGCCGCACCAAGGCGAGCATGGAGGTCGTTCTGAACGCGCTCACGTGGCGGGGCTTGCGATCGCTCAGTGTCCGCCGAGTGTGGTCGCGACCGAGCTGAGCTTGCCGTCCTCGATGTCGGCGTCGAGACTCCAGGTCGCCTTCGGATTGACGAGCTTCAGGTGTTGGCGCCCGACCGGAAGCCGCATCGCATCGGGGCTCCCGGCGTTGCCGATCACGGCGCCTTTGAAAAAGACCTTGGCGAAGCACGTACACTTGATCTGCAGCCGGCCGTAACGCGTCACCGGTTTCAACACGCGGCTGAGCGCGAGCGTCTTCCCGGCGACGAGATCGATCTTGAGCTTCTGGGTCTCGAAGCCGGTCTTGCCGATCGTGAGCTCGGCATGGCTCTGCGCCGGCACCGGCTTCTGCAGCGGCGTGTCGCCGAGCGGCTGACCGCCGAGCGAGACTTGTGCGCCGCTCGGATCCGTCTTGACGTCGAGCGTCGCGGGCGCGGCGGTGAGCTGAGGCGTGATCACGAGCGTCTGCCCCGGCTTCACGGCGCGGTCTTCCTCGATCGTCGTGTAGCCGGCGAGCGCGATCTCGAGGTGAACCTTCGCGTTCGCCACGACGGGCGCACTCTGCCGGCCGGTCCCGAGCACTTTGCGATCGAGCGAGACGGTTGCCGCCGCGGGCGTCGGATCGATCTCGATGAACTGCTTCGTCTCCGTCAGCCCGCCGTCATCCCCGACGGGAACCACCGCAATCCCGCGATCGCCGTGGCGCAGCTTCATGCCGATGCCGATGCCGCCGGCCGCGAGCAGGAGCACCGCCACGCCGCTCACGACACGCCGCCGCCTCGAGCCGGTGGTGACATCGGCGGTCGTGCTCGCCGTCCGGCTGCGCGAGCTGTCCTCGATCGCTTCGGGCTCGGCTTTCGGCACCGCGCCGGTCGGCGGACCTCCGACCTCGGTGTGTCGATCGAGATCGCGCTTGCCGAGCAGCTTGTGCAGGCCCGAGTCCGGCGACGACGCAGACATCACCTCTTGCTGTTCGGAGTTGCGACGTGCGCGTGGTGCAGCGACCGCCGTCGGATTGTCAGCAAGATCGGCGACTTCTTCGAGCCGCGAGATCCCGTCCATGTCGATCTTACGGAACATGCCCGTCGAGACTTCGCCGCGCTCGACGGTCGCCGTGCTCGGTGGCTTGTTGTTCGTGACCGCCGTGCGGCGCGCGACCGACTTCTCCGCCTGACCGAGCTGCTTGCGGATCACGTCGTCGAGCTGCTGGCCCGATCCGGAGATCCGCTTCGCCGGCAGCACGCTCGCGACACACTCCGCGACGTCGAGAGCCGTCGCCATGATGCTCGACTCGTACGACAGCTCGATCAGCTGTCGCAGCACGATCGCGGGCCGCACCGGACGATCGATCGGCTTGCGCGACAGCGGGCCGGCGAGGATCTCGTCGAGACGCGACGGCAAGCTCGGGCGCAGCGAGCTCGCCTTCGGGATCAGCATCGTCTCGATGTTCTTGATGATGTCCTCGGCTTCTTCGCCGGGAAACAGCTTTTCGCCGGTGAACAGCTCGAACAACACCGACGCCGCCGAGAACATGTCGCTGCGCGTATCGAGCGTGTCGCCGCGCGCCTGTTCGGGCGACATGTAGCGCCACTTGCCCATCACCTTGCGAATCCCCGGGCCGCCGGCCTTGTGCGGCGACGCCGCGACCGCGATCCCGAAGTCGCCGAGCTTCACTTCGCCGGCGCGCGAGATCAGGATGTTCGAAGGCGAGACATCGCGGTGCACGACGTTGTGGCCGTGCGCGAAGTCGAGCGCGCGGATGATCTCGATCGCGATGTGAAACGCCGCCGGCAGCGGGATCAGCCGGCCTTCATCTTTGTATTTCCTGTTGAGCTGCGCGAGATCGAGCCCGTCGACGAACTCCATCGCGATGAACAGCGATTCTCCGATCCGCCCGAAGTCGAACACCTGGACGACGTTCGCGTGCGACAGCTTGACCGCGACCTTGGCCTCCGCGATGAACCGCGCTTCGAACTCCGGGTCGCGCGCCAGCTCGGGCAAGATCCGCTTGATCGCGAGGGTTTTCTCGAACCCGTGCGCTCCATAGGCCTTCGCGAGGAACACCTCGGCCATGCCCCCGATCGCGATGCGATCCAGCACGTCGTAACGTTCGAGAGATTTCTGGAGAGGCTCGTCCATCGTGCTGCTGCCCACACCCTGGCGAGGGAACGGCCAGCCTTCCGAAAGGTGCACTATACTAAGGGAATGGCGCCCGGCTTGCCGGCCCGAGTGGTGATCCTCTGTGTCGTCCTTGCGGGGGCGAGGGGGGCGCACGCCGAAGAGGAGCGCCGGAAGGTCGCGGTCATCGATCTATCGGGAGATCCAGCAGCGACCGAGTTGCGCCGGCAGTTTTATCGGGTGCTCCTCGGCCATTGGGCGCTGCAGCCGCTCGATACGGCAGAGCTGGATGCGTCGCTGCAAGGCGAGCTGCTCGACGAGGACAAAGCCCGGATCGAGCGCGCCGGCAGGAACCGCACCGCCGCGGAGGCAGCACTGTTCGACTTCAACTTTGCGACCACGCGGACCGAGGTCACGCAGGGCCAACGCGATCTCGATGCAGTCGCACCGACGCAGGTCTCGACGGCGCTGTACGCGGATCTCGAGCTCCAGCTCGCCTACGCGAGCTTCAACGAGCACAAGCTCGCCGACATGAGCCGCCAGCTCGCGCTGGTCTACCGGTTGAGCCCGAAGAAGCCGCTCGATCCCGCGCGGTACGCTCCCGAGTTCATCGAGGCCTACGAAGCCGCGAAGCATGCCGACGAAGCGGCGAAGCGTACCGGCGTCAAAGTGACCCTGGAGGTTAAAGGTGAAGGCCGCGTGTGGATCGACGGCGGCTCCGCCGGGACCGCTCCGGGCACGTTCGACACGACGGCCGGCGATCACGTGGTTCAGGTCACCGGCGACCAGCGCGAGACCGCGGGAGTCGCAGTGACGCTTCCCGGCCCTCCGATCGAATTCGCGCCGGCGACGGCGAGCACCGAGCTGTTGATCCAGCGGGCGCGGCTCGCGCTGTCGCGCGTGCCCGATGCCGCGGCGCGCGCGGCGGCGATGAGTCACCTCGCGGGCCTGCTCGGGGTCCACGACGCCGTCCTGATCTACAAGTCCGAGGACGACAAGCTGCTCGTGCAGACGTGGCGCGATCGCGAGCCCGGCTTCTCGAGGCCGATGGAGCTCCGCAACCAGAAGCCGATCGACTTCCTGGCGCCGCTGTCGCCCCCGAAGCAGGCCGAGCCGGCGAGGCCGCTTCCGTTCACGCCGCCGATCGTCGTCGTCGAGAAACCCTGGTATCAGCAGCGCTGGGTGCAGGGCTCGATCGTGACGGGTACGGTTGCCGCGATCGTCGGCGCGATCCTGTGGGCGCGGCGCGATAAGTTCACGAACTTCGCTCCTGGCGACATCAAGTCCGCCGACGCGGTCGCACGCTGATGCGCTGGATGTTCGTGCTCGCGTTCGCCGCAGGCTGCGGGAATTCGCCACCATTTGCGTTGCGGTTTCGCCTCACGCAGGGCAAGACGGAGGCGTGTATCACGCAGGCGGGTGGCGTGCAGGCGACGACGTGTGATCAGATCACGATGCCTTGCGAGGCGGTCGTCAGCATCCGGATCGTCCCGCCGGGAGATCCCACGGTGCCGTACATCTCGCTGTGCAAGACGCTCAGCCGCCGAGACGTCTGCGGGATCGCCGGTGTCACTCTGCCGCAACCCGCGAGTCCGGTACCCGAACAGCGCTTGCTGGTACAGATGGCGGTGTATCCAAGATTCAAGCTGCCGACCGACATGGCGACAGGGGATCCGCTCTGCCCCGCGAACGTCGCTTACGCCGCCGACGGCTTTCCGGTCACTCAGGATCTGCCGTGCGACAACACCGTCACCGACCCGGATCTGGCGGACTTTTGCTGGCCCACGCCCGCGATCGGCGGCACCGCCTACTACACGCCGGGCGATCCGGAGACCATCGTGGATCTTGGGTGCTCGAACCTCGACGCGTTCATGGACCCGATCTGCGTCAGCAAGCAGGACACCATCGTCACGGCGAGCGTCAGCGACTTCGATACGCCTGGGTTCTCGGTCTCGCAGGGTGTCGCCGATCTCCTCAGCATCTCCGTCGGCGAGCCGAAGCCCTTGGCGAGCGCGTTCGCGCTGAACGTCGCTGATGTCGTGCCCCTCCCGCGGTTTGGCATCGTGCCGCCAAGCTGGTCCGGTCACGTCAGCCTTCCGCTTGTTCAGAGTGCCTGTCTCGAGATCAAGGACGAAACTCCCCAGAGCACGAGCACGATCGCGTGCAGGAAGCTCCAGAGCCCGATGCACGACACGCTCGATGTGCCGGGCGTCCGACTGTCCAAACAATCACTCGATCAGATCATCAAGACGATCAACACCGAGCAGGCGACGACGCTCCCGCCGTTCACACTCGATAAAGGGCTCGTCGTCGGCATCGTGCTCGATAACCTCGGCAATCCGGTCGCCAATAACGTCGTCGTCACCGACGTCCCAGGCACGATCGAGTACCTGTCGGCCGATCGCACGCACTTCGTCACCGGCGGTACGTCCTCGAGCGGCATCTTCCTGTCCAAGGACATCCCGTACGGCACGAACTTCACGACCGTCGGAAGCGCGGCCGCCACCGCCACCGGATTCGGCGGCCTGGTCAACAACAAGGTCTCGATCGTCCAGCTTCAGTTTTCGCTACCGATCGGCAATTGATCGCGACACGGCCGTCGGGCGCCGGCGATGCGGCAGCACCTCGGGTCGGCAGCGACTTTAAAACCCTCCCAGACAGGGTAGGGTCATCCGGTGACACGCGCGGAGACCCGAACCTGGTACCGGATCGCTCTGTCTCGTCCGGGCGGTGCGCCGCGGTTGGTGGCGGCGGCCGGCGAGCACATGGGGCAGGCGATCGCCGCGGCGGAGCACGAGGTCGCCGGCTCGTTCGCGATCGGCGTCGAGAAAGCGGCCGATAACGAGATTCCTCTCGGTGAATCGGTCGGCAAGGGTCATGTCGTCCTCCTCGGCGATGCGCCCGAGATGCCGGTCTTTCAATGGCCGCGCGGCGTGGTCCCGGCGCTGACCGGCGGAATCCCAGGCGCCGCACCGGGCTGGATGATCCGCCCCGACGACAACCTGCTCGTGATGGAAGCCCAGACCGACGCCGAGCATCTGATCGACCTGTTTCTCGGCATCATCGAGCGGCTGCCGACCGCCGACAACCTCGAGGTCCGCGTGCTCGATCACTTCGAGGACAGCGAGGCGACCGACGTCTGGCTCACCGCGCGCGTCAACGCGAAGAAGGTGCTGCGCTTCCTCGACGACTACGACGTCGAGCTGATCAACAACGGGCACGTCGAGCTCTCGGTCTACGTGCGCTCGCACAAGGCGACGCTGCGGCTCACCGAGCACAAGAGTGTCGTGTGGCTCGCCGAAGGCCGTGCGCTCGAAGCCGAGGTCGCGACCTGGTTTCGCGAGCTTCACGTGCCGCACGTGGCGCAGCTCGTTACCGTGCGCGACATGCCGCACTTTCATTATCGAGCCGCGAAGAGCCGCGATCGCAAGAAGCTCGGTGAAGAGCTCTATCGCCAGCGCCTGCGCAAGGTCGACGTCGTCAAGGCCGCGCACGCGTAGGCGGGGACGCTTTGTGAGAACGCGAATGCGCGAGCGGGGCGCCTGGTCTTCACCACTGATACGCCACAGATGCCGCCGCCGCGATGCCGTCGATCCCGGTGCGGCCGCCGATCGTGCCCGCTCCGTCGGCACCAAAGCTCAGCTCGAGGCCGGGCCGAAATCGGACATGCGAGCTACCTGCATCGAGCCCAGCGCGGAGTACGCCGATCGGCCGATCGTCGGTGTAGTGATCGTATTGCGCGGCGAGGCGCTCGTGCCGATATCCGACGTCGGCGCCGCCGAGGGCGCACAGCGCGCCGTCGAGGACGCACCACCGCGCCTCCGATCCAATCCGTACGGTCAGATAGTTACTGGACATCGTCGATCCACCGCCGTCGATCGCCACCATTCCGCCCTCCGCCACCATCGCGTGCAACCACAGGACATGACCAAGACGATGGCCACCCTCGACTGAACCCGCATAAAATCCGCCGAGCGTTTGGCCGAAGCTATCACCGGCGGTCGCGCCGGCTGCAACGTACGACGGGCTCGCGTGTGCTGCCGACACGACGAGCACGCCCGCGATAGCGAATCTGTTCATGGACCCCAGCCTGGCCCGTCGCGCCGCGCGGCCACAGAGACAAAAGGCGGCAAGCCATGGCTGGCTTTGATCGTTACCTACGGCCGAACGAGATGACGTCGAGATCGAGGCTGAGTCTCGCGGATCACCGCTTCGGGGACCGGCTCACCGCAGGATGCTCGCGCCACCAGAAGCGCCACGGCTTTTGCGCCCACGCGCCGGCGTACGCGACGCCGATCCGCGGACCGCGTGCGAGCTCGCGCGGTTTCGGATGGACGTGCTCGGCGACGAACAGCTCGCCGCGCGCGAGGTCCTTGCGATCGTGGCTGCGATCGAGCGCCAGCGCCTGGGTCACCTTGCCCGGCCCTCGCCCGATCGACGCGTTCTCGCCCAACCCGAGCAGTGGCGCGACCGCTCGGATCAGAACCGCCTGACCCTCGCCGGGCTGACCGGTCACGATGTTGAACATCTGATGGATGCCGTAGCAGAGGTAGACGTAGCTGACGCCGCCAGGTCCAAACATCACGGATGTCCGCGCGGTCGGTCCGAAGCGGGAATGGCTCGCGAGATCCTCGGGGCCGAGATACGCCTCCGTCTCGACGATCATCCCGGCGCGCTTGCGATGCACGAGCGCGCAGCCGATCAGCTCGCGCGCGACGGTGACCGCATCGCGAGCAAAGAAGCTCGGCGGCAGCCGATGATCGCGCAAGGTCAGGGCGTCGGTCACGGCGAAGGTGGCGAGCCGATCAAGTGCGCGCGGTCGATGCCTGCGATCACGTCGTCGACCCTGCCATCGGCGGCGAGGGCGTCGACGAGCGCGGTCGCCGCTTGCTGGTAGTCCTCGCCGACGAGCATTCCCTGCAGCAAGCGAAATCGCAAGAACAGCAGCGCGGTCTGCGCGACATCGGTCAGGCAATACTTCTGGATCGCCGCGAGCTGGCCGGCGAGATAGAGCCCTTCGACCTGCGAGCCATCGATGCCGACTTTGCCCGGCAGCCCGATCAGCCGAGCGAGGGCGTCGAGGCTGCCCGAGCGCGTCGCGCCGTGTTCGGCGAGCCAATCGCAGAGATCGAGGTGGCCTTCCTCGCTGTAGCGGTACCGAACGTTGCGCTCGCGGTAATACCAGCCGAGCGAAACACCGTGACACAGCGCGCGCAGCGCGATCACCGGCAGGTCGAAGCCACGTCCGTTGTAGGTCACCAGCACGGGCCGCGCTCGCCCGACAAACCGGGAGAAATCTTCGAGCAGGGCGCGCTCGCGTTGATCGAGCGTGCCTTCGCCGCCGTTCGGATCGCCGATCACGCCGATCCGCTTGAGCCGGTAGCTGTGGTCCAGCCACAGGCAGCCGATGCATACGATCCGGTGCGCCCAGGTCGGCGGAAACGGAGAGCCGCCGCGCTCGGCGCCGCCGGTGGGCTCGTCGGGACGCTTCCACCGCTCGGTGTCGGGGACCGTCTCGATGTCGAGGATCAAATACTCGGCGCTCGGAGTCCGGGCCACGGCGGACCCTAGTGTGACGGTGTGACATGCACATGATCCACCTCACTTGGACGGTTTCGTTCCGCCGAACACGCTTTGCTGCCGCGCAGTTGCGGGCATAATGGATGGAATGTCGGTGATCTCGCGGCGGGCGTTGCTCGCTCCCGTGTTTCTGATGTCCGCTGCACGAGCTCGAGCCGATTCGCAGCAGTGCGTCGACGTGCAGGTCGACTTCACGCCTTCGGATTCGTTGCAGATCGTCGCGTGGGTCGAGGACGCGACAGGCAAGTACCTCGACACGATCTACCTGACGCGCAAAGTCGGCGTGTTCGGCCTCGGTAATCGCCCGGGCCGCTTCGACTTCAACAGCGGGCCGGTGCCAAACCCGGCCGCTCACGTCGATGACATGTGGCCGTACGGCCGTCGCGTCACGACGTTCCCGGTGTGGGCGCATCGCCACGGCCTGTCGTTCCCGAAGGTCGTGTTTCAGAACGGCGACGAGAACGGCCTGTCCCACTCCTCGTCGGAGAGCTCGTCCGAGCACGATCCGTACTGCCGGCCGCTGCTCAAAGATGCCGATCCGTCGCAATGCGGCTGCATGGACAAGATGATGTGGGACACCGGCACGTGCGCGACGCCGGCGTTCAGCGACAAGGGCAAGCTCTCGGCGACCGAGAAGAGCCTGTATCCGCCGCGCGTCGACGTCACGCGGCAAGCGGGCGTCGACTCGCCGTCGGTCGATATGTACAAGACGCTCAATCCGTTCGATGCGGTCTCGCACGCGACGCCGATCGGCGGTCAGTCGCCCGCGATCCGGTGGGCCGCGCCGATGGTCGGTGCAGGGCAGTATTCGGTGTTCGTCGAGGTCTCCAAAGAATTCGACATGAACGCGGTCTACAACCCGACGATGTTTCCGTCGCCGACCGTCTCGTACGGAGACTACGGCCTGCCGTATCGCGGGCAACCGTCGGTCGTCTACAGCGTGCCGTTCACGGTCAGCGGCTCACCGGTGGTCGCGACCTCGCAGGACTACATCGGCTACAGCGATCCGACCGGCAACACCGGAGACATCAGGCCGCCAGATACGTCGATCACGACGACGACACCGGGGTCCGGTGCGTCTCGACTCGAGCTCGTGTCCGATGGGAGCGCGATGTATCGACTCCGCGTCACCGCGACGCCGGTGCTCGACAATCTGCCACCCGACGCACCGACCCAGCTCGACACGACCGCCGTCGGGGGCGCGGGTGCTTCGCTGCGCTTCATCGCGCCGGGCGATGATGGCCAGATTGGAAAGGTCGCCGGCTACGAGATCCGGGTGCGCGCGAATTCCGAGATCACGGCCGACAACTTCACGGACTCGATGCCGGTGACCGCGACGATCGCGCCCGCCGATCCGGGCATGATCCAGACGTTCGATCTCGGAGGCCTGTTGCCGTCGACGGACTACTGGGTCGCCGTTCGCGCCTTCGACAAGTGCCACAACCCGAGCCCGCTCGTGATCGCGAAGTTCACGACCACCGATCGTCAGATCGGCGAGGTCAACGCCTGCTTCATCGCCACCGCTGCGTACGGGTCCGCGATGGCAAACGAAGTCGAGCTGCTGCGGCACTTCCGCGACGAGATGCTACGATCGAGTGTGCTCGGCGAGCTCGCGATCGAGACGTATTACACGTTCGGCCCCGCGGTCGCCGGCGTCGTCGGAGAGTCCGAGCTGATGCGGGCGACGGCGCGGCAGGCCCTTGCACCCGTGATCGCATGGGTTCGGGAGTGGTCACCATGATGCGCATGATCCGGGCCCTCGCCGGCGTCGCCGTGGTGTCCGGATCGGCGCTCGCCGATACGCCGCGCAGGTGCGTCGATACGCAGTTCATTCCGACGGACAATCTGCAGATCGTCGCGTGGATCGAAGATGCGAGCGGCAAGTACGTCGACACCGCGTACATCACGCAACAGACCGGCAGGTACGGCCTCGGCAATCGGCCCGGCCGTTACGATTTCAATTCCGGTCCGAAATGGCCGTACGGCCGTCGCGTCACGACGTTCCCGGTGTGGTCGCATCGACATGGCATCTCGTTCCCCGAAGTGATCTTTCAGAGCTCGCCGGATGATCCGGCTCTCTGCGAGCCGATGGGCCCGGACTACTACGGCTGCGGCGAGAACAACCTCAGTCACTCGTTTGCGCAGAGCTCGGCGGAACCGCACTACTGCCGCCCGCTCGACCCTGCGGAGCCGGGCTGGGATGCGGGTACCTGCGCATCGCAGATCTACACCGACAAGGGCCGGTTCTCGCCGATCAAGACGACCGGTTACCCGCCGCGTGCCGATGTCAGCCGCATCCCCGGCAACGATGCGGCCGCCGTCGAGATGTACAAGGCGATGAACCCGTTCGACGCGGTCTCGCAGGCGACACCACCGAGCGGCGTGATCGCGCACGCGCCCTGGGCCGTTCCTGCGGATCTGCCGAACGGCGATTACGTCCTCTGGATCGAGGCCTCGAAGGAGCGCGACACGAACGCGAGCTATCCGACCTCGAAGTTTCCGTCACCAGCGGGGATTCCTTGGATCACGTTCGGCCAGCCGTATCGCGCGCAGCCGTCGGTGGTCTACCAGGTCCCGTTCACGATCTCGAGCACCGAGACCTCGGCGACCGCGACGACGTATGCGGGCTACGGCGATCCGACCGGCCAAGACGGTCTGGTGCGGCCGCCCGATAATTCGATCACGACCGACACGCCGGGCTCGGGCGCCGGGCGTCTCCAGATCATCGCGGATGCGAGCGCGATGTATCGCATTCGCGTGATCGCGAGACCCGACGTTAATTTCGTTCCGCCGGGCACACCGCAGGCGCTGGCACCGATGACGATCGGAAGCGCGAACCTGGTGATGTCTTTCACCGCGCCCGGCATCGGCGCCCTCAACACGAAGGTCGCGGGATACGAAGTGCGCGTCCGGGCGAACTCGGAAATGACCGCGGACAACTTCGCGAGCTCGATCCCGTACAACAAGAACATCGCGCCGGTCGCGCCCGGCATGACCCAGAACTTCGAGGTCGACGGACTGCTTCCGGAGACGTCCTACTGGCTCGGGATCCGCGCCTACGACGGCTGCCACAACACGGGCGAGCTCGCGATCGCGCAGGTCACGACGTCCGGGGTCACCAGCGGCGAAGTCAACGCGTGCTTCGTCGCGACCGCCGCGTACGGCTCGATCATGGCAAACGACGTCGAGATGCTGCGCCGGTTCCGCGACGTGATGCTGCGCCGCTCCGTGCTCGGTGAGCTCGCGATCGAGACGTACTACACGTTCGGCCCCGCGGTCGCCGGCGTCGTCGGCGAGTCCGATCTGCTGCGCACGAGCGCGCGCGACGTGCTCGCACCGATCGTGGCGCGCGTCCGTCGATCGACGTTCTAAACCGCAAGCATCGACCCGGCGCGAGCAAGCGGTCTCGGTTCACGCGCAAATGGCAGATCGTGTGTTCGCGTTCGGCAGGGCGGAGGCGGCGCGGCGGCGGAAGCGGCTACGAAAGTCACGACGCTTTGATGTCGATGTGCGGATGCGCTTCGCGCAGCACGCGGATGATCGGTGTCTCGAGCGGCGCTGTGACCTCGAGCACGCGCAGGGTCGCCATCAAAGGACGCTCCGCGAGCATCGCGAGGGCCGCCGAGATGTCGCGCCGGCTCGTGATCGACACCGAGCGCAGCGAGGGCCACTCGCCTTGCAGCAGGTCGGGAATCACCTCCGGCGTGTCGATCGCGAGCTTGATCGTGTCGACGCTGGCATGACCGCGCACCTTCGTGCCGGCGGGCATCGCGAGGATCTCGAGCTTCGGCATCACGTCGAGGAGCTCTTGCACGTGGTGCGGCGACGTGACCGTGAGCTGGCGGATCGAGTCTCGCCGTGGCGAGGTCGCGATCGCCGAGCGCACGTCGCTCGTGTGAACCCGCGGAAACTCGAGGTGACGCACGAACCGCGCGATCGGTGCGAGGAGCACGATGCCGACGAGCGTGCCGTGCGAGCTCTCTGGATGATGGCGATACGGCGGCGGCCGCGCGGGCTCGCGTTGACCGACGCGGATCGTCGTGACCCAGCCATGGGTCCAGGCGAGCTCGATGACGCCTTGATCGACGAGCCCCGCGTAGAGGCCGAAGATCTCGTCGCCACGCGCCTCTTCGAGCTCCGCGATCGCTGTCGTCAGCGCTGGCGTAGGCGCGGCCTCGGCGCGGGCGCGAAGCGCGGCGAGCTCGCCACAGGGATCCCCGCGCTCGATCAGCCAGTCGGCGTAGACGGCGAGTTGCTCGCGATCGTCGATCGAGATCGCGGCTTCGATCGTGGGATCGCACGCGACGGGCCGTGCGATGTCCGGATCGCCGAGCACGAGATGCCAGCCCTCGTTCACGATCTCGACAAAGCGCTGGCGGTACGCTGCGAGCGCGGCGTGCTCGCTGTCATGCTGCTCGCGTTGCGTATCGGCGTGGTCGAGGTGAACTCGCTCGACGAGAGCAGAACCTTCGCGCGCCAGCTCGAGGTTGAACGTGCGATCAGCGCGCGAGAACAGAGCCACTAATGCCCGGCGACGGCGATCGTGCCTTGGAGCTTGACCGCGATCGTGTCGACGACGGCGCCGCACGTTCGGGTCAGCGAGACGGCACCGTCGACGACGAGCTCGAAGCCCGCAGGATCGGTTCCGTTCGCGCACACGCCTTGGCCCGACGCCGAGCCGGTGGGCGGGCGCGTGCGATCGAGTGCGTACATGCAGCCGTTCGTATCATCACCGGCGACGTCGATGAGCTTGACGTCGCTGCCGAGCGAGAGCGGCATCGTCGCGAGCAGGTCCGGCCGCGGTACGCACAACGTGATGGGCTTGGTGCCGGGAGTCTGTCGACCGGCGATCGTCAGGCTCTCGAGACCGGGCGGCGCATCGGCAGCAGGGCAATCGTGATTCGCGCCGGCGACCAAGTTGCCGTAGGTCAGGGTCACCTGATCACTCGATGCGGTGAGCCCGGTGTCGGACGCACCCATCGTGCCGCACTTGTTATCGCTGCAGCCCGCGGCGAGCGCGGCGCTAATAATCGAAAGGTACAGTAATCGAGACATGGGCCACCACGGCATTGCCGAACCGGTTGTGTTGGAGGATGTATTCGAGCACGCCTTCGAACCGCGCGCCTCGCCATTTTCCGCTGAGGTCGAACGCTTCACCGAACACGCCGAGCTTGGCCTCCAGTGTATGACCGGTGAATGCGGACATCTTCGGATCGTCGGTGAAGTAGGGCGTCGCGTTCATCGCCGGATTGCTGCTCGCGTACCGCTTCTCCCAGAAGAACGCCGCCGTCTGCGTGTAGTAACGATAGCGCACCGACGCGTCGGCGACCGTGCCGACCTGCTGGATGATCCGCAGCTCGGGCGTATGGGCATGGATGTGCCAGTCGTCACGGTAGTAGCGGTAGGCGGCGATCAACGTGGTCTGCGTCGTGTTGACGAAGTAACGGCCCGAGAGCGCGATGGCGTGGCGCAGCCGATCGTTCGGATGTTTCTCGGCGACGAAGCCATCGCCCGTGAGGACCTGGCGATACGGGTTTGCTTGGAAGCCGTGGCTCTTCACGATGTCGTACGTGACCGCGACGAGCGCGTTCTTGCCGACGATCTGGCTCAGCGACGCAAACCCGGAGTACGTCCGCAGCGGGCAGTCCGTGCGGGTCGCGAGCGACGAGTTGTCGCACGTGAGGAGCGGGCCGCCCATCGGGCCCTGCGCGCCGGAGTTGTCGACCCGATCGATCGAAACGCCACCGCCGAGGCCGAGCACCGCATTTTTCTGTGCGAGATCTGCTTCGCCGCGCGCGCCGAGGTAGAGCGATCGGTAGTCAGATTCGGTCGAGTACTTCGTCTCACCGCCAAGGCGAAATCGATCGACGAACGACAGGCTGGCCGGCGCATCGAGCTCGCGCGTGTAGCCAATGCCACCTTCGTATCGCTTCTCCGTGAACGGCGTGGCGTTCGCGGCGCCGGAGCCCGCAGATGCCGACGTGATCGCATCGACGAGCAAGTGCGCCGTGACGAGCCCGCGCTCACCGACCTCGAACATGCCGTCGAGCATCGGCTGCATGACGCGCGTCGACCTCTCTTTGTAATAGACGCCTCGCATCGAGACGGTCCCGTCGGCGTGAGCGAGAGTGCTTGCCGCGAGCAGCGCGACGAGAGCTAGTTGCAGCCGCATCCGCCACCAGGCTGGCCGGTACCACCGTCGGCACCTTCGCGCGAGCCGCGCTCGTGCTGCCCGAATCGAACTTCGCCGGCGTCGCGGTCATCGGTCATCGAGCGCTTCGCGAGGTTCTCGCGTTGATGAGCTCGAACAACCACGCACCCGGTTGCGGCCATAGAAAGCACGATCGCGAAAACGATCGACATGGAGCTACGCACTGCGCTCGCGACCATATCATGCGCTAGCGGGGCATCTGCGATCGGTGTACACCTCGCGCATGCGTATTACGTTCGTGTTCATGGTCTCCGCCGCGATCGGCTGCGGAGGGCCCGCGGAGGGTCCGAAGGCTCCAACCGGTGGCGGCGGCAGTGGCGATGTGAAGCCCGCTGCGCCGGGTGACGTTTCGTTCGACGTCGTCGCGCAGGAGATCAAAGGACTCGTGTTCGAGCCCGAGGCGATGGGCTCACCGGGCATGCCGCTCGCCGAGCCGAAAGGTCAGCGCGAGCCACAGACCGGCGCGAAGCTCGACGCGCTGATCAAGAAGCAGCAGCAGACGTTCACGAACACCAAAGATCCGGTGCAGAAGGAAGCGCAAGCGACGTTGCTCGCCACGATGCTCTATCACAAGTCGAAAGAGCTGCAAGGCGATGATCAGCAGCAGCGCCTGAAGGACGCTCGGCAGGTGCTGCGTGATGCAGCGCAAGTCTCAGGCGCGAAGGTCGACGACATCACGCTGCGGATCCTCGGCAGCTACGAGCTGCTGCTCGGCGATTATCCGGCCGCGGAGAAGGCGTGGTCGATGCTCGTCACGAACTATCCGAAGGACAAAGACGAGCTGTTCAACCGCGCCTGGTGGGCGTTCTCGCTGCTCAAGCAGTTCAAGAATGCCGAAGCCCTCGCGGTCGTCAAAGATCAAAAGCTCGACGACAAGCAACCCGAGCTCGCGTACACGACCGCATGGGCGAAGTGGCGCACCGGTGATGACGCCGGCGCGTGGCAAGCGATCCTGACCGCCGCGCGAGGCTGGAAGGACGTCAAGGGCTCGCTGCGGGACGCACTCGATCGCGACGTGTATCTGTTCGCCGGCCGGACCAACACCTCGATGACCGACGCGGTCACGCAGCTGTCGAGCGTCTACGGCAAGGCGAAGGATCAGCAGTACGACCTGCTCGCGGCGCTCGGCCTCAAAGCGTATCGCTTCGCGGGTCGCTGGAACGATGGCGTCGCTGCGATCGAGAAGGCTCTCGCCGTCGCCGGCGATAAAGTCCCGACGACGGACCGCCCGGTGCTGTTCTATGAAGAAGCCGACTACACGGTCTCGCTCGATGATCCGGTCGCGGCGGAGAAGTTCGCGAAGCAAGCGCTCGAGTCGCTACCGGGTTGTGGTCAGAAGTGCAGCGACAAGGACAAGGAGACGATCGTCGAGAGCATCAGTGGCATGGCGACGCTGTTCCACGTGCTCTACGCGACCGCAAACGACGTTCGCTATTACCAACCGGCGCACGATCTCTACGAAGCGACGATTCCGCTCCTCACGATGAACGATGCGCGCCGCGCCGAGTCGACGAAGTATGCAGCGACGCTCGAGGCGACGCTGCGTGGCATGAAGGCGGGCACCGGTACGCACGAGAAGGGCGCGATGACCTCGCTGCTCGGTCACCACAACCAGGAAGTCCAGGCGTGTTACGAGCTCGGGCTCCAGAGCAATCCCAAGCTCGGCGGCACGGTGATCGTGAATCTCGAGGTCGAGCAGAGCGGCGTCGTGAAGGGCGCGTCGACCGATCCCAAGGCGGGGCTCGCGGACCTGTCGCTGGTCGCTGGATGTGTCGCCGAGCACGCGAAAGCCTGGAAGCTCCCCAAGCGCGGCCAAGCGGGCACGACTCGGATCAAGCTCACGTACAACATGAGCCCGCCGTCGTCCGCGCCACGCAAGTAACTGCGCTCAGCTGCGCTGGCGCTTCGGTGCGCGCTTCTTGCGCGGCCGGGCGAGCGTCGTGCCGGTGAGGCGAGCGGCGCGTTCGAGATCGAGCAGCATGCGCTCGGCGAGCGCGACGCGAGCCGGCTGTTCGGGATCGCCGAATAAGCCGGTCGGCAGCGCGCTCGTCGCGATGAACCGGCGGAGCGCGTGATAGCAAGCGCGGGCATCGCCGAGCTCGTGATAGGCGGCCGCGAGGTTCCAGTGATGGAGCGACCACGATGGCTCGGCTTCGATCGCGCGGAGCAGGTGGCCGACCGCTTCGGAAGGACGATGCTCGGCGAGCAAGCAGGCCGCGATCGCGCCCGCGACATCGGCGTTGGACGTATCGCAGCGCAGGAGCAACGCGAGCGCGCGGGAGATCTCGCCAGATGCGATCAGCTCGACGGCGTGACCGATCCGCGACGAGCTCGGCTGTGCTTGCGCGCGAGCGCCGACGTGCGCGTTGCCGAGATCGAGGAGGTCGCGCCCGAGGTAGTACGGTGACTCGAGCTTCTCGACCGAATGTGCACTGACGCGAGCGGCCGCCGCGATGATCGCGCGCGCTTGTTCGAGATCGCTGCTGGCCATGCGATAGCCGTCGGCGACGAGCTCGGCGATCAGGTTCGCCGAGTCGGTCTCGGCCTTGTCTTCGTGGATGCAGTCTTCGACGTGGCCATCGCGGTCGACGAGCACGGCCCAGCGCCGCCACTTGCGCTCGCCGCTGACCTTGCGGCAAGCGACGATCACGAGGCGCGCGGCGGCATCGACGAGCACGGCGACCTGCGCGGGGCGCGGCACACGTGCGGGTTCGGGAATCGGTGCGACATCGTCGCGCATCGTGAGCTGCTCGATCTGCTCGCGAACATCGCGGTCGAGGTCGAGGCGCACCGACAGCTCGCTGCCGAGCCGGTGCGCGGCCGCCGGTGAGGACTCGGACATCACGGACAGGAGCTGGAGCATCTCGGAGGTCGCCAGCTGACGGGTCATCATGTCCGCGGCCGCGGCGACATCGGCGGCGCTCTCGAGCTGCGCGGCGAGCGCGATCGCGGAGCGCTTCTGGATCGCGGTCGGATCGGAGAACGTCGCGGCACCGCGCTCGCCGAGCTCCGCGAGCAAACCGAGCGCACAGACTTTGCCTTCGTCGGCGACGTTTGTCGTGGTGATCGAGCGGAGCGCGGCGATCACACGCGCGCGCGCCGAGGTGGTCGCGAGATGTGCGAGCGCAGCGCGGGCGGCATCGCGGCGCCGGACTTCGGGCGTGCACAGCTCGCGGCCGAGCAGCGGGATCGAGAGCGTGCCGAGCTTCTCGACAATGCGCTCGATGTGCAGTGCACGCGGAGGGGCGTTCGTGCGTTGTCGGTCGATCGAAAGAGTCGCGAACCAATCAGCCAGTCGCCGGAGGTCGACAAAGGCGCTCTCGACACCCATGAATGGCCCTACCATAGATGTATGGTCACTTAACTGTCAATGAATTTTCAGGAGCTTACGCGTGAGAATTGTGGTT
Source organism: Myxococcales bacterium (assembly GCA_028287115.1). Taxonomy (GTDB): domain Bacteria; phylum Myxococcota_A; class Polyangia; order Haliangiales; family Haliangiaceae; genus JABFXX01. The sequence continues at coordinate 23,207 of JAQBQF010000366.1, forward strand.
CATCAACGCTCTCGATCACTTGGCCGCGAAGGCGGCGGTGAGTGTTTCGCGAGGCTCCGCGAGCATCACATTCGCTGTCACAAACACGTCGCGATCTGCACACCCAATGCATCACTCCGCGGAGATCGCGTTAGCGCGTGATCGTTTGGTAATTCGCGCCACTACGCAACGAAACTGATCACGCGCGCAGACGGATTTCGCTTTACAGATCGAACGCCGTTCGCAATCCTCCGCCCACGTTTTTTCGTAGGGGAGTCCTTATGGCGAACAAAGAGTCGACGGCGGTCAACGAGCTCATCGGCCTGATGCAAGGGTCCAAGCCGCTGCAGGACGGATCGGACGACTTGATGTTCAGTCCGCCGAAGTCGGCACCTCCCACGCGCGTGAATCCACCGCGCATGACCGCGTCGATTCCGCCGATGCGCGGATCGGGCGAGGTCGCGCCGCTGCCGAGAATGCGCGCTCCCACCGGAACGTCACCGCTCGACGTCCGCCAGCCGCAGGTCCGCATCTCGACCGCGCCGCCCACCCGCAGCGCGACGATTCCGCCGCTGCCTCCGAGCACGATGAAGACGCCGGAGCTACCCAAGCCGGCGGCCGCGAAGACCCTGCCGCCGCCGCGGCCGTCGAACCCCTCGGTGCCACCGCCGCGGCCCTCGACCCCCGTGATGTCGAAGCCTTCGCTGCCGGTGCCCGTGCGTACCCAGCCGCCCGCTTCGTCGCCGGTCGCGGCGCCGTTCGATGCTCGGCCGAACAAGGATGCTCATCCATTTGCGGCCCTGCCGGTCGTCAGCGCCCGCCCGCGGATCGATGCGCCGGGCGATGTCGTCTATGCCGATCACTGGTTCGAGCAGAGCCGCGCGATGGATCTCGTCGATGACGTGAACCTCGGCACGCAGCCCGTCCCGAAGAAGGCGAAGAACACGGCGGTCGTGAAGAAGCTCGCGGCTCCGATGGCGGGGCTCCTGCTGATCGGGATCTGTGCCGGCGGCTATCTCGCATTCGACGGCGAAGGCGGCAAGAAGCACGCGGCGGCGAAGCCGAAGGCGGTTGCAGCAGTCACGATTCCGAACCCCGACGGTCGGACGGACGTGACGACCGCGTTCCCGCCGAAGTTTGGCGGCGCGCCGAAGGCTGAAGCGAAGACCGAACCGGTCGCCGAGGTGAAGGCCGAGCCCGTCGCCGAAGCGAAGACCGAGCCGGTCGCCGCCGTAGAATCGAAGCCCGAAGCAAAGACCGAAGCGGTCGCGAGCACGGATGCGATCGCGAAGCCGGAAGCCGTCGCGAAGACCGAAGTCGTTGGGAAGACCGAAGTCGTTGCGAAGACCGAAGTCGTTGCGAAGGCGCCTGAGGTCGTCGCCGCGAAACCCGAGCCGGTCACCGAGCCGATCAAGGCTGCACCGGTCGCGATGGCAGCTACGGCGTCGCCGTCGTTGCGGGAAGTTCCGACGAGCCGCGGAGCCGTGACGCTTGTCGACATCCGGATCAACTCGAAGCCCGCAGGCGCGACGGTGATGCTGGTCGACAACGGCAAGACCGCGTTTCTCGGTACGACGCCGATCGCGGCGTCGGTCGATCCGTCACGCGCGTACGACGTGATCTTGACGCTCGAAGGCCGGCCCACCCAGATGAGCCACTTCGATCCGATGAAGACACAGCGGCTCGAGATCGAGCTCGCGAAGGCCGTTCCGCAGGCTGCCGCGCAGTCCAAGGCAGTGGCGCAGCAGACCAAGGTGCCCGTCCAGGAGACGCCCGCGGTCGTCGCCGCGCCGGCCAAGCGCCATCACCACCACGAGGCGGTGAAGCCCGCGGTTGCGCTCGCCGAGCCGAGCTTTGCAGCCGACCCTGCGCCGAAGAACGCCGACAAGACCGAGAAAAAGGTCGAGAAGAAAGTCGCCGTCGCCGAGGCGAAGGGCTCCGGCGTGCTGATGGTCTCGAGCAAGCCGCCGTGCAAGATCTACGTCGACGGCAAGGACACTGGGCTCGTGACCCCGCAGCGCTCGTTGCCGCTGCCGGCCGGCCCGCACAAGATCACGCTCGCCAACGCGGCCGACAACATCACGAAGACCGTCTCGGTGCAGATCACGGCGGATCAGTCGACGAAGTTGATCCAAGATCTGATGAAGAAGTAGCCGCCGCTACAGGTGGCAGTGGTTTGGCGCGTCGGGCTTGCAGATGCCCGTCGCGTCGCAGGTCGCGGCTCCGCCGCCGGTGGGCGCGGGGCAGGGCGTGCTGGCGTCGCACGCCTGCGTGCACACCTGAAAGGCCATGAACGGATGGCACATCGCGCTCGTGCAGTCGTGCTCGGTGCTGCACAGGTCGTAGAGCGCCTTCGTGCAGGTCGGGCCTCGCGGATCGGCGTCGACCTCGGCGGGTGAGGAGCCGGAACACGCGACGAAGCCCAGGGCGACCATCAGGGACAGGATCCGCATGCGTCCATCCTACACAAAGGGCCGCGCACCCGCCGTCAGCGCGAACAACTGCACGCGTTGATTGCTACGCCGCGCGGCTTGGCGGTACGGTCGCCGCCAAGGAGGCCTGCGTGGGATATATCGACACGTTCAAGGGCTGGGCCGAGTCCATTCGCCAAGACATCGAAGCCTACAAGGCGCTCCTCGAGTCGACGAAAGCCGACGCGAATTCGAAGAAGCTCGCGGGCGCTGCGCTCTCGTACCTCGTCAGCAAGATGGATCTGATCCCCGACTGGAACGAGGGAATCGGAGTCATCGACGACGTCATGGTGCTGCGCGTCTGCGCGCAGCTGACGCAAGGTCACGATCGTGGCGTGTTGCCGACCACTGCGGAGGTCAGTCTCGATCGCATGGCGAACGAGGCCGATCACATCGCAAAATTTCTGGGCGGCCCGATCTACGACAAGCTGAAGTCGTACTGCTCGAAGCTTGGAGACACGGCGGTTCGCGGCCGCACGCCGGCGCAGCTCATCGAGGATGCGGCGCTTCGCAAGTCGTTCTATCGCGAGCTAGAAGACGAGATCACGAAGACCGTGCCGATCGTCATCAATGATCCAACCGATGCCGAGCTGCGCCTCAAGGCGTATCTCACGCACAAGCTCCAATGAAACCCATCCTCGTCGCACTGATCATCTTCTTCGGCGGTGGGCTCCTCGGCAGCGGCACCGCGCATGCCGACGACACCTTCGAAACCAAGGCAGCCGGTGCGCAGCGGATCCACCGTCTCGAGAACCTCGTATGGGCGCTCACCGCGTCGTGCGATGCCGGTGACGACACGCAGAAGCGCCAGTGCAAGCACGTCCGTGATGCGCGCGCGGCCGAGTTGACGAGCGGCAAGCTGTTGATCGATGCCGATAGCGACGCGTTCGACGTCGGCGCGTTCAGCACGCAGAAGAAGTCGGTGCCGGTCGTGTTGTCATCGTGCATTCGCTGCGGTGGCGTCGACCTCGAAGGCAAGACCTGGTACGTCGTCGGCACGGGCACGGCGCCCGTGTTCGACGGTGGCAAGCTGCACCCACCGAAGCTCTACGACAACGCACGCGCGTTCGCCGATGAAGCCGCCGCGCAAGCGTGGGCCAAGGCGGTCGCCAACGTTCGCGTGCAAATGCTCGTGAAGATTCCGGCGAAGCCGAAGTGGCAGGTCGACGGCAAGAACGGGCTCGCCCTCGAGATCCTCGGCTATCGCGTGTACTCCGCGTGCGACGGCTCGATCGTCGGCGCGAGCCCGACCTCGGGACCTGCCGAAGCGGACAAGAAGCAGTGCGCGAAGGTCGTCGCGCAGCCCGTCGAAGACGAGACCGCGAAGGGGCCGACCGTCGAGCTGACCGCGTCGGTGATTCGCGAGGCGATGCAACCGGTCGTCGACGCGTCGCATGCCTGCTTCGAAAATTTCGGAGTCGCGGGCAAGGCGAAGCTGCGGATCACGATTGGCCAAGACGGCTCGATCCTCAAGTACGAGCAGCAGGGCGAGTTCGAGCACACGCCGACCGGCGAGTGCATCGACAAGGCGATGGGCGAAGCAAAGTTCCCGCGATCGAAGAAGCCGAAGACGTCGATCGCCTTCCCGATCACGTTGCAGTGACCACCATCGACGAGATGCTCGACGCGCTGTGGCGCGACTACGTCGCTCAGGCGCCTCAGGCCCTGCGCATTCACCGGCTCCTCGGAGAACGCGGCGAGCGAGTCCGTAACGATCACATCGCGCTGCGCACGTACGGGCTGCCGGGGATCGGCATCTCGGCGCTCGCGGCGCCGTTCGAGGCGCACGGCTGGCAGCGGCGCGACCGCTACCGCTTCGATGACAAGCACCTGATCGCGTACTACTGGCAGCACCCCGATCCGCTGCGGCCGAAGGTCTTCATCAGCGAGCTGTGCGTGTCAGAGATGGCGTTCGGCACGCAACAGATCATCGATCGGCTCGTCGCACAGCTGCCACGTGATTTCGGCGCTCGCGCGGATCTGCCGTGGGCGGGCAGGCCGTGGCAGATCAAGCGCGCCGAGTACGAGACGATGATCCTCGGCAGCGAATATGCCGCGTGGGTCGGGGCCTTCGGGTTTCGAGTCAACCACTTCACCGTCGACGTCAATCACCTGACGACGTTTCCGGACCTGCAATCGCTCGATGCGTTCCTCGTCGAGCACGGGTTTCGACTCAACGACGCCGGGGGCGCGATCAAGGGCACGCGCGCGGAGTGCCTGGAACAGTCGTCGACGCGCGCGGACTCGATCGCGGTCGAGTTCTCCGATGGGACGCTCGAGATTCCGTCCTGCTATTACGAGTTCGCGAAGCGGCATCGGCTGCCGTCGGGTGAGCTGTTCCAGGGGTTCGTGCCGGCATCGGCCGACAAGATCTTCGAGTCGACCGACCGCAAATAAGGTCAGACCGTCTGACCCCTCTTACAGCCCGGTCAACGACGAGAAGTAGTCGTTCAGCTCGAGCAGGATGTCGACGTCGACGCCGACGAACTGGACGCCCATGCCGAGGGTTCCATCGACCCACCGAACCACGGCGGGCAAGGTGAAAATCTGATCGGAGGTCGGTAGCGTGAGCTCGACGGTCAAGAACGTGCCGGTCGGTAGAATCGCTTGCGATGCGATGAAAGCGCCCCCGATCCCGATATTTCGAGTCTCGGCGGCGACCCAAGGCCGGTCTTGGCCTTCGACTGCCGTAGGCCGAAACCGCACGGGCATGACCCGGCCGGGCCGCGGTTTGCCGCGAAAGTGCTGCCGGCGTTCGTGCTGCGACTTTTCCATGCCCGAGGGACGATCATAGCCGGTTTTGGGTGGCGAGATTTTATTGATCCGTGAGGCGCCGCAGGACTTTACGCGACCCCGGAACCCCTATACGTTGCGCCCGCGATCGTGAAAGTTCACCTGATCGGAATCGGTGGCACGGGCATGGGCGCCGTGGCGGGGTTACTGGCGGCCGCGGGGCACGAAGTCCGCGGGTCGGATGCCGCCGTGTATCCACCGATGAGCGAGCAACTCGCCGCGCTCGGCGTGCCGGTGATGATGCCGTACGCGGCCGGGAACCTCGAATGGGGTCCGGAGCTGGTCGTGGTCGGCAACGTCCACGGCAAGACGCACGTCGAAGTGCAGGCCGCGCAGGAACGCGGCATCACGCTGACGTCGTTCCCGGCGGTGATCGGCGACCGATTGCTCGAGGGCAAGCACTCGATCGTGATCGCCGGCACGCATGGCAAGACGACCACGACCTCGCTTGTCGCGCATATCCTGCTCTCCGCCGGTCGCGATCCGTCGATGTTCGTCGGTGGCGTGCCGGTGAGCATGGGGCAGGGCTGGCGACTCGGTCAGGGCGAATGCTTCGTGATCGAAGGCGACGAGTACGACACCGCGTTCTTCGACAAGGGGCCGAAGTTCGCGCACTACAAGCCGCGCACGGTGATCCTGACGAGCGTCGAGCTCGACCACGTCGATATCTTTCCGTCGTTCGATGCGGTGCGTGACACGTTCAAGAAGCTGATCGCACTGATCCCGAGTGACGGGCTGCTCGTCGTGTACGCGGAGTCTCCGGACGCGCTCGTGGTCGCGCGCCACGCGACCTGCAACGTCGAGCAATACGCCGTGCTCGACGACGCCGAGGGCGTGCCGCCCGCCGGTGTCACGTGGTGGGCGCAGAACCTCGAGGTCGGCAAGTCGGGACGCGTCTCGTTCGACGTGTTCCACAAGGGCGAGCGGTACGAGCGGTTCGAGACGCTGCTGGTCGGCCGGCACAACGTCGCGAACTGTGTCGCGGCGATCGCCGTGTGCCATTCGCGCGGGGTTTCCATCCGCGAGATCCAGCGCGGGATCAATAGCTTTGCGGGCGTTCGGCGGCGTCAGGAGCTCCGCGGGATCGCGGGCGGCGTCACGGTGCTCGACGACTACGCGCATCATCCGACCGCCGTGCGCGAGACGCTGAAGGCGTTGCGCAAGCGCTATCCGAAGCGCCGCTTGATTGCCGTCTACGAGCCGCGCTCGGCCACGAGCCGGCGCAAGACGTTCCAGCACGAGTTCGTCGATGCGTTCGCGCATGCGGACGAGGTGATCGTCGGCAAGCTGTTCGATCCGACCAAGATTCCGATCGATCAGCGATTCGATCCGGAGAAGCTCGCGCTCGATCTGCACCGCAGCGGCACGAAGGCGAGCTACACGCCCGAGGTCGACGCGATCGTGAAGCAGCTCGCGGAGAGTGCGGCGCCGGGCGATGTCGTCGTGGCGCTGTCGTCGGGCAGCTTCGACGGGCTCCACGACAAGCTGCTCGACGCGATCGGTGATGCGATGCGGCCCGCGCAGCGCGGCGACATGGCCGGCGTGCGCGCGATGCTCGCGGAAGCCGGCCTCGATTCGGAGCCGGCGCGCGACGAGCAGTTCTCATCGTTCTACGTGCTACGCAACGAGCAAGGCAATGTTGGCTCGGTCGCGCTCGAAGTATTTGGAGATGATGCGGTGCTGCGCGCGCTCGCGGTGCATCCCGAGTGTCGAGGTGCCGGCTACGGCTGGATGCTCGCCGACATGGCGGTGAGCCAGGCGCGGTGGCGTGGCGTCCGGCGGATCTATCTGCTGACCGAGTCGGCCAGTGACTTCTTTGCGGCGAAGTTCGGGTTTCGCATCGTCGATCGCTCGACACTGGCGAAGCTCGTCGCCGCGAGTGAGACCTTCTCCGCACCGGCCGGCGCAGGTCAGGTCGCGATGCGCCTCGATCTGTAGATGCAAGAGCTGTTGGAAGTAGCGAGGGTCGCCGCGCGAGAGGCTGCGGAGCTGCTCCGCACCGCGCATGCCGAGCACGTCACCGCGAAGGGCAATCCACGCGACCTCGTGACCGAATGGGATCTGCGCTCGGAAGAAACGATCCGGCGCGTCCTCGATGAACGCTCGCCGGGAATTCCGGTGCTCGGTGAAGAAGGCGGCCAGACGGGAGCCGGCGGCGAGCTGCGCTGGCTCGTCGATCCGATCGATGGGACCGTCAACTTCGCGCATGGCCTTCCCATCTGGTCGATCGCGATCGCGCTCGAGCGCGGCGGTGACGTGCTGGTCGGCGTCGTCAACGCGCCTGCGCTCGGCTGGTGGTTCGAGGCCGCGCAGGGTGGTGGCGCGAGCGATGGCGCGGCACCGCTGCGAGTCAGCAGGCAATCGCGGCTCGATCAGTCGCTGCTGACGACCGGGTTTCCGTACGATCGCGCGACCTCACCGGAAAATAATTTCGCCGAGTGGGAGCATCTCCAGCGGCGCGCGGGTGCGTGCCGGCGACTCGGGTGCGCCTCGATCGATCTTTGCCTGGTCGCGCGCGGCTGGATGGACGGTTACTGGGAGCGCAAGCTCAAGCCGTGGGACGTCGCGGCGGGCGCGTTGATCGTGCGTGAGGCCGGCGGGACCGTGACGAATACGACGGGGGGGCTGTTCGACCCCCACGCGGGAGAGGTCGTGGCGTCGAACGGTGCTATTCATTCTGAGCTGATCGCCGAGCTCGGACGCGTGCGCCGACCGGCGGGCTAGGAGCTCGGATGAACAAGATCCTCACGATCGCGATCGTCGGTTGGCTCGCAGGCGTTGCCGGCGCGCAGCCGGCGAAGAAGCCGAAGCAGGATTTGCCGATCGATCCGTATGCGGAGCCGAAGCCCGCTCCGAAACCCAAGAAAGCCGCGCCGGTGGATCCGTATGCGGATCCCAAGAAGGCCGCGCCGGTCGATCCGTACGCGGATCCGAAGAAGGCACCGGTCGATCCATACGCGGATCCGAAGAAAGCACCGATTGATCCAAGGAACGCGCCGGTCGATCCGAAGGGAAAGCCGCCCGTCGATCCGAATGTGAAGGCCGCGCCGGTGGATCCGATCGATCCCAAAGCGGGCAAGCCGGTCGATCCGTACGCGACCTCGATTCCATCGCGGATCGGGCTCACCGACGTGTCATCGGTGCAGGGACTCCTCGCGGTGCAGCGGCTCGATGCGTGGCTGCTCTACGATCGCGATGGCTCCAATCCGATCGCGGTGCGAATCGTCGCGCCCGAAGGTCACCCGCAGCGCCCGTGGTTCTACATGATCCCGGCGGCCGGCGAGCCGATCGCGCTCGTGCACAACGCCGAGCAGCGCAGCTTCGACCACTTGCCGGGCAAGAAGCTGACGTATCTGGGCTATCGCGATCTCGATAAACAGCTGCGCACGCTGCTCAAGGGCGTGAAGTCCGTCGCGGCGGAGTACTCGCCGAAGGCGGCGGTGCCGAACGTATCTCGTGTCGATGCGGGCACGCTCGAGATGATTCGCGCGGCGGGTATCAACGTGCGGTCGTCCGAGACGCTCGTGCAGTACACGAAGGCGATCTGGGGCGATGCGGGGCGCACGGCGCATTACGTGGCAGTCCATCACATCGTCGAGCTGCGTAAAGAAGCGCTCGCGTTCGTGACGAAGCGCCTGCTGGCTCACGAGCCGGTCAGCGAGTACGAGGTGCAACAGCGGATCGTCCACGGCATGACGATGCGCGGCCTTGCGGGTGCGCCACCGGTGGTCGCCGCGAGCGTCAACACGGCGGATCCGTACTACGTGCCGAACGCGGCGAAGACCGCGCAGATCCAACCGGGCGATCTGATCGTGATCTCGCTCGCCGCGAAGCTCGATCGGCCAGAGGGCATCTACGCGGCGCAGACGTGGTGCGCGGTTGCAGATCGCACGGTCCCGGATCGGTTCTCGAAGGCGTTCGAGACGATCAGCCTCGCGCGCGATCAAGCGCTTGTCCTGATCACGGATCGCAGCCGCAAGCATCGCCCCGTCACTGGTGCCGAAGTCGATCAAGCAACGCGGTCGTTTCTGAAGAAAGCCGGCGTCGTCGATCAAGTCATGCACCGCACCGGTCACTCGATCGACAACGACCTGCAGGGTGGCGGCGCAGACCTCGACGACTTCGAGGTCAAAGACACGCGCATCCTGACGCCCGGCACCGGCTTCACCGTCGGCCCCGGCCTCTACTTCCCCGGTCAGTTCGGCATCCGGACCGAAGTCTCCGTCTACCTCGCGCCCAACGGGCCCGAAGTGACAACGCCGGCCCAAGAAGAAGTCGAAGCCCTCCTGAAATAGGGACGGTGCACACTGTCGCTACCAGCGATCTCGAACCGCGCGAGATCACGTCAGCACGGCTAAGCCGCACGGCTGTGCGCGGACTCGCAGGTCGCAAGTTTCAGCTCCCGCCAACCGACGGACTTGCAGATCGTCTCGTGGCTCCGGGCTAAGGCGTGGCTCCCGGCTAAGGCGCGCGGCTGTTCGCGGACTTGCAGATCGCAAGTTTCAACAGTGTGCACCGCCCCTCGTTCAGCTTCGGCTAATCAAGGACTTGCAGATCGCAAGTTGTCAAAGTGTGCACCGTCCCTGGCTCCGCTGCGTAGACTGCGCGGGTGATGGTTTCCGCGTTGATCTTGGCGGGCGGGCGCGCGACCCGCTTCGGCGGGATTGCGAAGCACGAGATCGTGATCGACGGCGAGACGATCTTTGCGCGGCAGGTGCGCGTACTCGCGCCACGGGTGGGCGAGATCGTGATTTCGGCGCCGCGCGATGTGGCCGGCTATCGGACGGTGCGAGATCAGGTCGACGGCGGCGGCCCGCTCGCGGGTATCGCAGCCGGGCTTCGTGCCGTCTCCACGCCGTGGTTGCTCGTCGTTGCCGGCGACATGCCGAATCTGCATCCCGCCATGATCGATCTGATGATCGCGGCCCGCGCCGATGACATCGACGCCATCGGGTTGCGGGTCGGCGGGCTCCCCGAGCCGCTGTTCTGCATGTTGCACGCGCGCGCACAGGGGGCGGTCGAACGCCGGCTTGCCGCGAAGCGCTACAAAGCGAGCGGTCTTCTGACAGAAGAGGCCCTGCGTGTTCGCTGGATCGAAGAGGAGGCGTTGCGCGCGATCGATCCCGAGCTCACCGCACTGGTCAACGTAAACAAGCCAGACGATATGCCACGGTAAGTCGCTGGTTTGTTTGCGAGAACGAGAGCGTTTACGTTTGGGTTTTCATCCTGTATAGCTTTCGCGCTGTGCGTATCGGACCGCTCACTGTAGACGTCCCAGTGCTGCTCGCCCCGATGGCAGCAGTCACGGATTTGCCGTTCCGGACGGTCGCCGAGGAGCTCGGCGTCGGCTTCACGATCACCGAGTTCTTGTCGGCGCACGCGCTCGCGGTCGGCGATCCGAAGACGACCGGAAAGATGACCGCGTCCCTCGACGGCCGCCGGTTCGGCGTCCAGATCTTCGGCCGTGAAGAGGCCGCGATGGCCGAGGCCGCGAAGATGGCGGTGTCGATCGGCGCGTCGCTTGTCGATATCAACATGGGCTGCCCTGCCAAACGGGTCGTCGCCGGCGAGTGCGGCTCGGCCCTGATGCGCGAGCCTCAGATCGCGCAGCAGCTCGTGCGCGTCGTCGTCAACGCCGTGCCCGCGTCGATCCCCGTCACCGTCAAGCACCGCGCCGGCTGGAACCAGGACAACCGCAACGCGCCCGAGTTCGCGTGCGCGATGGTCGAAGCAGGCGCGCAGATGATCACCGTGCACGGCCGAACGCGCACGCAGGGCTTCTCCGGCAAGAGCGATCCCGAAATCATCAAGCTCGTGCGCGACGCCGTGCCTTCGCACATTCCGGTGATCGGCAACGGCGATGTCGTCGACGTCGATGGCTACCTCCGCATGCGCGAGATGACCGGCTGCGATGCCGTGATGATCGGTCGCGGCGCGCTCGGCAATCCGTGGCTGTTCTCGCGGCTCCGCGAGGTCTGCGCCGGCCGCCCCGATCCCGGTGCCCCGACGCTCGAAGAGCGCCTCTCGGTGTTCCGCCGCCATGTCGATCTGATCGAGCGCCTGAAGTCCGGCCCGCGCACGCTGCACGAGGTCCGCAAGGCCTGTGCGTGGTACGCGCGCGGTCTCTACGGCTGCAACGCGCTCCGGCTCCGCGTCTGGGAGACCCCGGATCTCGCCGCGGCACGCGCGCTCGTCGAGGATTACTTCGCGCAGCTGATCGAGCGCAAGGACCGGCTCGGTCTGTCGCCCGACGGCGAGCGCGGCACGAAGGACAGCGACTTCGCGGACGAGGCAGCCGCCTGATGCTCCGTCCCAGCTTGCGCGCGAACGACTTCCTCGTTGCTACCAGCCCCGCGATGTGTGCGGTCGTCGAACAAGTCGAGCGTTACGCGGACGGCGACGCGCCCGTGTTGATCTGCGGCGAGCACGGCACCGGCCGCGAGCTCGTCGCGCGCGTGTTGCATCAGCGCGGTCCGCGCGGGGGCGGCCGCTTCGTCGCCGTGCGCCCTTCGTTCGAAGGTTGTGATGGCGCGCAGGTCGAAGGCGACGATGCCTGCGAACGCGCTCGCCGTGCGTTGCGCGCCGCCGCGGGTGGCACGCTGCTCGTCAAAGACGTCAGCGATCTCTCGGCGCCTTCGCAAAAGACGCTAAAGCGCGCGATCCGCGATCGCCGCCTCGAGAGCGCGGCCGAGGTTCACGACGTACAGGTCGTCGCGACCGCGGACATCGATGTCGATCACGCGGTCGAGGCGAAGATCGTCTCGCGCGATTTCTACGATCTGTTCGCCGCGCGCCGGATCGAAGTCCCGCCGCTACGCGATCGCACCGCGGATCTGCCGACGCTCACCGAGCGCTGGATCAAGCACTACGGTGCCGAGATCGGGCGCGGCAAGCAGACCGTCTCTGCGCGCGCACACGAGCGCCTCGCGCTCTACCCGTGGCCCGGCAACGTCGCCGAGCTCAAGTCGATCGCGCGCCGGCTCGTGGTCCGCATCACGCGCAGCAAGATCGAAGCCGGCGATGTCGACGAGGTCCTCCCCAACGTCGCGACCCGCGTTCCGCTCGAGGATCTCGCGTTCGAGGAGATGGTCAAGTCCAAGCTCGCCGGCTTGCTCGCGCGGATCGACGGCTACCCGGTCCACGATCTCTACGACAAGGTCCTCGCGCGTGTCGAGCGCCCGCTGTTCGACCTCGTGCTCGCTCACACCGGCGGCAATCAGCTCAAGGCCGCCGAGATCCTCGGGCTCAATCGCAACACGCTTCGCAAGAAGCTCGCCGAGCTCGGCATGGAACAGAACAAGAAGCGCGTCGGCCGCGAAGATCGCGCTCTCGACGGCGACTGATCACCAGTTGTCGATCACGCGGGCCGGCGGTCCGGGCTCGACGAGGATGATCCGATCAGCGGTCGCCACGGCGAGCCGCGAGCCGTCGGGCGAGAACGCCGCGGCGCGCGCGCCCGTGATCGTCGCCCACCAATGCTCGTGATCACCGAGCGCGCCGGATCGATCGAACAGCAGCCAGCCGCGCTGCGGATGCCACGCGACGGCACCGGCGCCGCCTTTCGTGCCGAGATCGAGCCGCGGCAGTGAGTCCGTCACTGCTGGCTTCGGCTCGACGAACGGCATGCCGGTCGAGAGCTCGATGATCGAGGAGCCCTGCGCGAGCGAGACCCAGGCGAAGCGCCCGTCGCGGGTATGCGCCACGACATGCGGATCGTCGGCGAGTGCCGCAAGCCTCCGCGATCCGCCGGTCACGAGATCGATGATGTCTGCACCGGTCGAGTCGGTCTCGTCGACGACGCACCGCGGAACGCGCGGATCGAGGCGGTTGAGCCAGCGGCGCTTCGCGAGATCGTAGGCGGCGAGCGGAAGGATCGCCTCTGCATCGGGGGGCCATGCCGAGGTCTTGTAGTAGCTCCACGCATCTGCCTGGATATTGAACACGACCAGCTCGCTCGCGATCGCGCTCGCGACCGGCCCGGTCGGCGCGAAGCTCGCGAGCTCCATGCCTCCGCGCGCGAGCACGCGGATCGCATCGCTGGTCTGGACGAGCAAGCGGTCCTCGTCGATGAACAACAGGCCGCGATAGTCGTCGCCGACCGGTGTCGCCGGCAGCATCAGCGACGCACGTGAGGGCGTGGTCAACGCGGGTACGCGCGGCGACTCTCCTCGCACGAGCGCGACCACGCGATCGAACGCTTCCTGCACGCGGGTCGCTTCACGATCGAGGATGCGCGGCGAAGGAGCGTCGGCGGCGAGCGTGCGCTGCCGTCCGGCACGTTCGACGAGCTCGAGCCACGCTTCGTTGACGACGCCGATCCACGGCAGATGCGCGGCCGGATCGGAGATCGCGGTCGGCTTGCGACTCTCGATCGGCGGCACCGGCACGCGATCGATCTTGACGCCGCAGTGCACGACGGATGCGTCGAGGCGACCCCAGCCTTCCTTGAAGATCGCCGGATCGAAGATGCCACCTTCAACGGGCCGACCCGTACGCAGGCCACTCGCGCTCGAGATCGCGGGCCTGCCTTCGAGAGCCGCATTCGCGGCGGTGACCTCGGTGCTCGACACGTCTGGTGCGAAGAAGCGTTCGAAGAGCTCGGTACCTCGCACGACGCACAGCCTACGCGATCTTCGTCGAGCGGAGCGTTAGATCACTGTGAGGGCCGACCCGACCAATGTGACGCAAACGGCAGGATCACGACCGCTAGCGCAGAGGCTGCGGCTCCCAACCAGAAGGGCGCGCTCACGCCGACCCGGTCCCACAAGATCCCGGCCACGACGCTGCTCGCGATCGTCGCAAAACCGGTCGCGAGATAAAAAATTCCGAGGGCTCGCCCCCGTTGATCTTTCGGTGCGTGGTCCGCGATCAGGGCCTTGCCAACACCGTCGGTGAGAGCCATGTACAGGCCGTAGACACCAAACAGCGGCAGGATCGACGCTGGGGTCGCGACCGCGAACCCGGCGTAGACGCCTGCATAGATCACCCACCCCGCGCCGATCACACTCCACCGTCCAAACCGGTCGCTGAGCGCGCCGGCCGGATACGAGATCACCGTGTAGATCACGTTGTAGGTCGCGTACGCGAACACGACGGCCCACGGAGAGAGGCCGACGTTGGCGGCGCGCAGCAGCAAGAACGTGTCGCTGCTGTTCGCGATCGCGAACACGAGCAACAGCCCCAGGACGACCCAGTAGCTGCGCGGTAGGGGTGCACGCACGGCAGGCGTGGCCTTTGCCGCACGCGTCGCCGGGGCGGCGGCGGGCTCTTTGATCAAGAACGTCAGCGCGACGGCCGCAACTCCCATCATGGCGGCGATCGCGAAGATCACCCGATACGGCCACGCGGCGCCGTGCGCGTTTGGCGCACCGCCCGGAGCACCGCCGAGCCACCACAACAAGATCGCCGACACGATGACACCGACGACCGCGCCGGCCGAATCCATCGCACGGTGAAGGCCGAACGCGCGGCCGCGCATTCCTTCCGGTGCAGCATCCGCGATCAGCGCATCGCGGGGACTCGACCGAAATCCTTTCCCGATCCGATCGGTCGTCCGACCGATCAGCACCATCGGCCACGACACGGCCATTGCCAGGATCGCCTTGCCGATCACCGGCAGCCCGTAGCCCAGACGCACCCAGGGCAGCCGGCGGCGAAACTTGTCGCTGCGCACGCCCGCATACGCACTGACAAAGGCGATCACGGCTTGCGCCACGCCTTCGATCCAGCCCATCGCGGTCGCGGTCGCGCCGAGCACGATCACGACAAACATCGGCAGTAGCGGATAGATCATCTCGCCGGAGACATCGGCGAAGAACGACACACCACCGAGCAGCCACACCGAACGCGGTAGCTTTAGCTTCTCAGTCACGCAACCTCGGATCGATCCACAGGTACATCAGGTCGACGATCAGGTTTGCGACTGCGATCGCGATCGCGGACACGAGGACGACGCCGAGGATCAACGGAATATCAACTTCGAGGATCGCTTGTAGCACCTCGCGCCCGAGACCGGGCCACGCGAAGATGTACTCGGTGACGAGGGCACCGCCGAGCAGGATCCCGAGATCGAGCCCGACGATCGTGACCAGCGGCCCGAGCGCGTTGCGTAACGCGTGCCTCACGATCACGCGTCTCTCGGACACGCCCTTCGCGCGCGCCGTACGCACGTAGTCTTCCGAGAGCGTCTCGATCATCTCCGAACGCACCACACGTGCGTAGTACGCGACGCCCACCGTGGCCAGCGTCGCCGCCGGCAGGACCAGGTGATACAGACGATCCAAGCCGCCCTCGCCGTAGCCGCCGATCGGAAACCAGCCGAACCGATACGCGAACAAGTAGAGCAGGAGCGTTCCCACGAAGAACGTCGGGGCACTTTGTCCTATCAAGCCAAACACGGTTGCCGCGTGATCGGGCCACCGGTTGCGCCGCACGGCCGCGATCACGCCGAGCGGGACACCGATCACGAGCTGCAACAGGATCGCCGCCAGCGTCAGCTGCACGGTCGGCCACACGCGCGACGCGAGGATCGAGGTTACCGCCCGCTTGCTGCGATAGCTCTCGCCCAGATCGCCGCGCACGACGTTCTTGAAGTAACAACCGTACTGACCGACGACGCCCCGGTCGAGACAGTAGTACGCGCGCACCCGAACGATCGCTTCGGGCGTCGAATGCGGGCCGAGCAGCGCCTTGACCGGATCGGCCGGGATCGCGGCGATCATCGCGAACGTCGCGGTGACGACGAACCACACGACGACGATCGACCAGCCGATCCGGCGGAGCGCGAGGCGGATCATCGGGGCACCGGTGTGCCGTCGGGCCCGACGTCGAGCCAGGCGGATGAATAATCGCGGAGCCAGATCGGATGTGGCGCGTAGCCCATCAGATAAGGCTGCGTCACCTCGGTCATCATCTGGTGGTAGTCCCAGATCCAAGGTGCGTCGTCGTAGAGGATCCTCTCGGCGCGGTGATACATCGCGGCCCGTGCGTCGCGGTTCGTCTCGCCTCGAGCGCGGTCGAGCAGCGCGTCGAGCTCGGGGTTGCGATAGAACGAGTCGTTGTTCGAGTTCTCCTCCGCGATCATCCGCGAGTGAAATCGCGCGTCGAGAAAATTGGTCGGATCTGGATAATCACCGACCCAGGTCGACTTCGCGAACGCAGGGCCATCGGGCCTGCCGAGCGCGGTGACGTACGTCGAGAACGACATGATCGAGATGTGCACGTGGACGCCGACCTCCGCCAGATCGCCTTGTAGCGACCCGGCGAGCTTCTCGGCTTCTTCATCGTTCATGATCACGTAGTCGGTATCGAAGCCGTTCGGATAGCCCGCCTCCGCGAGCAGCGCGCGCGCCTTCGCCGGATCGTGAGGGTAGGGCGCGAGCGTGTCGTCGCGGCCGAACATCCCCGGCGGCAGCAGGCCATGCGATGGCGTCGCGGCACCGTTCAGCAGCTTGATCGTGTGCTGCTTGTCGAGCGCGTAGTTGAGTGCCTGGCGAACGCGCCGGTCATCGAACGGCTTCTGCTGGACGTTGAACCGCGAGCCGTACGCGTTCAGCACGTCGCGGCGATGCACGTATGGCCTCCAGTCGGGTTGGTCGATCACCCACAACAGATCTGGCGAGGACAGCCGGTCGGCGCTCTCGAGCTCGCCGCGTTCGAACATCAGGAACTGCGTGTCACGCGGGATGTTCTCGATCATCACGATGCTATCGAGGTGCACGCGCTGGGGATCCCAATAATGCGGATTGCGTTCGAGCACGAGCCGCTGCCCTTCGTCCCACGCGGCGAGCCTGAATGGCCCGCATCCGAGCGGCTGGCGGCGAATCTGATCGCCGGCTAGGGCGACGTGCTCGCGGCGCTGCGGCGTCGTGAACGACATCGTCAGGATGTACAGAAACGCGGCGTTCGGCTGATCGAGCGTGAACACGATCTGTCGCGGGCTCGGCGTCGAGATGCCTTTGCAGCGCGGAGCCTTGCCGGAGAGAACGTCGCCGGCGCCGGAGATGCCGGCGAGAAACTGCCCGAACGGCGAATCGGGCATCGTCATCGCGCGCTCGAGGCTGTACTTGATGTCATCCGCGACGAGCGGCGTGCCATCGCTATAGACGAGGTCGGGTCGCAGCGTGAACGTGTAGCGCCGGCCGTCCGGCGAGATCTGCCAGGTCTCCGCCAGCCGCGGCACGATCGCGAGCCCCACCGCCGGATCGCGCTCGGAGCTTGGCTCGTAGTCGACGAGCGTATCGAACAGCGCATGCACCGGGAGGCTCGAGAAGTCGTCGTACTCGATCGCCGGGTCGAGCGTCCGGACCTGGTCTTTGGTCGCGAAGCGCAAGCTTCCACCTTCGCGCGGTGTCGGGCTTCCGGCCGCGCGAAACTTCGGTCCGCGATCGGGAGAGCCGCACGCGGCGAGCGCGACGAGCGCGAGCGACGCTCTCATCACCGGCGCTCCTTCGGGTCGAAGAACTCGCGGAGCCCTTCGCCGAGCAGATTGAATGCGACCACGGCGAGCAGGATCACCATGCCGGGTGCGATCACGAGCCACGGCGCGGTCCGGTAGTAGACACGGCCCTCGTAGAGCATCCGCCCACAGGTCGGCGTCGGAGGCGGCGGACCGAGCCCGAGATACGACAGCACCGATTCGGCGAGCAGGTTCTGTGCGAAGCCGAGCGCGGTCACGACGACGACGACGCCTGCGACATTGGGCAAGATGTGACGCATCACGATCCGCACCGGTCGGGCACCGATCGCACGCGCGGCCGTGACGTGCTCGCTGCGCGCGATCGTCATCGCCTTGGCGCGGATCACGCGCGCCATCGTCGTCCAGCCGACGATCCCGAGCGTCACGAACACCGGTGCACTCCCGGACGCGAGCCCGCTCTCGCGCAGCAGCGCCGCGAGCAAGATCGCGAGCAACAAGAACGGAAACGACAGGACCAGATCGACGAGCCTCATCAGTGCGTTGTCGAGCCGGCCTCCTGCGTAACCCGCGAGGAGGCCGATCAAGAGTCCGATCGCGAGCGCGATCGCCGTCGACACCGCCGCGACCGACAGCGACGTGGCCGATCCCGCGACGACGCGCGCGAGCACGTCGCGACCGAGGTGATCGGTGCCGAGCGGAGACGCTGCCGACGGTGGCAGGGGAGCTCCCATTGCCGACAAGCCATGGTCGATATCGGGGGCGAGGGGGTCTGCAACGAACAGCGGGCCGACGACCGAGAACACGATCAGAATCGCGACGAGGCCGGCGCCCACGACAGCGCCGCGGTTGGCCAAGAAACGGCCCCGCGCCCGATTCACCCTAAGAGTGTATCGCCACAAGCCTTTTGACGGGTACCCCAGGCCCGGATCCTCGCCCCTGCGGGATCGCGGGCTGCAACGCGCAGGCTCCGTGCGCCGTCACACGCGAGCCGATCTCGTTCACTCGAGGGATGACCGCGCCTGTTCCTTGCGGCGCCGATCGATGTCATCTCGGTTTCGGCGGTTCGTGCGTGAGGCGCGTCGTTTCATGTGAACGTAGCGTCTACCCCAGGGAGCGAGCGAAATTGCTACGCGCGCACAGCGGGAGCGTGTAAAGCGCGCGCGGGAAACCCCTATTTCTGGGCGGAGCTTGGTAAGGCAGCTTGCGCGGTGAACGGGCACGTGAAGCTGACAACGTCTCACCGTGAAGGCATCGTCACTGCAACCAAGTTCACACATGTCGATGGATTTTCTGACGCTGCTGCAACGTGACCATCACGATCTCGAGTGTGGGCTCGAAGATCTGTTGAAGCCATGGGTGACCGTCGCGCAGCTTCGGACCACCCTCGACGGTGTCCGGCTCGGGCTGACGGCACATGCCGAAGCCGAAGACATCGTGCTCTATCACGTCATCGAGCTCTGCAGCGGCGGCGACATCGTCGAGGCGCTGGTCGCGCAGGGCCGCGAAGCTCATCTCGCGCAAGAGGCCGCACTCGCGGCGCTGGTCTGCACGCCGCCGAGCACGTCGACCTTTCACGATCGCGCTTCGTATCTGCGCAACCTCGTCCAGCAACATGCTCGGTACGAGGAGCAAAACGTGTTGCCGGCCATTCGCGAGCTCGCACCGGCGAACGTCTACGACTCGCTTGCGGGCTCGTTCGCGACCGAGCG
Source organism: Myxococcales bacterium (assembly GCA_028287115.1). GTDB lineage: Bacteria > Myxococcota_A > Polyangia > Haliangiales > Haliangiaceae > JABFXX01. The sequence continues at coordinate 42,577 of JAQBQF010000366.1, forward strand.
CCTGCGCCAGCTCGCGATGTTGCAGCCTTCGGCGCCGATCTACATCGCGGATCTCGCTGCAGCGGCCTGTTAGAACCAGGCGATCGCGCCCGCAGTCAGCGCTCGTCGCGCAGCCGATAGCCGACGCCCGGCTCGGTCGTCAGCCATTGCGGGCGCGCGGCGTCGAGCTCGATCTTGCGGCGCAGCGCGAGCATGTGCACCCGTAGGTAATGCGTCTGGTGCGTGTTGCGCGGACCCCAGACCTCTTGGAGCAACTGGCGGTGCGTCAGCACCTTGCCTGCGTGACGTGCGAGGAACCCGAGCAACCGAAACTCGATCGGCGTCAGGTGGATGACCTTGCCGCCGACGGTGACCTCGTGACGCGCTTGATCGATCCGGATAGGACCGATCGTCAACACCGGCTCGGTCGGGCCACCACCGCCACGCGCGTGCCGCATCGCGACACGGATCCGCGCGAGGAGCTCGCTCGTCCCGAACGGCTTCGTCAGGTAGTCATCAGCGCCGGCATCGAGCGCGATCACCTTGTCATCCTCGCGGTCGCGCGCGGACAGCACGATGACCGGCGCCGCCGACCACTCGCGTAGACGGCGGAGCAGATCGAGACCATCGCCATCGGGAAGCCCGAGATCGAGGAGGATCGCCGCCGGCGGAGACTCCGTCGCGAGCTGTTCCGCTTCGCGCAGCGTGCCCGCCTCGACGACGCGGAAGCCGTGCGTCGTCAGCGCCGAGCGCAAGAACCGGCGCATCGGCATCTCGTCCTCGACGATCAGCACCGTGTCGAGAGTCTCGGTCATGGTGCGGCCGCCGCCGGTAGCTCGGCTTCACGGCTCGGCGCCATTTCGGGTGCTTCGCCACCGGGCAGCCAGACGCGAAACGTCGCGCCACCGCCGTCGCGCGGCAACGCCTCGATTCGACCGCCGTGCGCGATCACGATGCCGCGACATACCGCGAGTCCGAGCCCGGCACCAGCGGTCCTCGTCTCGGGTCCGCGAAAGAACTTCTCGAACACTTGCTTGTCGGCTCCGGCGGGTACGCCGGGACCGCGATCCGAGATCTCGATGGTCACGCCGCCGGCATCGCGCCGCGCACGGATCTCGATCGGCGATCGCGCGGGCGTGTGCTTCGCCGCATTCTCGAGCAAGTTGAGGAACAGTTGCTCGGTCAAGATCGGGTCGACCAGGACGCCGACGTCGGGTTCGATCTCGATCTTGATGTCGCGATTCGCGAGCGCGGCCTCGGTGCGTTCGAGCGCGGAGCCGACGAGCTCTTCGACCGGTACCCACTCACGCTTCACTTCCGCGCCGCTCTCGACGCGCGTGATCGACAACAGATTTGTGAGGATCTTGCCGAGCCGGCGCGCTTCGTCGACGATCGTGTCCAGAGACTCGATTTGATCGGCGCTCAGCGAGGTGGCACTCTCGCGGAGCGCGGTCGCCATGCCGGTGATGATCGCGAGCGGCGTGCGCAGATCGTGTGACACCGTCGACAGCAGCGAGTTGCGTAGCTCCTCGGCTTGCACCCGGAGAGCTGCGGCACGCGCCTCTCCGGCGAGGCGCAAGCGCGCGATCGCAACCCCGGCTTGTCGCGCGATCGCCTCGAGCAGGTTGCGACCTTCAAGATCGATCCGTCGCCGCGCGCGTTCGATCTGCACCGCGACGACACCCGCGGAATCCTCACCGACCGTGAGCGGCACCGCGAGCAAGCGAGCCTGCGGCAGCGTGTCGGTGCCGCGGCCTGCCGGCCGGCGATGCTCTTGCGCCCAGCGCGCGACGGCGATCTCCTTCGCGGCGAGCGGCTCGAGGCCGGCGACCGCCGACAGCGTGCCGTCGGCCGCGGGGATCAGGACGGACGTCGGAGCCGCGAGCACGTCCTCGACATGAGCGACGACTGCGGCCGCGACATCGGCGATATCCGTCGCGCTCGCGCTCTGTTCGGTGAACGCGAGCAGGGCCGCGGTGCTCCGCTCGCGCTGGCGACTCGCGGTCTCGGCATGACGCAGTCGCGCGACGAGGCTGCCCATTGCTGTGCCGACCGTGAACATCACGGCGAACGTCATCAGGTTTCGAAGATCGGCGACCGCAAACGTGTAGTGCGGCTCGATGAAGAAGAAGTCGTACGCGGCGACCGCGAGGGCAGCAGCGGCGATGCCGGGGCCGCGTCCGCCGAGGGCCGCGAGCATGATCGCGAACAAGAACAGCATCACGTCGTCGGGCAGCGAGAGCCGGCCTCCGGCGATCACTCCGATCATCGTCGCGCCGGCGACGGCGATCATGCCCGGCGTGTAGGCGGTCCACCGGTTCGGTACGTTCGGCCGAGGCGTCGTCGCGCGCGGCGGCAGCTCTTCATGCGGTGCGATCAGGTGGATCTCGACCTCACCGGAGCCGCGGATCAGCGCATCGAGCAGACTGCCGCGCAGCCGATCGCGCCAGCGGCTGTGCGTCGGCTTGCCCGCCACGATCCGCGAGACGTTGTGCTCGCGCGCGAACGCGAGCAGCGCGCTCGACACGGAGCTGCCCGCGAGTCGCACGACAGCGGCACCCAGAGACTCCGCGAGCAGCAGGTGTGCGTCGACGCGATCGCGATCCTCGGGGCGCAAGGGCGGCGCGCCGGTGACGTCGATGTGGACCGCGTGCCACGGCGCACGAATGCTCTCCGCGATCCGGCTCGCGGCGCGAACCAGGCGCTCGGAGCCCGGGCTCGGTCCGATGCACACCAGGATCCGTTCACTCGTCGGCCACAGCGCACCGATCCGCTGCTCGCGCCGGTACGCTTGCACGTCGACATCGACACGCTCTGCGGTGCGGCGAAGCGCGAGCTCGCGCAATGCCAGCAAGTTGCCGCGCTTGAAGAAGTTGTCGACCGCGTGCCGCGCCTGCTCTGGAATGTAGACCTTGCCCTCGCCGAGCCGTGCGAGGAGCTCTTCGGGAGACAGATCGATCAGCTCGATCTCGTCTGCACGCTCGAGGATCGCGTCCGGCACCGTCTCGCGCACGCGGACGCCGGTGATCTGGGCGACCGTATCGACCACGCTCTCGACGTGCTGGACGTTGAGCGTCGTGTGAACGTCGATGCCTGCTTCGAGTAGATCGGTGACGTCCTGCCAGCGCTTGGGATGGCGAACACCCGGCGCGTTCGTGTGCGCGAGCTCATCGACCAAGATCACGCTGGGCTTGCGCGCGAGCGCGGCGTCGGTGTCGAGCTCTTCGATCTCGATGCTGCGATAGCTGATCTTCTTGCGCGGCAGGATTTCGAGGCCGGTGAGGAGCGCCGAGGTCTCGGGTCGACCGTGGGTCTCGACGACGCCGACCACCACGTCGACACCGTCGGCGACGAGCCGGCGCGCCGACTCGAGCATCGCGAACGTCTTGCCGACACCGGGCGAGGCGCCGAAGAAGATCTTGAGCCGCGCACGACGCGGTCCGGGGGCTTCGGCGCGCGCCTGCGCCAGCAAGACATCCGGATCCGGTCGGTTGTCACTGTCGGGCACGACCGAAGGCTACCCCCCTTTGGCCACGAGCGTTTGAAGCTCGAGGTTGAGCTCGAGGACGTTGACGTGCGGATCGCCGAACACACCGAACAACCGTCCGGAAACATGACGATCGACGAGCTGCTTCACGAACCCGACGGCGAGCCCCCGAGCCTTCGCGACGCGCGGCACCTGGTAGTACGCCGCCGCCGGAGAGATATCCGGATCCAGGCCACTTGCAGACGTCGTCACGAGATCGACCGGGACGAGCGCGTCGCTCGTCCCGGTCGCGCGAAGTGCCGCGACTCGCTTGGCAACCGCGTCTTTCAGAGCGGGATTCGTCGGCCCGAGGTTATCCGCCGCCGACGAGGTCGCATCGTACGGCTCCGGCGTGGTCGCGGACGGCCGGCTCCAGAAATATCCGGGATCGCTGAACGGCTGACCGATCAGTGACGATCCGATCACTACGTCTCCCCGCGTGATCAGCGAGCCGTTGGCCTGGTGGGAAAATCCCAGCTTCGCGACCGCCATCACGACGAGCGGATAGACAAACCCGCAGATCACGGTGAACACGAGCAGCGCGAGAACGGCGGTACGGAGTTGATCACGCATGGCTACACCAGGTGGGCTGCGGAGAGGCCCAGATCGATCAGCTTGATGAACGGGAACGGCAGGATGAGGCCACCGAGCCCAAACACGAGCAGATTGCGCCGCAGCGTCTGCGCGGCCGGCGCGGCCCTGACCTTGATGCCGCGCAGCGCGAGCGGAATCAGCGCGATGATGATCAGCGCGTTGAAGATCACGGCCGACAGCACGGCGCTCGCCGGCGAATGCAGGCGCATCACGTCGAGTGCGCGCAGCGCCGGGTAGGTGCCGGCGAAGGCCGCGGGAATGATCGCGAAGTACTTGGAGACGTCGTTGGCGACCGAGAACGTGGTCAGCGCACCGCGAGTGATCAGCATCTGCTTGCCGACCGTGACCACGTCGATCAGCTTCGTTGGATTGGAGTCGAGGTCGACCATGTTGCCGGCCTCTTTGGCGGCTTGCGTACCGGTGTTCATCGCGACCGCGACATCGGCTTGGGCGAGCGCAGGCGCATCGTTCGTGCCGTCGCCCGTCATCGCGACGAGGTGACCTGCCGCCTGGTACTCGCGGATCTTCGTCAGCTTGTTCTCGGGTGTCGCCTCGGCGAGGAAGTCGTCGACGCCTGCTTCGGCGGCGATCGCGGCCGCGGTGAGCGGGTTGTCGCCGGTGATCATCACCGTGCGGATCCCCATCTTGCGCAGCTCGTCGAAGCGTTCGCGAATCCCGTGCTTGACGATGTCCTCGAGCTTGACGACACCGAGGATCCGATTGCCATCTGCCACGACCAGCGGAGTCGCACCACGCTTCGCGACGTCATCGACCGCCGCGCGCACGTCCTGGGGCAGGGCGCTGCCGACTTGCCGCGCGATCGCATCGGATGCGCCCTTGCGGATCTGACGTCCGCCGACATCGACGCCGCTCATCCGCGTGTGCGCCGAGAAGGGCACGAAGCTCGCGCCTTCGGGAGCCGTGGTAGATGCGCCGTGCTGCGTGGTCCCGAGCAACACGATGCTCTTGCCTTCCGGGGTGTCGTCCGCGAGCGATGCGAGGGTCGCCGCGGCGGCGAGCTCTTCGTCGGTGACTCCCTTTGCGGCGACGAACGTGGTGGCCTGGCGATTGCCGTGCGTGATCGTCCCCGTCTTGTCGAGCAGCAGCACGTCGACATCTCCGGCAGCTTCAACGGCACGACCCGACGTCGCGATCACGTTCGCCTGGATCATCCGGTCCATGCCTGCGATCCCGATCGCGGAGAGCAAGCCGCCGATCGTCGTCGGGATCAGGCACACGAGGAGCGCGACCAGCACCGTCAGCGTCACCGGCACGGCCCCCGCGATTCCCGACTGCGCGGCCGCATACGCCGAGAACGGCCGCAGCGTCACCGTGACGAGCAGAAACACGATCGTCAGGCCGGCGAGCAAGATATCGAGCGCGATCTCGTTCGGCGTCTTTTGTCGCTTCGCGCCTTCGACCATCGCGATCATGCGATCGAGGAACGTCTTGCCGGGCTCCGTCGTGATCCGCACGAGCAACCAGTCGGACAGCACGCGCGTGCCGCCTGTCACCGCGCTCCGATCGCCGCCGCTTTCGCGGATCACCGGGGCGCTCTCTCCCGTGATCGCGCTCTCGTCGACGGAGGCGACCCCTTCGATCACCTCGCCGTCGGTTGGCATCGGCTCGCCGGCCGCGACCAGCACGACATCTCCGACGCGCAGGTTCGACGATGGTACCTGCTCGGATGCCGCATCACGCCGGGGCGCGGCGAGCCTCGTCGCGGTGACCTCCTTGCGCGCCTTGCGCAGGGTGTCCGCCTGCGCCTTGCCGCGGCCTTCGGCCATCGCCTCTGCGAAGTTCGCGAACAGCACCGTGAACCACAGCCATGCCGAGATCGCGGCGATGAAGCCGGGAGATGCATCTCCGGCGCCTGTGACGAGTGCGTGCACGAACAACACCGTCGTGAACGCGCTGCCGACCTCGACGCAGAACATCACCGGATTGCGCAGCGTGTGCCGCGGGTCGAGCTTCCTGAACGACTCGACGATCGCGCGCCTGACGATCGCCTTGTCGAACAGGGGGCTCGCGGCGGCGCGGTCTCGTTTGTTGGGATCGGACATGGTTAGAGCTGCAGATGTTCGACGATCGGTCCGAGACCGAGCGCGGGTAGGAACGTCAACGCGCCGACGAGGATCACGACGCCGACGAGCAGCACCACGAACAGCGGGCCGTCGGTCGGCAAGGTCCCGCTCGACGGCGGCACGGTCTTTTTCTTCGCGAGCGAGCCGGCGACCGCGAGCACGGCGATCAGCGGCACGAATCGGCCGAGCCACATGCAGACCGCGAGCGCGGCCGTGTAGAAATCGGTGTTGACGGTGAGGCCGCCGAACGCGGAGCCGTTGTTGCCGCTCGCCGAAGAGAATGCATAGAGGATCTCGGAGAAGCCATGCGGGCCGGGATTTGCGACGGTGCTGGTTCCCGCGTGGGCCGACACGGCGATCGCGGTCCCGATCAAGATGCACACCGAAGGCGCGAGGATCCCGAGCGTCGCCATCTTCATCTCGAACGCTTCGATCTTCTTGCCGAGGAATTCAGGCGTGCGGCCGACCATCAAGCCGGCGAGAAACACCGCGACGATCGCGAACAGCAACATCCCGTAGAGGCCGCTGCCGACGCCTCCGAACACGACCTCGCCGAGCTGGATCAGCCACATCGGGCCGAGCCCGCCGAGCGGCGTGAAGCTGTCGTGCATCGCGTTGACCGAGCCGTTCGACGCAGACGTGGTCGCGGTCGCCCACAGCGCCGATGCCGCCGCGCCGTTGCGGACCTCCTTGCCCTCCATGTTGCCGCCGCCCTGCGTGTGCGAAGGCGCCTGATCGACCTCGACGAGGGTGGGATTGCCGCGTTGCTCGGCCCACGTCGTCACGATCGTCACCGGGACGAAGATCAGGAACATCGCGGCGAGGATCGCGGCACCTTGCCGGCGGGCCTTGACCATCCTTCCGAACGTCAGGCACAGCGCCGCGGCGATCAGGAGGATCGCGAGCATCTGCGTGACGTTCGAAAGGATCGTCGGGTTCTCGAACGGATGCGCCCCGTTCGCGTTGTAGTAGCCGCCGCCGTTGGTCCCGAGCATCTTGATCGCGACCTGCGAAGCGACGGGCCCGAGCGATAGATGCTGGGTGCCGTGCTGCAGCGTGTGTACCTGCGCGGTCGGATCGAACGTCTGCGGAATGCCCGTGCCGACGAGGAACACCGCATAGACGAGCGACAGCGGCAGCAGGATGTAGAGCGTCGAGCGCGTGAGATCGACCCAGAAGTTGCCGATGCCATCGGCGTGTTTGCGCGTGAAGCCCCGGATCAGCGCGACGAGCACCGCCATCCCGACACCGGCCGACACGAAGTTCTGCACGGCGAGCGCCGACATCTGGGTGAGGTGGCTCAGCGTGGTCTCGCCGCCGTAGGCCTGCCAGTTCGTGTTGGTCGTGAAGCTGACGGCGGTGTTGAACGCGATGTTCGGTGGAACGTTCGGCAGCCCCGCGGGATCGAGCGGTAACTCCGCCTGCAGCCGCTGCATCGCATACACCAGGATCACGCTCGCGAGGCTGAACCACATCACCGCCAGCGCGTAGCGCGTCCACGGCATGTCCTCGGAGGCGCGCACGCGACACGCTCGATAGATCAACCGCTCGAGCGGGCCGAGCACGCGCTGGGCCCACGTCGCCTCGCCCTGATAGACCCGCGCCATGTACGCGCCGAGCGGGATCGCGAGCGCGATCAGCACGACGCAATAGATGACGAGCTGGCCGGTCGCGTGCGGGGTCATTGCAGACTCTCCGGCCGCAGCAGCGCGACGACGAGATAGACGAGCAGCGCCGCGGCGAGCACGCCGGCGATCCAGACGAGGGTGGACATCGTTACTTCCTCAACCGTTCGAACAGCGGCACGAGCGCCACCGTCGCGACGAACAACAGGAGCAACCCGATCAGGAATTCGAGATCGGTCACGACGACCTCTCTCGCGCGCCCACCGTCACGGCGCTTGCGACGCGATCGGCGCGCATCGCTATGGCCTCGGGCGCCGGTGCGCCAGCGTGATCACGAAGCCCAGGATGCCGAGGCTTATCAGAATGATTCCAATCGTCGGCTCGACTCCAAAGTCGCCGCCTTTTCGCAGCGCGATCGAGACCGGAATCGCGCCTGCGATGATCAGGATCGAGTACGCGATGATCTCTTCCGTCCTCGGACCCGTTTCGCGCTTGGTCGTCATCTCGACGTCCGATGAGAGTGCAACTGCAAGGCCACAGCCTTAGAGATATGCCTCTCCGCGATTTGACAGGGTCAAGACATCGCATCGCCGCATCAAGAACTGATCAAGATGCGCGAATGCAGGTGGCGAAGTGCCAACCCGTCGCCTCCAGGAGGCTTGCCGAAAGCCGCTCGTGGACGACCACGCTCGGTGGAGGCGACGGGTTGGCCTTCGTACAGAAGAGTCGCCGATCGCTCGCTCGTCTTCGACTCGATTGCGTAACAACTTCGAAGCAGACCTTCGGGGAGTGGATTGGCACATCAAGAATCGATCAAGATTGCGACCACGGTCTGGTCGGATCTGCGGGAGCGGTCTCGATGCTGCCAAGCTCGACCCGTGATACCGCCTCGATCTGCAATCCACTTCTCGGTGGTCATCGCAGTCGGTTCAGCGCCTGTCTTCGCAGACCCCACCGTCGAGGATCAGATCCGCGCGCTCGAACAGCGCGTCAAGGAGCTCGAGGCCAAAACACCGGCGTTACCGTCGATCCCTCGAACGCTAGATGTTCAGGAGCCGCCGTTCGGCGAGTTCGACTTCGCGTGGATGAACGGTAACAACCCGCAGCCGGAATCACTGCTCGCGACCGGGCGGCTCACATTCTCGCTTTACATCGATACGTATTTCGGCTGGCAGTTTCACCGGCCGATCGACCACACCGTGTTCCCGACGACGACGGCGCCGCGCCACAATGAGATCTCGCTCAACCTCGCTCACCTCGGCGTCGAGGTGACCGGGCTCGACCAACTGATCGGCCGGGTCTACATCCAATACGGGTCGATGGTAGAGACCATCGCCGGGCAAGACATCACGACGACACGCGGGTTCTTCCTGACGAACCGGCTGCTCCAGAACATCGAGCAGGCCGCGGCTGGATGGCACTTTCACAAGCTGCACGGCATCAACGCCGAGCTGGGAATCTTCCCGTCGTACGTCGGGCTCGAGAGTTATTTGCCGGAGGAGAACTGGGCCTACAACCACGCGTTCATCTCCGACTTCACTCCCTATTACTTCTTCGGGTTCCGCGGACAATTCTTCCTCACGCGGCGCTTCAAGCTCGAGCTCTGGGTCGTCAACGGATGGCAGACGTTCGGCCAGTGGCACGAGTCGCGAGCAGGTGGATACCTGTGGAACTGGCGACCGCGCGAAGGGCTCTCGCTCGTCAACTCGTTCTACGCCGGTCGCGAAGCGCAAGGCGACCCCGACTCGCTGCGGCTCTACAGCGACAACAACCTGCAGGTTCGCTACTACAACAATCCGAACAGCTGCTTCCTACGGTCGCTCGCGGTCTCGGTGGTTGCCGATGTGGGCCACGAGCATCGGGGCAACGCACCATCGGGCTGGATGGGCGGCGCGCAGGTCGCGCATCACTTCGAATGGACCAAGAAATGGAAGTCCAACCTGCGGCTCGACTTCTTCGTCGATCAGACGCAGGCGATCAGCACCAAGCTCCCCGTCGGCTCTCCGTACACGTTGCCCGGAACCGGGCGGCTCGTCGTCGGCGGTGCCTCCGCAACCGTCGACTACTGGCCGAGCCCCTGGTTGTTAACCCGGCTCGAGTACGCGCATCGCGAGGCGAACCAACCGTACTTCAGTGGTCACGGCGGCATCACGGGACCCGGCGGGATCCCGCCCGTCGACCCCGCGACCTTCACGCCGGATCTCGAGCACCGCGACGATCGGCTGACGTTCGACCTCACCCTTCGGCTGTGAGGCTCACAACTTGACGAGCATCGCGAGCGTGAAGCGCGGCTCGGCCTGGACGAGATCCGGATTCCACGTCACGTTGCCGGCCATGTCCGTGATCTGCGATCCGGGCGCGCCCTGATTGCCGCCCGGCGGGGTGACGCCTCGGCCCCCGGTGAAGTACGGCACGCTCGCATGGCGGTAGGTGAATTCACCGCGGAAGGTGAGGTACTGGCTCGGCATGTAGTCGAGCGTGAGCTGGGTGTCCCAGGCGACGAACTTGTCGCCCGGGTTCTCCGTGAAGTACGGAGTTCCGGAAACTGCGGTCGCGCCGTTGATCGGCGGCAACAGCACGAGATAGCGGCCTGGATTGTCGATTGCTCCGCCGCCGACCGTGACCGCGTACCTGTCGTGATCGAACCAGGCGCGTGTATAGGCCATGAAGCCGACGAACAATGTTCCCGCCGCTCCGGTATCGCACGCGACGCCACCGCCGTACTCGCAGCCGAAGTCGAACGTGAACGTCGACGCGAGCTTGCTCACGATCTTGCTCTGATCCTCGTACCACTTGACCTGGATCGAATCGTCGGTATGGAACCGATGGCGGTCGGGGTTCCCGAGGATATCGGCGCCGATGAAGTATTGGTTTCCGATCAGGATCAGGCTGCCGTTCGGTGCATATCGGACCTGACCGCCGATGCCGGGGAGCTTGTTGAAGCGGCCGTACGACTGCCAACCGTTGATGATCCAAGGTTCGATCTTCAGCTTGTCCGTCGGGAACCACTGGATGCGCATGCCGTTGAAGAACCACGGCGTATTCGACGAGACATACGAAGGCTGGTAGGTCCAGTTATCGAAGTTGTAGTAGCTCCACAGGCCGATGTAGCTCATGAAGATGCCGGCCTGGATGTTGACGCCGCGGTGCGGGTCGCCGAAGTGATAACCGCCGTACGCCTCGGAGATGTAGCGATACATGTTGTCGAGTTGCCACTGACCGCGCGCAGGGCTCGCGTCGTTGCGCGGGGTCGTCGTCGACAGCTGACCGAACTGCGTCATCATCCGGCCCTGCACGCGATCCCAGTGGAAGTCGCCGCCGAATCCGAGCTGCGTCACCTGGTTCTCGCCGTGGCGCCACGCCTCCGTCGAACCGCCGATCGTGTTGTCCGCCGGCTGATTCAGGCTGTAGTGAAACACGTCGTCGAGCCGAAACTCGCCGGTGAAGTATTGATTGCCGAGTAACGACTGCTTGGTTCGCGCGTTTCCGCTCTGCCAGGTGAAATCGGCAAACGTGAACGGATCGAGCTCTTCGGCGGGCATTGCCGTCTCGACAGGGTCGGCGAAAGCAGTGGGCACGCAGCAACCGAGAAGGACGACGGGGTACAGACGCAAGCTCATCGAGGTCACCTGTCGCCAAGCTGGCAGCGATTCCCGCAACGCGCGGTATGGGTTCGCGCAAGCTTCGGGAGCGCGCCATCAAGATCGAATCAAGATCGAGAGCGCGAGCTACAGCTCGATCTGCAGCCCGAGCTCGACCACGCGGTTCGGCGGCAGATTGAAGAACGAGGTCGGCGGGCGCGAGTTGCGCGCGAGGAACGCGAACAACATCTTCCGCCAGTGCGCGACCTTCGACTTGCCGGTGGTCAACAGCGTCTGGCGGCCGAGGTAGTACGTCGTGTCGGCCGTATTCACCACGAGGCCGTGCTTCTCGCAACGCGCGAGGATCTTCGGCACGTTCGGTTGCTGCATGAAGCCGACGCGCGCGACGACGCGGTAGAAGCCGTGCGCGAGCTCGCGAACGACGAGCGCGGAGTTGCCGACCGCGAACGGGACATTCTCGGTGACGACCGACAGCAGCACGACCTGCTTGTGGAGGACCTTGTTGTGCTTGACGTGATGGAGCAGCACGTTCGGCATGCCGTCCGTCGAGGACGCCATGAACACGGCCGTTCCGGACACGCGAGGCAGCGGCGCGCTGCCGATGTCCGTGAGGAACAGCTCGTCGGGGATCATCCCCATCTCCATCGTCTTCGAGAGCTCGTGACGGCCGCGCCACCACGTCGTCATGATGATGAACACACCGACGCCGACGGCGAGCGGGAACCAGCCACCCGCCGCGATCTTCTCGACGTTCGCCGAGAAGAAGCTGAGATCGATCGAGACGAACGGAATGAACAGCGCCAGCGAGGTGCCGAGCGAGTAGTTCCAGTTGCGGCGGCACACCAGGAAGTAGAGGAATGACGTGATCCCCATCGTGCCGGTGA
>JAQBQF010000051.1 GCA_028287115.1 Myxococcales bacterium
TCGAGCGCCACGGTGGTCGGATCCGGGTGGAAAGCGCCATTGATCGGGGCATGACTTTCTTCTTCACGTTGTCCGACCCGCTGCTCGCATGAAGGCGCGGAACGCCAACCTCGTCGAGCACCACCGATGCCGTGTGCGTGGTGGGTGATCGCGATCTGTTTCTCTCGCCGCAACGACTTCCGCCGGTAATGTGCTCGTGGTTCGCGGATCGACGATCGCCTCTGTCGGGCGCAGGTGTGGCGACGAGCTCGCCTGTCTTGTGCTCAGCTCGGAAAGCTGCGCCCGAACATCGGGTGCCCGCTCTTGGACTGTGCTTTCGTCGCTTCATCTTGAACGACGTCCCAGTGCTCCGCCAGGCGGCCATTCTCGACGCGCACGATGTCTACGACGACCCACGCCGCCGACTGGCCGAGACCGGAGAAGCGGCCGTGCAGCATCACGTAGTCGTCCTCGGCGACAACGAGCGCATTTTCATAGCGCATCGTCGGCGGCGTGTTCTCGACCAGCTCGAACAGACCCTCGCGACCCGGCGAGATATGCGCGCTGTGCTGAATGTAGTGCGGCGACCAGTACTCCGCGGCGGCCGCGTAGTCTCGTCGGTTGAACAGCGTATCGAACGCCTTCAGCACGAGCGCCTTGTTCCTTGCCTCTTGCTCTGTGTTTCGGCTCATGACCTCGACCTTTCGCTCTGGAGCTACAGCAGCCAGACGCCGCTAACTTGTGGCCAGGGGTCAGGCGTTAGTGCCCCCGTCGACTGTCAGGTTCGCACCATTGACGAATGACGACTCGGGACCGGCAACGAACGCGACGAGCGCGGCGACCTCGTCGGCACGTCCATAGCGGTCAAGCGGAACTGCGGCCCTCTGGCTCACTGCCCAGTCGCCTGAGGCCGGGTTCAGATCCGTGTCGATGGGCCCGGGCTGGACGTTGTTGACCGTAATGCCACGGGCTCCGAGCTCACGCGCTAGCCCTTGCGTGAACATCTTGATGGCCCCTTTGGTCGCCGAATAGGGCGCCATGCCGGGAATGAAGACGTGCTCGCCCACGGACGAGCCAACCATGATGATTCGCCCGCCGGGCTTCATGTGCTTGAGCGCTGCCTGAGTAGCAACGAAGGTTCCACGGACGTTGACCGCAAAGACGCGGTCGAAGTCGGCAAGCGTTGTCTCTTCGACTTTCACCGGAATGACCGTACCCGCGTTGTTGACGAGCACGTCGAGCCGGCCGAACGTCGCGACCGTCCTTTCGATTGCGTTCCTGACTGCATCGGCGTCGGCGGCATCCGCTTGGATCGCGATCGCCTTTCCGCCGGCGCGTTCGATTGCTTTGACAACCGAGTCGGCGGCGTCCGCGCCTTTGGAGTAAGTGATAGCGACGCTCGCCCCTTCCGCGGCCAGGCGCTTCGCGATCGCAGCACCGATGCCGCGCGAGCCGCCAGTAACGACGCCGACCTTACCCGGTAGTCTCGATTCATTATCGTTGCCCATCGCTTTGTCCTTTCTTCGCTCGCTCTTCGCGAGCCGAAGGGCGTATCTGCCCACTGCACAAGCCTCGCCCAGCGCCGCAAAAGCGCTGTTCGCGAAGCTGCGAAGCTCCCGCTTTGCCCCGAGCGACCACGCCGAAGGTCACGTCGTCAAAGAGGCAGTCGTCGACAAATTGGTCAAGAACCTTCTCAGGATCGTTGGATGACCAAGCCATCGGCCAATCATCGAGCATCCGTTCCAAAGCGGAGGGCGCCACGACCTCGCGCTGGTGCAGCCGATGTGCCGCCTCTCGGCGTCGCGCTCGTGCGGGCTGTGAGCAGGTGACCGGGCGCTGGCGACAGCCGTGCGCACGTCACGCGCATGCGTATCAGAACGGCGATGACGACCGCAGCCACGGAGCCTGCCAAGCTACTTGATCGATGATCATCAGGATCCGTGCAGTGAAACGCGAGCGGCTGGTCCGGCTTCGTCCGATGGCATTCACACATTCGGACGGCGTACCCGGGTGCGTAGTAACAACGCTCGTACACCTCGGTCGGCGTGTACTCGGGCCGGGTGTTCGCCGGCTTGGAACAATCGACGATCGTTTCGAGGGCGCGTTCAACGCCGGCCTTCAGGAGATCCAAGCGCCGCTGTCCTGACGCGCAGCGAGGTCGAATCTCCGAGCTTGCGCGGCGCGCTCGGCCTGGCGCGAGATCACAATGCCATGGGTCTAACAGAGGGGTGGTCAACTTGAACGTGCGCTTCCACCTGGTCGTGCCCGACGGCGTATTCGTCGATGACGGCGATCGCCTCGCGTTCGTGATGCACCCGATACCGACCACCGCCGACGTGCTCGCGATCCTCGATCGGATGGTACGGCGGGTCGAGCGCCGGCTCGCGGCCGAGGCGTGTGACGACGGCGAGGCGGATGCGGCGCCCGACGTGCTCGTGCTCGCGCAGATCGCGGCCGAGGCGGCGGCGACGTGGCGGTCGCCGGCGGAGGGCAAACCGACCGTGCGCGGATGACACTCGATCCGGGGATGGTGCAACGATGGGCCGGCGTCCGCGGTACCCGCGGCGGCCTCGCGTTCGAGAGCTTCGACGTCAACGATCGAGCCCTGAGGGGGCGCATCCGAAGCGTTCCGAATAGTGCGTGGACCGCAGCATGCAGCGCCGTTCCGGCATGACAGACAACGTTCGTTCCGACGCAACCAACCCACAACAGCCCGCAGCCGGCGCCCCCGCCGCGCGCGATGGCGGGACGACCGGTTTTGCGCGCCGCCACCCGGCGCTCACCGTGATCGGCGCAGCGGGCCTCGGCCTCATCGGAGGGATCGAGCTCGCAGCGGGAGTGCTGATCGGCGCCGGCGTCGCTGCCTTGCTGAGACGTCCGGACGGCCGCGAGGTTACGCCGCAGGCGCGCCAGCTCGAGGAGCGCGCGCACACGCTCGCCGACCGCGTGCCGCATGAGGTGCGGCAGCGCGCACGCGCGATCGTGCAGGCCGCGCGCGGCCAGCTGCACCCGAGCGAGCAGCGGCCGGGCGAGCACGTGTCGGATCCGACGATCCGCCACTAAGCCGGCAGGTCGGCCTCGATCTCGTCCTGCTCGGTCGTCACGAACGTGCGGAAGCCCCACCACGCGAGGTTGAACCACGGCGGCATCTCGATGCTCTGCTCGACCGCGATCTCGACCGCGCCTGCGCCGAAGAAGCCGAGCGTGGCGAGCGTGCCGAAATCGAGGCTGCCTTCTGTCGCGGCGAGCAGGTCGCGATCGATCTCCCTGAACGCGGTCGCGGCGAGTTGCGCGATCCGACTGAGCTCCGGAATCTCCGCCGGACGTGGAGGCGCCTCGCCGATCGCCAGCACGCGCTCGTACGACAGTGCAGCGCGCGCGGTCTCCGCGAGATCAGCGGCCTGTACGCTTGGGTCGTGCAGGACGAGCACGCTGCTCGTGTACGGGCGAACCTTGACCTCGTGGACGCCGGGTCGTGCCGCGAGCGCGTCCGCGACGGTCTCGCACGCGACATGATCGCGACGCAGCTCCGGGCAGCGCAGCCGCGTCCGGCCTGGAATCGCGTGGACGATCTGGACCCACCGGGTCACGACACCGACCTCAGCGGCTCGCGGACACGCTGCCGCGCGCGGGCCTTCGCCTCGGCGAGGAGATCGGTGAAGTCCTCGCGCGCGCGCGCGATCCGCACCATCGCCGTATCGCCGATCCGGTAGAACACGGTCGCGATCTCGAGCGCAAGCGGGCGCAGCCGCGGGGCGATGACGGCACCGGTCGCGCCCATGCTGGCGCCGATCAAGAACGAGGGCAGGTGCAGCTTCATGCGATTCGATCCTTTCCACGACGGGTGATCTCGTGACGCGTACTCGCGCGCCAAGCGAAATACAGCGGCGTGCCGATCGCGACGCCGAAGCTCGCGAGTGACACCGGCAGCGAGCCTCGCAGACGCAAGAGGCCGCGGATCGGAGCCGTCGCCACCGCGGCCAGGTGAAGTGCCGCCGACCCACCGATCATCGCGGCGAAGTAGCGCCCGGGCGGCGAATCGGGCGCACGGCACATCGCCGCATAGCCGAACTGCGTCGCGCCGACCGCCGCGAACGCCGCGAGGGGACCGCCGACGACCGCGGCAAGTCCCGACGCGGCGCCGATCACCGCACCGTCGCGCGCGACACGCTTCCAGTCGCCGCGATCGAGGATCGGCGCGCGTGGCGGAGCGGGCGGACGATCGAGCACCGAAGGATCTCCCGGCTCGATCGCGAGCGCGAGGCCGGGCAGTGTGTCGGTAAGCAGGTTGATCCACAGAAGGCCGAGCGGCGCGATCAGGCGACGACCTGCGAGCGAGGTCGCGACGAACAGCAGCAGCTCGCCGAGGTTGCCTGCTGCGATGAACCGGATCGACCGCCGCAGGTTGTCCTGGACGATCCGGCCTTCTGCGACGGCCTCGAGGATCGCCCGCAGATCGGCGCGCTCGAGCACGATGTCAGCGGTGTGCCGCGCGAGATCCGTCGAACGGGCGCCGACCGCGACGCCAACGTCCGCCGCGCGCAACGCGGGCGCGTCGTTGATGCCGTCTCCCGCCATCACGACGACCTCACCGGCACGCCGCAAGGCCTCGACGACGGCGACCTTGTCCGCCGGCGTGACGCGCGCGACGACGGAGATTCGCCGCAGCCGGTCCGGATCGGCGAGCACGGCGGCGAGCTCCTTGCCCTCGACGACCTCGCCGGCGAGCCCGACCTGGCGCGCGATCGCGGTTGCCGTCGCCCGCTGATCGCCGGTCAGCATCACGGTCCGGATCCCGGCGCGCGCCGCGGCTCGCACGGCGTCGGCCGAGCCCGGGCGGAGCGGATCGCGCAAGCCGATCATTCCGAGCAACTGCCACGCCCCGTCCCCGAGCTTGAAGCCGACGGCGAGCACGCGCAGGCCCTCCGCGGCGAGTCGGCGGTTCTCGGCATGGAGGGCGCCGTCGACGTTGCACAGCTCGAGCACCTGCTCCGGCGCGCCCTTGATGAACGACATCGGCGTGCCGTCGGGGGCGGTGTGCTCGGTGATCACGTAGAGTGTCTCGTCGGTGCGCTCGACGAGGTGCTGCCGCGGATAACGCGCACGCAGCTCGCGCGGATCGAGGCCGGCGAGCTCCGCGGCACGCGCGAGGGCGCGCTCTGTCGCGCTACCCGCGATCTCGAGCCACGCACCATTTGGGTGATAGTCGAGATCGCTGTTGAGGACCGCGGCTGCGAGGAGCGCCGTGATCGGGTTCGCGACCGCGGCGGTTCCGGCGACCTCCGAAGCTCGGATCGTGCGCCCCTGGACCCACAACACCTCGACACGCATCCGGTTCTCCGTCAGCGTGCCTGTCTTGTCGGCGCAGGCAAAAGTGACGCCGCCGAGCGCCTCCGCGATCCCGAGGCGTCGGACGACGATGCCTCGCTCGCGCATCCGTGCCATTGCCCGCACGAGTGCCGCCGTCGCGGTCACCGGCATGCCTTCGGGGATCGAGGCGACCGCGAGCGCGATCGTCCCGCGCAGCACTTCGGCAACCGGGCGGCGCCACGCGAGCGAGCCGATCGCCGAGATCAGCGACGCACCGACGCCGGTCCATGCCAGCCGCGACGTCAGCCTGTCGAGGCGGTCTTGCAGCCGGATCTTCGGTCCGTGCGCCGCCGCGAGCCGCTGTACGCCGGCGAGCTCGGTCGTCGCGCCGGTCCCGACCACGACCGCGCGGCCGTGACCGGATGCGATCGATGTTCCGCGATAGAGCATCGACGTCCGTTCCGCGACCGGCGCGTCGTGCGCCACCGCCGCCGCCGCCTTGGTGACGGGCTCGCTCTCTCCGGTCAGTGCGGCTTCGTCCGCGGCGAGCTGGCGCGCCTCGACGACGCGGGCGTCTGCGGAGATCACGTTGCCGGCGCGGACGACGAGCAGATCGCCGGGCACGAGCCCGCTCGCTCGCACAGTCTGCAGCCGACCGTCGCGGATCACCTCGGCGGTTCCGACCTCGGCGTCCCGCCACGATGCGAGCAGGTCCTCGCTCGCGCGCTCCATCCGGTAGCCGATCACCGCATTGAGACCGATCACGGTCGCGATCGCGCTCGCGTCGATCAGGTCGCCGAGCACGAGCGAGAACGCGGCCGATCCGAGCAGCAGCACCGAAGGCAAGTTGCGGAGTTGCGATGCGAGCTGGCGGATCCGCGACACCGGCTCGGCCCGGTCGAGCAGATTCGGACCGTACGTGGCGAGCCGGAGGGCGACTTCTGGTGGGGACAGCCCGTGGACCGTGCTCGAGCCGACGAGCTGCAGCACGCGGTCGGCATCGCGGGCGTGTGCATCCGAGAGCACGTGGCGCGGGGATGCCGCCCGGCGCGCGGCGTGCGCGAGCTCTCCCGGGATCGGTGCGTGCGGCACGAGCTCGATCAGGACGCGACCCGATCGCGCGCTTGCCTCGACGCGTATGACGTCGGGACGCAGCCGCACGGTCTGTTCGATCCGCCGTCCTAGCTCCGGATCGCCGACGAGCTCGGCGACCGCGAGCCGTACACGGTTCGTGGCGCGCGCGTGGCGGACGATGGTCGCCTCGAGCTCGACGTCCGGGATCACCAGCATCTCGCGCTCGATCAAAGCAAGACGCATGCGCGCAACTTGCGCCGCACTCCACGGCGCGAGTGCGTCACCGGAGCGCGTCGCCGGGCACGGCGCGCGGACGACCTGCCGCCCTTAGCGCCGAGCAGGTAGACGGTCGGTGCGTCACTCCAGTACGCGTGCTTCTGCCAATCCGCGGGCGGCCCTAGCCCCGAACGAGCTGACGCAGGTGCCAGGCCTGGAGCTCGACCGCGCGTAGCGCGGCGCGCTCGTTGAGCGCGAGCCGGCGAGTCGCCGCGCCGCTCGCGGCGATGACCAGCAGCGCGAAGCCGGCGAGCGAGAGCGAGGTCCCCGGCATGCTCGCGGTGTAGTGCTCCGTGTGGATCACGAGGTCGCCGGCGTGTGCACGGATCTGACTCGGCCACACGCCCGCGAGATCGAGCAGAATCGGAAGGGTGGCGGGAATGATCGTGAGCACTGCGAGAATGCCGATGCGCAGCCGCGGATCCGAGCTGTACATGACCATCGAGACGATCGCGATGCCGGGCGCGACCGTCTCGGGGCCGAACAACCACGCCGCGGCGATGATCAGGAACGAGGTCGAGGTCGTCCCGAGATACAGATGTAAGGCGGTCGTGCGCTGCTTCTTGCGAATCACGAACAGCGAGGTCAAGACGTTGATCAACAATCCTGCGCAGTACAGGGCGATCGCGAACGTGCCGTGGAGGCCGATCATGGCCATCACCGGCGTCACCGCGAGCGCGACGAAGTAGGCGGGTAGGAACGCCCTCGCTTTCGTGCGCCCCGCGTGATCGTCGGCATCGAGCAGACGCGTCTCGACCTCGCGGGGCGTTTCCTTCGGTGGCTCGAGCATGAGCCGGCCCAGCAGGTCGGCGGCACCCGACGTCGGATCGAGCGCGAGGGCGCGCCCGGCCTCGCGCATCGCGAGGGCGCGCTCTGCCTCGCCATCGCCCGCCGCGAGCGCCGCGCGAGCTGCGTCGAGGTGCGCGACGGCCAGCCCTTTGCGCTGCGCGAGATCGCGGTCCCCGTCGAGAAACCGCTCGATCATCTCGGCGAGCATGCGGGCGGTCGGGCGTCTGTCGCGATCGGCGGCTGTCGCCGCGGCACACGCGGCGTCGAGCTCCGGCGGAATGTCGCGATCGGGACTCCGAGTTCCGGGCCGCGGATCGAAGTCGCCGAGCGCGGCGGCGATCGCGTTCCGCCTCGGAAAGAGTGGCTCGCGCGTGAGGATCTCGAACAGGATGCTCCCGAGCGCGAACACGTCGGCGCGATCGTCGATCGGCTCGCCGCGGATCAGCTCGGGAGCCATGTAGCCGGGGGTACCGAGCAGCGCGCCCGCCTCGGTGAGCTCGCTGGCGTCACCGGTCGAGGGAGCGAGCTTCTCGATCGGTATCTGGCGGCCGGAGGGATCGGACTCGCCTGGCACGCGCGCGATCCCCCAGTCGAGCACGTAGACCTCGCCGAAGTCGCCGAGCATGACGTTCGCCGGCTTGAGATCGCGGTGGATGACCCCGCGGCTGTGCGCGAGCTCGATCGCGAGGCACACATCCGCGAACGCGCGCAGCAGCTTCTGGCGCGTGTACCGCGGATCGGAATCGCGGCGCGCGAGCACGTCGGCGAGGGTCGTGCCGGCGAGGCGCTTCATCACGAAGAACGGCCGGCCGGCGGCATCATCGGCAAGCTCGTACACCGGCACGATCGCCGGATGGTCGAGGCGGGCCTGGACCTTCGCCTCGCGCAGAAACCGCGCGACCGACGGCGGCGTTGGCGCGATCAGCATGCGCTTGATCGCGACCTCGCGGCCGAGCTGCGTGTCGGTCGCGAGCAGCACCTCACCCATGCCGCCGGAGCCAAGCGAGCCGGCGTGCCGATAGCGCGCCGGCAGGGCGCGCGATTCGATCGCCTGAGCTGCGTCACGCGGCTTGCTCGCAGCAAGGGTCGGATCGGTCGAGCCGCCGCGGTCGGTCTCGATGCGGGGGTCGGTCGCAGGGGGCTCCGTCGCCGGGGCGGTCGGCGGTCCGTCGCTCGCGGAGTCATCGGGCATCGCGCGATCGTCGCGCGGACGGCCCTCCATGGCCAGCGGAACCGCGCGCCGAGGGCTACTTGGATCTCGAAACGTTAGGACGTCAGATCGTCTCGATCTGGATCTCGGCGGTCGTCATCAGCTTGGTGATCGGGCAGGCTGCGGCCGCGCGATGGAGCCGCGTGCGCTGCTCGTCGGTCAGCGCACCATGAAAGACGAGTTGAACGCGGTACTTGTAGACACCCTCGCGCTCGTGCGAGTCGTCGCTCTCGACGACGCACTCGACACGCTCGAGCGGAATGTCGTGCCGTTTCGCGTACCACATCGCGGTCGTCGCCTTGCACGTCGCGAGAGCGGCATCGAAGTAGTCATGTGCGCCGGGCGCGCTGTCAGCGCCGCCCGAGCTCGCACCAACGTCCGAATTGAACGTGTGGTCGCGCACGTGGACGGCCACGGGGTAGGAATTCGCGGTGATTGTTTCGCAACGCACGATCGTCATCGGTGGTGCTCCGGGTAGGGGATGAGCTCTTTGTCGTCCCCCGGGATCTTGGGGAACGTCTGCGCCTTCCATGCGTCACGCGCGCGCTCGAGCCGCTCGCGGGTCGATGCCACGAAGTTCCAGTCCATGAGCCGATCGCCCAGGTGCGGTCCACCGATCACGAGGACGCGACTTTGTTCCGCTGCACGCACGGAGACCGCTACGCCCTCGCGCAAAGCCGCGAGCTGATTTCGATGCAGGGTCTCGCGACCGATCTCGACGCTACCCTCGATCACGAGGAGTCCCCGCTCCTGCACGTCGCGCGGAAGCTCCAAGACTGCATTCGCGTCGAGCTCGAGATCCACGAGTAGAGGACGAGCCGGATGGCGTAACGGCGACGTCAAGCCGAATGCGCTGCCCGCCAGCAGACGTCCACGAGCTCCCGAACCCACCACAAGTGTGGGAAGCGTTGTCTTCGGGTAGTGCTCGAAGACGGGCGCGTCGTCCTCGTTCTCCAGCGGAAGCGCGAGCCAGATCTGGACCGCGTTGAACACGCCGCCGCGCTCACGCCATTCCGGATCGGGACGCTCGGAGTGCACGATGCCTCGGCCGGCGGTCATGAGGTTGACGTCACCGGGCCGGATGACTTGAACCGCCCCCGTGCTGTCACGATGAACGAGCTCGCCCTCGAACATGTAGGTCAGCGTGGAGAGCCCGATGTGTGGATGCGGACCGATCCCCGACGGAGCTCCGGGCGCGATAGCGACGGGCCCAGCGCGATCGATGAAGATGAACGGCCCGACGAGCCTTCGCTTCGGTGAGGGCAGAACGCGCGCGACCGTTACCGTGCCAACCGGGCGCGGTCGTGCATCGATGATCAGATCGATGACCTCATTCGTCGCGCAGTCGATGCAATCGGGGTCGTGATCGGGAACGACGCTCATGAAGGCTCACTTTCAACTGAATGCCCGCGCGACGTTAGCATCGGATCTCGGCTGGTCCCTCGATCCCGTCGCAGTCTCGTCAGGTGTTCGGATAGAGCCGGCGGATCTTGGTCCGACGGCCGGCCTGGTCGCTGTCGAGCAGCGGCAGCTTCGGCGGTGACATCCGAGCAACGTTCCCGATTGCGCAACCCACACCGTGCGTCGCTTCGACGCCGTGCGCGCGAGTGTAGCGATCACGCGCTTTGGATCGGCGAGTGCTCTCGTACTCCCTCGGAGACGCCTGGGTTCGTGCATTGCACTACCGTCGCGATGCCCGGCATCTGCGTGCGGGAGTCTTCGATCATGCTCGTCACAATATCTCCGGAGGCGCCTCGATGACGACCACGCGATCCTCATCGAGTGGGCCAGCGGCACCGCTACCGGAGGGGCTGGAGGCGCGGCGTGCTCAGGTGTTTCCGGCGCTCACCGACGCACAGCTCGCGCGGGTCGCGGCGCACGGGGTCGAACAGCAGTTCTCGGATGGCGAGATCCTGTGGGAACAAGGCGATACGCATCGGCCGATGTTTGTCGTCCTCGAGGGCGAGCTCGAGCTCGTTCACCCTCGCGGCCAGGCGGAGGAGCTGGTGAACGTGCTTGGAGCCATGGAGTTCACCGGCGAGGTGAGCCTGCTTGGCGATAGCCCCTCGTTCGTGCGCGGCCGAGCGCGTGGCGCTCTGCGCGTGATTCGCCTCGAGCACGCGCGGCTCCTCTCACTCCTTCAGACCGACGCGGAGCTGAGCGAGCTCATGATGCGAGCTTTCATCCTGCGCCGCGTGGCGCTGTTCTCGACGGGACAGGGCGACGCGATCGTGATCGGTTCGCGCGACTCCGCGGCGACGACACGGCTCTTGGCCTTTCTCGTTCAGAACGGCCATCCACATCGCTACGTGGACGTCGATCGCGACGCCGACGTACAGGCGCTACTCGACCAGCTCCATGTCGCGATCCACGAGATCCCGATCCTGCTGTGCAGCGGCGAGCGCGTGCTCCGCAATCCGACGGACGCGGAGGCGGCGGAGTGCCTCGGGCTTGGTGCGACGCTGGAGCCCGGAGTCGTGCACGATGTCGTGATCTGCGGCGCGGGGCCTAGCGGGCTTTCTGCCGCTGTCTACGGCGCTTCCGAGGGACTGGACGTGCTGCTGCTCGAGGCGCACGGGCCCGGCGGTCAGGCCGGTTCCAGCTCGAAGATCGAGAACTACCTGGGTTTCCCGACGGGGATCACCGGCGGGGCACTGATGGCGCGCGCGGTGCTCCAGGCCGAGAAGTTCGGTGCAAAGCTCGCGGTCGCGCGACCGGTCCTCGGAATTCACTGCGATCGAGGTTCGTATCGCATCGAGCTTACCGCCGGTGAGATCGTGCGGACGCGGGCGGTCATCATCGCGACCGGCGCCGAGTACCGCAAGCTCGACGTCGCCGACCTCGAGCGCTTCGAAGGTGTCGGCGTGAGCTACGCGGCGACCTATGTCGAGGCGCAACTGTGCAGCGCAGACGAGGTCATCGTCGTCGGTGGTGGTAACTCCGCAGGTCAAGCCGCGACGTTTCTGGCGCGCAGCTCTAGGTGCGTGCACCTGCTCGTCCGCGGGTCCGATCTCGCCGCGAGCATGTCGCGTTATCTCATTCGTCGCATCGAGGAGACGCCTAATATCACGATGCACCGGCGCACGAAGATCGTCGCCCTCCACGGCAAAGAGCACCTCGAGAGCGTCACGTGGCGCGACGAGTCCACGGGCGAAGAATCGACGCATCCGATCCGCCACGTGTTCACGATGGCCGGCGCGAACCCCAATACCGAATGGCTCCGCGGCATCGTCGCCATGGACCCCCATGGCTTCATCGTCACCGGATCCGATGTCACCGACGAAGACCTGCAAGCCGCCGAATGGCCGCTGCGGCGCCACCCGTTTCTGTTCGAGACCAATCGTCCGCACATCTTCGCGATCGGCGACGTTCGCGCGTCGAGCATCAAGCGGGTTGCCTCGGCTGTCGGCGAGGGCTCGGTCTGCATCCAGCTCGTCCATCAGGCGTTGACCGAGTAGCCGCCGATTCGCCGCGCGACATCGCGGTTGTACGGCGTGGAAGATCATCACCACGGAGCTCGGATTGGCGAACCCACTAGCACGGGTAACGATTCGCCTCGTCACGATTGAGAGAGCGCTATTGCGTCGTCCTCTCTAGTTTCGTCATGCAATCGGCAGCGCATGTTTGGCACCATCAACCTCCACGAAGCGCTAGCATTGCTGGCGGTGGTGCGCGGACTCGCTGTCTTGGTGTTGATAAGCGGCAGCGCCTCTGCGGACCCGGCACGGCTCGAGATTGTCTCGGGCGTCTGCGACTTGCAGGCACTAGCGCCCCAAGTGGTCGCGCTCGTTGGACACGAGCCGTTCAGTAGCGACTCGTCGGGTTCGGTTCGCGTCGACACCGACGTCTTCGAAGGCCACGTCCAAGCGCGAATCGATTTCGATGACGGCGATGGTCATCACCGTGGCCCGCGTGTTGTGAATGCACAAAGCTGCACCGAGCTCATCGAAGCCGTGGCGATCGTCGTCGCCATGGCGATGCCGGAGCACGATTCGCCAAAGCCAACGCCTGCGCCGATCCTATCGGAAGAGCCACGCGTCGAGCTCCACATGCCGCCGCCTGAGGCACGCATCCCAGTGGCCGAGGAGACAGATATGATGGTCGGTGGTGCCGGCGGCGTAACCACGCGCGGTTGGCAACAGGAAATCCTGCTAGGCGTCCGCTGGAAGCGAGCGAGCCGGTCGCTAGGAGCAGAGTTACGGATCGAGGCGCCGGAGGCGGTTCAAGTCACATCGATGGCGCGGATCAGCGTGTGGAAGTCCGAGCTGTCCCTGAGCCCGTGCGTACATGCCGCTTCCATCGGCGCATGCGCCATCCTCACAGCAGGACTGATCCGTGGTGCCGGTGATGGATTGATTGGATCGCGAGCGGTCGTTACGCCGCTTGTGACCACGGGGCTGCGTCTGACTTGGGAACGCTCGATGACCGATGGCGTCTCGGCGCGCGTGCACCTCGAGATCGACACGTCGCTAACCACAACTCGTTTCGACGTCGACCACATGCAGGTTTGGACGACAAATCGTTTCGAGGGGTGGGGTGGCCTTGGTGTGATCGCACGCTTTCCGTGACGAAACGGGCTGGATCGGCGCAGTACAGCGGTGTGAGCGAACCCGTCCGCCCGCCCGGGTCCGGGCTCGAGCAATTCGATGCCATCTACGAACGCGAATTCGATTACGTGTGGCGCAACGTGCGACGTCTCGGGGTCGCCACTGGCGACATCCCCGACGCAGTCCACGAAGTGTTCTTCGTGCTCTATCGACGCTGGAACGACGTCGACAAAGCTCGCTCGGTTCGACCCTGGCTGTTCGGAGTCGCCCGGCGGGTGGCGGCAGGCATTCGCAGGAAGCAACGCGAGACCCCGACCGAGGTGGATCCTCCGAACGCCGAAGATCCGCTGGTCGCGCAAAGGCTCTTGCTCTGGAAGGCGATGGATGCCCTCGACGAGGATCGAAGGATCATCCTCATCCTTCACGATCTCGAAGGCCATAGCGGCGTCGAGATCTCGCAGATCCTGGACATCCCGGCCAATACGGTGCACTCGCGACTTAGGCTTGGGCGAGCAGATCTGCTCGCATCCGTTCGCAAACTGCGCGGTGCTCCATGAGTGAGCAAGCACTTCCGCCGGAGCTCGAGGAACTGCTCGATGCCGAGCGCGCGGTGGCTCCGGCGACGGCGTCGCTACGAATTGCCGTCCGTGCACGCGTCACAGCTTCGGTGGGTCACGCTCCGCTCGGACATAGCCTTGCCGGCGCAGCTCTCGGCGGTGTGGGCAAGGTGATCGCAGTGGTCGCGATCGTCGTGGGAGTCGGGGGAACCGTCGCACTGATACATCGCCGCGGATCAGAGGATGGGGAGACAAGGGCGTCGAAGCCAAGCGCGGGGCCGGTAATTCCATCACCGACTCCGGTTGCACCAAGCTTGGATCCGTTGACGTCAACCCGAGCGGAACCATCAACTCGTGCCGGCTCCGGGACGCACGTAGCGACGGTACCGCGATCGACGAGACCCGAGCCCGTTCATTCACCGATCGCGCAATCGTTGCCATCGCAAGCCGAGCTCCTTCGTGAAGCTTGGGCGGCCGTGTCCAGAGGCGAAGCCGCACGCGCACTCGATCTCGCTGATCAAGACGAACACTCTCATCCGAGCGGCGCCCTCGACGAAGAGCGAGCAGCCTTGCGGATCGTCGCGCTCGCGAAACTTGAACGGCGGGACGAAGCGCGTACTGCAGCCTCGCTGTTTCTGACGGATCATCCTGACAGCGTTCATCGTGCGCTGATCGAACGAACGATCGCATCGAAGCAATCACCGTGATGAGGCTCGTAATTGGGCTTGTCTTATCGTGCACGTTCGAATGGTCGTCGTGCTCGCGCTGCACTGAACAAGGAAAACAAATGAGAATCGTCATCTTTGCGTGTTGTGTGTTGTGGGGATGCACTTCCGAGAACAACCTCGGAAACACTCGACAGATCCTCCACTCCACGCGTTGGGCCACGACCCTTGGCAGCATCCACGAGGATGGCGCAAGAAGTGTTGTTATCGATCCTGCCGGGGACGTCGTCGCCGGGGGCTTCTTTACAGGGACCGTCGATTTTGGCGTTGAAACCCTCAGCACCTCGCATACGGCGGGCTGGGTCTCGAAGCGCTCGGGTATCGACGGCAGTGCACGATGGACGATCACTCTCGGCACCGAGATGTCTGCCTATGCCGATGTAGCCGGCGTCGCGACCACCGGCGATGGCTCGGTGATCGTGGCGGGCACCTACAGTGGAGACCTTCATCTCGAAGGTCAAACTCTACATGGACCGGGATTAACGACCGGGTCAGACTGCTTCGTCGCCAAGTACAATCCGGCAGGTCAACTGCAGTGGGTTCGTAATCTCGGTCCCTCGACAGTTTCGAATCTAACTTCGCTAGCAGCGTCACACGACGGCCGGATCGCGATCATCGGCGCGTATCAGGGCGTGCTTCAACTGCCGAACGGAAACTACAGCGCCGTCGATCACGATCCGTTCCTCGTGTTGTTCGATGCGAACGGACAGATGTTATGGGGCGTGACCTCCCAGAACCCGGGCGGAACCGTAGGAGTGCAGGGGCTGTTCGCTGGCGCGGTGGCGATGACGGCCGAAGACGATGTGATTTTGGCGGGCGACATCAGCTTCATCCAACGGCTTGCAGGAACGTTCCTCGAGCCGAATGCTCGCATCAGTCAGTACGCGGCACGGTTTACCTTAGACGGCCATCTGTTGTGGGCAGGTGTCCTAGGACCCGATGGCGTCGAGAGGGCGTCCGGGCCAATCGCCGTCGACCCTACTGGGGGGATTGTGATGACCTCCACGCGACGTGACTCCGGTTCTCTCGACAATGGGCTTCCCGGTATCGATTCGCTCGATCCCAACGGTCACGCGGTGTGGACCCGCCAAGCAGCGTCGGGTAGTGCGGTCGCCGACTCCATCGCGGTTCTTGGCGACGGAACCGTGGTGACCGGCGGATCCACCGCCGGATACTCCGTTGACTTCGGTTCGGGTGCGCTCGACGGTTGCATGTACCTCGCGGCGCACAATCGTGATGGGACGCTCGCCGACGTCGTCAGCTACGTCCCGCGTGGCCCTTCGTGCGGGGAAGCGTTTCCATGGGGGCTTGCGGGTGGGCCTGGAGGCGCCGTCGCCTTGGCGGGGGTCGTAGGTACCGCCGCGGATTTTGGAACCGGCACACTTCGTTTCGCCGGTGCTACCGACGCGATGATCGTGATGCTCGATACGGTGCCCTGATCTTCAACCCCAAGTTCAAAGCAGCTCGTCGGTTGCCGGCGCTGTCAAGAACCGCGTTGCGTCGCGCGCGGGCCCAGAGGAGCGATGTTCGTGCCGGCGGTGCTCACGCGCTGAGCGCGGATCCGTTCAGAAAGGATGAGATGCACCATCACGATCGCAGTTCCGATCGTTGCATCGGAGAGAGCACCGAGCACTCTGCCGGATAGGGTCAACATGGGGAGGTTCCTTCGCAGTCGACCGACGGCGGGACGCAAGGCCCGGAGGCTGGCCAAACGACCACTTCCAGAAACGGATACGTTTCGCGAAGGAACGCGGCGATCTGTCGGTCCTTCAAGAAGTCGCCGTTTAGGATCACCGTCGCGATCGTCTCACCGGCGCGTTCGAGCGAAGTGATCATGTCGAGCATCGTGCGGACGACCGGGATGTCGCACCCCGAGACATCGCTCTTGCTCGTTACAACGAGTGTACGGCCCATACAGCTCACCCCCATCGGGCATCCGCTGCAACGCGTGCGCCGCTCGCATAATAGAAGTCATTGACGTAACGGGCTCAACGGAGTGGAAGGCACTCCGCAATTGCGCTTACAGGTCTCCACGCCAGAGGGGTGCGCGCTGCGGCCCAGCGTGCGCGCGACGACGTGGCGCCACCGCGCAGTGCGCGCGCAAGACATGCCGGACCGTAACGGCTATCAGTTGATGCCGCCGTTCGCAGTCCTGCCGCATCAAGGAGGCAAGACGCCGGCGATCGCGTTGGCCGCATTCGCACGATCTGAAGATCGGACGCGCGCGCGGCTCGCCGGTTACCAGGTCCACATCGCGAACCCATCGAGCCGCATGAATGGGTGGTCACGATCGGCAGCCTCACGGGACGCACGACAAACCAAGCGGCGGCGTCAACGTGCGCGTTTAGACTCGCTAGATTTTCGGCGTCGCGCTAAATCTGGTCGCCGTGAATAACGCCGACGCAGGTAGCTTCTTGATCGAAGCCGCGCGGTTGTTCGCTTCATCGCTCGAACTGGCGACGACGATCGAGCACGTCGCGCAGCTCGCGGTGCCACGCGTCGCCGATTGGTGTTTGGTCGATCTGCTCGTCGAAGATGGTACCGGGCTCGAACGTCTCGCCGTCGGTCACCACCTGCCGGGAGGTGAAGAGACCGCGCGCTTGCTCAAGCGCAGGTATCACTTTCGTCAAGCGCGCGGAGGCGGGGTCGAGGTGGTCGAAACGGGGGCTCCGATCCTGTTGCGGGACATCGACGATGAGATGCTCCAGCGTCTCGCGACCGACGAACCTCATCTGACGGCACTCCGGCGGATCGGGCTGAAGTCTGCGATCGGCGCACCGATGATCGCGCGCGGCCGCACGATCGGCGTGCTCACGCATGGCTCGTGCACGCGAAACTACGACGCAGATGACGTCAGGCTCGTCGAGCAGCTCGCGTTGACCGCTGCGGCGGCAATCGATAACGCGCGCCTGTTCGAGGCCGAGCACCGCGCGCGCGTTCGCGTGACTCGGCTGCAGGAGATCGTCGCGGCGATCTCGCGCGCATCGACCGCGTCAGAAGTCGCCAATACCGCTTGCCGGATCGCGGGCGAGGTCATGGAGGCGAGCAGCGGCGCGCTTTGGATCGCGCAGCCCGATGGCTCGCTGATCGTCACGGGAGAGTGGGGTCCGACGCGGCTACTCGATCAGTTCCGCGTGCTGATGCCCGGCACACCCGGCGTTCCGGCCCTCGAGGTGATGCGAACGGGCACGCCGATCT
The DNA here is from genome assembly GCA_028287115.1 of Myxococcales bacterium. Lineage (GTDB taxonomy): Bacteria > Myxococcota_A > Polyangia > Haliangiales > Haliangiaceae > JABFXX01. Next base: position 17,666 of record JAQBQF010000051.1, read on the forward strand.
GGATCGAGACGGTCGAGGCCTATCGCAGACTCGCGCCTGAGGTCTTCGAGCGCGCGGCCGCCGCCGGGCGGGTCTTCTCGTACGGCGCGGTGCCGCTGCAGCTCGAGACGCGGATCGACGGCGTGATCGTATTCGCGCATCCGATGCCCCATCGTTACGATGCCGACGAACGCGGGTTCTATCAGGCCGTCGCGAACCACGCAGCGCAAGCGCTCGACCGCGCGCGACTGCTCGATGCCGAGCGCCGGCTGCTGGAGCGCGAGCGCGCGGCACGTGCGGAGGCCGAGGTCGCGAGCCGAGTCAAGGACGAGTTCCTCGCGACGGTGAGCCACGAGTTGCGCACGCCACTGCACGCGATCATCGGGTGGACGTCGCTGCTCGCGCGCAAGACCGACGATGCTTCGGCCGTCGCCCGGGGCATCGGCGTGATCAGTCGGAATGCACAAGCACAAGCTCGCATCATCGATGACATTCTCGACGTGTCGCGGATCATCACGGGCAACCTGCGGCTCGAGTCGAAGGCCCTCGAACTGAAGACGATCGTGAGTGACGCGATCGATGTGGTGCGTCCGACCGCGGACGCGAAACAACAGCGGCTGATCGTCGAGCTTCCGCCGGAGCCGTGCATCTTCGTCGGCGATGGACCGCGCTTACAGCAGGCGGTGCTGAACTTGCTATCGAACGCGGTGAAGTTCACCGCGACCGGCGGCGAGATCAAAGTCTCGCTGACGCGCGTACGATCGACGATCTCGATCACCGTCACGGATCGCGGGGCCGGAATCGATGCGAAGTTTCTGCCGCACGTGTTCGAGCGATTTCGTCAGGCGGACAGCTCGACGACGCGCAAGGTGGGCGGGCTCGGACTCGGACTCTCGATCGTGCGTCACATCGTCGAGCTTCACGGCGGCACGGTGTCCGCGAGCAGCGACGGACTGACCCTGGGAGCGACGTTTTGCATCACGCTGCCGGTGCTCGCCGTCAGACCTGCGGAGGATGCGCTTCCGCCGGCACCCGCGCACGCAGACATCTCCGGACGCCGGATCCTCGTGGTCGATGACGAGCTCGATTCGCGCGAGCTGCTACAGGAAGTGCTCGCGTCCGTCGGAGCGATCGTCGCGACCGCCGCCTCGGTGCGCGAGGCCTTCACGCTGATCGGCCAGTTTGGCCCCCATCTGCTCATCAGCGACATCGGCATGCCCGACGAAGATGGCTATCAACTGATCAAGCGAATCCGCAACCTCGCGACGGGTGCGGACCTGCCCGCGATCGCCCTCACCGCGTATGCGCGAGCGGAAGATCGCTCCGTCGCGATCGCAGCCGGGTTCAACACGCATCTCGCAAAGCCCGTCGACACGCGCGAGCTGGTCTCCGCGATCTCGATCCACGTTCGCCGTTAGCGAAGCGCTCGCTAGAATTCCCCGTGAATTCCAGCGCCGACCGAAAGGCCGGTCGTGGATCTCAACACGGTTGGGGCGATCGAGAAGAATTGAAGCTGTGCTTTGTTGTAATGCTGGACCGCACTTGGGGCGGCGGCGACGTCGTAGATCGTTCCAGCGAGGACGGTGACCACACCGAACAAGATGACAAACGTGTCACCACATGGCTCGTCTTCACACGCGCCCGGCTGGTTCGCGGAGTGAACCGCGAGGGCGATACTACCGACGCCGACAGCGCGGAGCACCATGCCTTTCGTGATCCGATCACCGGCATACAGCTCACCGAGTGAGGGCAAGACGACCGCTCCGACGGCGGTCGCGCCGACAGCCCATCCATGGAGCCCGTTGTTCACGACGAGTGGCGACGAGGACTCGACGATCATCGCGTACACCACGGCAGCTCCGCCGAGCGAAAGGAGAAGTGCGGTGGTCTCGTCCTTATGATTCAGCGGTCGCGATACCGACGCTCCTGGAGGTCTCAGTGGGTCATCGGCAAGCGCGAGACCGGTGGAGGTGAAGACGAGCATTGCGACGGCCAATGCGACGGGTGTCATACGCATGGTCGCGCTCGTAGCAAGGCCTGTGCGCGCGAGTCATGTCCTCGCGCGCGTGACGCTCCCCACGTCACAGATGTTACGCGCGTGGCAAAGGCGCCGGACGGCGCGGATCAGCTCGAACCGGCAGTCCGAAGCTCGTGTCGTCGGTTTATTCGGCCACTCAAATTTTTGTGGCGCGTAAGACCGCGATGTCGTGACGAGCAATGCGTTCCGACGATCACGACTTCACGCTCACAACCGCCAAATCCCGATCACGCGCGGCATCTGCGTGCTCGGATCGCGCGCGAGGTGGACCAGGGTCGAGCCCGTGAACCCCGGCCGCGTGGTCGTGATGTCGAGGATCGTGTAGCCGTCGTGGTCCGTCGACAGCGTCACCGGCATGGTGCACGTCCGTCCCGCTGGCGCGGCTGCGAGCGACGCGCCGGCGCCGAGCGGTCGCTGGTTTCGATCGAACGCGGTGACCGTGTAGCGGGTGGTCGTGGCGGCATCGAGTCCCGCGGTGATCGAGAGGTCGTCGAAGCACAGCGAGGCGCCTGCCGGGACCGGCGCGATCACGAACTGATCGAGCGGGTTCACGCGCGCGAACCAGTACGCCTCGGTCACGCGTGCGCGAGCGACTAACGTGTCGGTGAGGTAGTCGACGGCGCGCGGGTCCGTGAACTGCCCGGCGAGGACCGCACTGCGGATCTGCGCGGGCGTAAACCGGGCGATGATCTTGGCGCCCCAGAAGTTGTCAAAGCGGTCGGCGGTCACGAAGGGCGTGTACGGGAAGCAAGGGCGCCACTGGCCCGGGTCGAACAACGCGACTCTGAAGCCGCGCGCGACGCCGCGGATCGCGACGAGCTTGCCGCCCTCCCACGGCCGTGGCGCAATGCCCAAGATGAACAGCGACGAGAGGATCCTCGCCGGATCGATATTGTAGGCGTAGCCGGGCCTGCGATCGTGGTTCATCTCCTCCATGACGCCCAGGCTCCTGCCGAAGTCGATCGCATAGTGTTCGAGGTAGTGGCGTCGCGGATCGGCCGGGTCGGCGACCCAAGCGTCCAGGAAGTTACTTGCGTTCGCATCGGCGTGGTTGACCCACGCGAAGATCGGGGATGCGCCGCGCAGGTCACGGCGGCGCTCGTGCGGAATACGGTCGTTGGGGTCGCCCTCGCGTACGCCTTGGTCGATGGAATGGACGACCTTGCCGTCGATCCATCGCGATGCGAGCACGCGGATTCGGCCGTCGGGATCGACGTGAACGAGCTGGAGATCTCGATCGAGATCGTCGCGACGGTAGGAGCTCTGGGGCTCGCCGAAGATATCCTTCACCACGGCGTCCGGCGCGAGCACGAGATCACCGCGCCGGATGTAGACGATGCGATCGTCGGGCACGTTGTAACCAGCCGCCCAGACCAACCGATTGACGACGACGTGCGCGCCGGTCTCGAGCTCGGGAGGCGCGTCGTTGGCGTCGAACTTGAGCTCGTACTTGACGCCTCGCGCGTCGCGGATGATCAGCCCGAAGCTGGTTCCTCCGACCTTCGTGCTGACGACCGTCCACGGTAGGTGCTGCTCGGGCCCCTCGGTCATCGGTCCGGTCGCGATCTCGTCGGGCGAGAGCGCGCGGGTGCCGATTCGGTTGGTGAACCACGTCGAGTCGGGGACCTCGTCGATCGCGTTGACCGCGAGCGCGCGGCCCTCCGATGGCAGCCGGAGCGCGCGCGTGGTTCGTCGCTCGATGCTGGAGTCGAAGACGTACAAGTTCTTGTAGAATCGGTCCGCGGGAAGCGGTTTCGGCATGTCGCCGCGATCGTCGACGACGGCCACCGGTGGTGCGTTGACGAAGCGAGTCGGAGGCAACGCCGAAGATGCTGCGCAGCCGGCGAGCGCAGCGAGCAATAGAAAGAGCTTCATCGGGTCACCGCCACCACGTTCGGTTGTCGAAGATCGGGTTGAACGACGCGGTGAAAACGACTCCACCGTCGATCGATGACGCGACGCTCCCTTCGACCAGGAAGCTGGACGTCCCATGTAGCTCGAAGCCGACGCCGTAACCGAGGCGCAGGTGGGACAGCGTGATGTCGTCGAGACCGCGGTACACACGGCCCACATCGACGAACACGTACGCGTCGAGGAAGGACGACAGGTCCCACTGGTACTGCGCGCTCGCGACCGCTGCAACGCGATCGCGGAACCGGCCATATTCGTAGCCACGGAGGAACGTGTCGCCGCCGAGGAGCGGCAGCTCGTCGACGATGATCTGGTCGAGCGGTGCGGTCACGCCCTCGCCGTGCAACCGCGCCACGATCATCCTGGGCCCCTCGGTGATCCGCCAGTACTGCTGGAGCTCGATACCGTAACGCCAAAATCCGGCGAGGCCATTGAACTGATCGACGCGGCCGCCGAACACGCTGGCGAGCGAGCCAACGCTGTGGAGGTCGCGCGGCTCCCATGCCGTGAACCGACGTCGCGTGTCCCATCGCAGCTCGAGCTCACCATAGACGTGGTGGATCGCATGATCGAAGCCGACGAGCGCTGCCCGGTCGAAGACCTCCTCGATCGACGGGTGCTTCGTGCTGTGCGAGATCTCGACGGTGGCGAGCTGCCCGGTCGCGAGCAGGTGAAAACCGCAGCGCCGCAGACGCTTCACCGAGAGCTCGGGCGGGCCATCGGGTGCCGCGCAGTCCGTCGTGACCGCGCGGAGGTCCGCCGTTAGCGCGATCGATCCCTCGCGGTAGCGATTGTGGGTCTTGACCGCGACCTCGCTGGCGATCGGATTGATCGGCATTCCCGGCAGGGGCACTTCGTCGCCGTTGCCGATGCCGAAGAACTGATACGCGGGGAGTCGTATGTAGTCCGCATCGAGCCCGAGCTGGAGCGGGCCGAGCCTGTCCCCGGTATATGCCTTCACGACGTAGTCCTGGCGGAACTGGCCGCCGGTCGCCGCCGCGAGCTCGAGATACTCGTGTTGCCCGAACACGTCGAGGTCGATGAACTTCCCGCCCACCGTTCCGCCGAGGCCCGTGAGGTAGCTCGCGGTCGGGACGAGGCCGATCGTGCGGTCGCGATTGTAGAACGTGCGGTAATACAAGTCCTCGAGCTGGTACCGCTCCTCGGCCCACAGTGAGCCGCGGATCGGCGCGTACGCGATCTCGGTCACCACCCACGGCACGAACAGCACGATCCGCCCGAGCCTGCGGGAGCCAGAGTCGCCCGGGATCGAATCGGTGCGCCCGCTCTCGTCACCGGACCGCGGATTACCGGCGACCTCAGCAGCCGTGTGCCGGCGCTCGCGCTCGATCGGCTCGGATGATTGGATCGGCATAGTGGACCGTGGACGCTCGTCGGGCGCTGGGGGCTGAGCCGCTCCCGTCGCAGGCGTGGGATCATCGGCCGTCGCGATTAGCGGACGGGTACCGACAACGACGAGGAGCACGCAGCGCGCAGCGATCAGGGTCTTGCTCATCGAATGGATGTGCCCGCGCGCAAGAGGCACGCCGGTCTTCACGCCCGTATCGGTTCGAGCAACGCCCCCCGCAAACACCCCGATGGAGTCGCGGCGCGGCGCGAATCCGCGTGATTCGATCAGGTTCGTCGGTTAGCGGAGCGCGGCTTCGATGAGGCGCGGTGTCGGCTCCACGGTATTCGTGTAGCGCTGCGATCTTGGATCCCAGTGGTAGACCGGTCCCGTACCGAGGTCGAGATCGCGCAAGCCGCGTTTGATTGGACGCCAGCCATCCGTCATCGGCAGATGTTCGACGACGCGAATCCTGCGCGGCCGGGCGTATTCCGGCAAGGCCCGCGTTGCGGCCGACAGCGCCTCGAGATCGAGCGGCTCGCCATGGTGGAGCTCGATCGCGGCGATCGGGAGCTCGCTCGTCGGGTCGTCCGGATCGGGACGGCCCACCGCGATGCACAGCGCGACGCTGGGGCAGTCGTAGATCGCATCTTCGATGCGCGTCGACGCGACCGCACCGAGCCGCGTCTTCACCATCTGGCCCTGGCGATCTACCCACCAGTAATCGCCGACGGAATCGACGCGCATGAAGTCACCGGTCACGAACCAGGTGTCTCCCGCCTCGAACGCATCGCGCAGCAGGCGGCGTGGATCGATGTGCGCGATATCGGCACCCGCACGCGCGAGCTTCGCGACGAGCATGCCGGGCTCGTCGAGTCGCGCACGGACGAGCCGCCCCGCGCCCTCGCGCACGAAGTCGTCATCCGCGAAGCTCCACGCGGCCACGGCGACCTCCGGACTGCCGGGCAGCGGACGACCGACCGATCCGATCTTCTTGCCGGAGGCATTCGCGAGCACCGCGTTCGCTTCCGTCGAAGCGTACAGCTCGAGTACGCCGACCGGACCGAACCGATCGATCAGCCGTCGCCAGACGTCCTGTCGCATGCCGCTGCCGGCGAACAGGCGCACCGGATTGTTCTTCTCGCCGAGCACGGGCTCGGCATCGACGAGCTTCCGGCACATCTCACCCGCGTAGAACACGACGCTGACGCCGTAGCGACGGACTTCGTCCCAGAACGTCTGCGGATCGAAGCCAAGCTGGGGTGGGGACCCCAGTGGCTCTGTCGATGGGGAGGGGGTCAACCCCCTTGGTGAAGACGATAGAGCGAGGCGCGCACCGCCGGCGAGCGCGCTGCCCGCGGCGACGAGAGTGCCCGACGGGTGATGCAGCGGGAGCGAGCAATACACGGTGTCTCGCGTCGTCAGCGTCGCGGCGGCCGCGGCGCCGAGTGCGGAGAATGCCCAGCGGCGGTTCGTGATCCTCATCGCTCTCGGTGCTTCGTGGCGTCCGGACGACACGAAGATCATCGCGAGATCGCGGGCGCGGCCGGCATCGGCGCGATACCAGGCCGGTAGCGTCACCGTGTCGGGATCGATCGATTCCATGTCGATCACGCCGGCGGGCAGCCTGCGCTGGGTACCCGGCGCAACGGCGGGTTCTCCGACGCCGCCGAGCACCATGACCTTGATCGTCGTCGCAGCACGCGCGCGTGCAGCACTATCGGGATCGACGATCAGGACTTCGGGCTCGCCCAGATCGAGCGCTCGCGGCAGCCCGTCATCGGGCGTCTCCGGCGACAGGAGCACCGCGACGGCGCCGAGCCGGTTGATCGCGGTGACGATCGAGAGGTGCGATGGCCGTGACTTCATCATCACACCGACGCGCGATCCCGACTTCACGCCGCACGCGATCAGTCCACGGACGACGGCATCGACGCGGCGATTGGCCTCGGCGTACGTGAACGCTCGGCCGCGCCACAAAAAGAACGTGCGATCGCCGATCTTCGCGGCCTGTTCGCTGAGCGAGCGTCCGAGCGAGACGAGAGAATCGTCTTGTAGGTTGCGCAGCCGGGCGAGGCGCGGCACCTGCCAGCGAGCATTGTCGAGATAGCTGCCGAGATCTTCCGACAGCTCCTCGATCCGATCGAGCGCGGCCTTGGCCGTTTTCTCCACGAGCTCCTTCGCGAGATCGAGCGGACTGTCATCGTCGTGGTCGTCGTGATCCTCGACGTCCGGATCGTCGGGCTTCGCGAACGGATCGGGCGGGTTCGCCGCGCGTACGTCGAACGCGTGCTGCGGCACCGCGCCCGTGCCTTCGCGCCACTTCATCCAGTCGACCACGCTCGGCCAGGTCACGGTCAGTGCCGCCGATCCGACGACGAGTCCGAAGTGACCTGCCTTGAGTGGGACTTCATACATCTGATCGACCTGCGGCGCGGCGCGGCGGATCCCGCGTACGGAGCTGGGCCGGCCCATCTCGTCGCGGCTGCCGACGAAGTACAGGATCGGACACGTCAGATCCGCGAGCGTGACGGTGTGACCGTCGATCACGAAGCCGCCGGAGGCGAGGCGATTACCGACGATCACGTCGTCGACGAACTTGCGAAACGCCGGCCCCGGCCACGCGACGAAGCCTTCACCGCCGAGGAACAGGCGCTTCGCCTCGCGCTTCTCGAGCGCTTGCCGGTCGTGCAGCTTGCGTACGAAGTCGAGCAGCTGCATCGCCTCTTTGCGCGCCGACAGCAGCTTGAATCCGGTCGACGTGAACATGCCGGGCAGGCCTTCGATGTGCGCGAGCGGCCATGACAGTGCGGCGCGCAACCCGGCGACCAGGCGCTCGGTGACATCCTCGTTGAGCTTGAGCTGGCGATGCAGATCGACGGGGCTGCCGGCCGTGATGATCGACGCGAGGCCCGCGGAGCGGCGAAACGCGGCGGCCTGATAGCAGAACATGCCGCCTTGCGAGTAGCCGGCGAGGTGAACATCTTTGCCGGTCGCGGCACGGACGCGATCGATCGCCTCGGAGACCGCGCGGACGTGATCGTCGAGCGTGCGGTCCATGCCGCCTTCTTCGCGCTCCGGCGCACCGAAGTCGACGAGCCATACGTCGACGCCTTGGCGCGACAAGTACGCGACCGCGCTGACGTCCGGAGAGATGTCGTAGACCTCGGAGGCGACCATCAGCGGTGGCACGAGGAGCAGGGGCGCGCCGATCGGCGTGATTCCCGGATCCGCGCTGCGTTGGTAGTGGCGCAGCTTGTAGACGTGCTGCTGGTGAACGATCTCGAACGGAAACCCGTATGGTGCGGTCAGTCGCCCGGCGCGCGCGATCTCGAGCGCGTTCTGCCACGCGAGCCCGACGCGCCGCAGGCGCTTGGCCCATCGGACCTGACGGCGACGGCGAGCGGTCGGATTGCCACGAGGACGCGAGGGCTCCATCGCGCCGAGTATACCGGGCCGCGCCTATCCGGGTTCGCCGGCGAGCCGGTAACCGACGCCGCGCTTGCTCTCGATCAGGTCGTCGGCCTGAACGGCGCCGAGCTTGCGGCGCACGCGGTGAACGAGCTCGCGAACGTTCTCGCTGTCGGCCTGGACCGAGCGGAACGACAGCGCGTCGGCGATCTCGTGCCACGCGACATATGCGAGCTCGGGATCGGAGACGGTTCGCCGCCGCTCGACGAGCAACTGCAGCAGGCCGAACTCCATCGCTGCGAGCTCGATCGAGTGCTCGCCGATCCGCAACACGCCGCCGTCGACGCGCTGCCGCAGGTCGAGCAAATGGCCGCGCGGGGTCGTGACCTTTGCGCTGAACACGAGCTCGTCGCGGCGCGTCGGCGCGGTACGACCTTGGCCGCGCGGAGGCTCGATCTTCGGGAGTGGATCCGGCCAGAAGTAGAACTTGACGTCGCCGAGACGCAGCGTCGCGCCGCTCGTCAGCTCGTGCTCGGTGACCCTCGTACCTTCGACCTCGGTGCCGTTGCGGCTCGAGTTGTCGATGATCTGCCACTTGCCATTCGCGTGTTTCAGGGATGCGTGCTCGCTCGACACCGACGCGTGCAACACCGCCAGGTCGACGCGCGGATCGCGGCCGACGCGGCTACCGTCGGCGATCCCGTGCGCACAACCCCACGCATCGATCAGAGCGGCGGTCGGGCTCTGGGCGCGTGAAAAGATCTGCTCGCTGGTGATGCCTGGAGATGCGATCGCAACCCCGTGCGACGTGCACAGGACGCCGATCGACCGAGGGGAGCCGCAAAGCAAACAAGACACCATAACCCCTCAAGAATCGCCGAGAAGAAGGCAGCGGTGCAAGTGCTACGCCTCGTTCGTTAGGAGGGCCCACCTGGTGGGTCAAATGGGGGCCCGATCAGCATGATCCGGAGGTCAACGTCGACCGCGTGTGGTCCATGTCGCAAGCGCTGTGTACGTGAGTCACTCGTGATCACCCGCGGCTACAAGAATACGCGCATATAATCAAACGATGCGGCAGCACCTGGGATGGCTTGCACTCACGCTGTTCGGCAGTGGCTGCTCGATCTTCTACAGCGGTGGAAATATCGCCGCCGTCCAGCTCGATGCTCCGCCTCCGATCGATGCTCCCTTCGACGCCGACCCTTCCATGCTGATGCTCACCGGCGCTTCTCCGAGCGAGATTTTCGAAGGCCAGGGTGATGGCGGGAGCCGCTCCGCGATCCTCGTGATTCATGGAGCCAACTTCGTGCAAGGCGCACAGGTCACGTTGACTGCGCCGAGCACCGTCAAGCTCGAATGGGACAACTCGAAGATCGTGATCCCGGCGAACAGCGATTACCTCGCGATCCCGGTCGTGGCGCGGGTCGATGGCTCGCTCGGCGCCGACGTGCTGATTCCCATCACGATCCAAGTGACACAACCGATCGCAGGCGGCGGCATGACCAGTCAGATGCTGGCGGGCAAGCTGAGCCTTCACGGACTGCCCGAGCTCACGAGCGTCGTGCTCGACACCTCCGGCACGACGAACGGAAAGGCCGCGGCAAGCCAGCTGCTACTGTTGTACTCGTCGGTCGCCCTCAGCTCGCCCGTCACGTTCTACGGCACCAAGACCCAACGCGTTGCGATTCGAGCGACAGCGTCGATCAACGTGATGAACGTCAACGCGCAAGGATCCAATGGTGCGAACGTCACCGGCGGACTCGGAGGCCCCGGAGGTTGCGCGGGCGCGAATAACCAAGGTCAGGCCGAGTGTAATGGCGGCGGGAAACCCGGTGCGACGCCGGGATTTCTCGGTGGCGTTGGCAGTGATGGTGGCGGCGCTGGATTTGCCTCGATGGGGATCATGGGGGCCAGCGGCGCTGCGCCCGGTACAGGTGGAGTGCCGACCGGAGATATCGTGATCACTTCCTATGACGATTTTCAGACGATCAGGGCGAATCAAGCGAGCGGCGGCGGTGGTGGTGGCATCAATGGAACGCTCGGAAATGGCGGCGGTGGCGGCGGCGGTGGTGGCGGCACCGTCGAGCTCACCGCCGACGGGGACGTGACCGTCGGTGCGATCGACGTCTCGGGTGGCAACGGCGGTACGGGTAGCTCGGGTGGAACGGGCGGTGGCGGGGCCGGCGGTGTGATCGTCGTGCGGACGGGTGCAACACTCTCGACCGGTGCCCTCACGGCAGCCGGCGGTGCGGGTCGTACACCCGGAACCGGCGGGCACGGCTCCGAGGGGCGCATTCGCTGGGATGCGCCAGCAGGTGCGGCTCCGGCCAGCACGCCGATGGCGGTGCGCGGGCCCGCGTTCGTCATGGCCCCTTCGATCCTCACGACGGACACGACGCTCCGGTTGATCGGTACGCCGTCGGTCCAGTTCAACGTCTACACCGTCGACGAGAGCGGCACCAACCACGCGGGACAGCAAGGCGTGGCGTTCGGCGCGGATGCGATGGCGACGATCAATCCGCCCGTTTCGGTCGGCTTCAATCGGGTGTGCATCACGCTGGCGGGCGGCCACCAAGGAGCGCCCGAGGCCGACAAGTGCATCGACGTCGCGTATCTACCGTAGCTTCGCGGCGATCTCGCGGCGGATCTTCGTGAGCGCGGCCGAGGCTTGATCGCGCGACATCTGCGTCGCCATCGCTTGCTGGATGTTGATCAGGCGATAACGAGCTCGCAGCTCGGCGGCCTCGTCGACGCCTTTCGCGGCTTCCAGCGCGCGCAGGTCGGCGTTCGTCGCGCTGTAGACGCGGACGAGCCCCTTCGCGTCGAGCGGCTTGGTATCGTCCGCGGGCTTGACGGCAACGATCGACTCGGCCGGCTTCGTTTCGGCGGGCTTGATCTCGGCGGGCTTCGTCTCGGGGGGCTTGATCTCGGCGGGCTTCGTTTCGGGGGGCTTGATCTCGGCCGGCTTGATCTCGGCGGGCTTGGTCTCGGTCGGCTTGGCCACCTCGACCTTGTGATCGTCATGTGACTTCGCGATCTGCTTTGCCTTCGAGCCCTTGCTCGTGGCCTTCGTGTCGTTCGGCTTCGACCCGCTCGGGTTCGTCTCGGCCGGGTTCGTGTCCGGCCGATGGGTCTCGGTCGGGTTCGTGTCCGGCGGATGCGTTGCGCCGGGTTCCTCGACGGGCGCTTGAACAGGTTTGATCTCGGTCGGCTTGGGCTCGACGGTCTCGATCGGTCTGATATCCGGCTTCGCGGTCGTCGCGACCGGCGCTGGAGGCGCGGAGCTCCCAGTACCGAGCTTGAGCGCGGCGGCGATCGCGATCGCACCGACACCTGCGGCGGCGGTGATCAGGATCGGACGGCGGCTGCGCTTGGCTTCGAACGGCAGCGGCGACGCGGGCTGCGTCGTGACATCGTTCTGAGCGTCGCGCCTTGTCGATGCAGGCACGGCCACGGCGGCACCCATGCGCGGCGCTTGCGGTGGCGTCTCGAGGAACTCGCGCATCGGCGGTGGGAATGTTCCCGGGTGATCGTTGCGCGCGGAGACGGGCTTCGAAGGCTGCGTCGGCAGCGGAGCGCGCGCGGCGATCTCGACCGGTACGCCGAGGATCGGCGCTGCCGCCGCGCGATCTCGATCGATCAGATCGAGGATGTCGCGCGCCGCTTTGGCCGTCGCAGGTCGGTGATCGCGCTTCTTCGCCATCAGCCGGCGAGCGAAGGCCTCGAGCAGCGGATCGACTTCCAGGTAAGGCACGCGATCGGAGATCCGCGGTGGATCGAGGAGCAAGTTCGCACGCGCGACCTCTGCACCCGAGCCGTCGAACGGCAGCTTCCCCGACAGCATCTCGTACACGATGATACCGAGCGCGAAGAGGTCGATCCGATGATCGATCGGATCAGCGACCGCTTGCTCCGGTGCCATGTAGTGCGGCGTCCCGAGGACGAGGCCGTTGGTCGTCAGCCGACCTGTCGTGGGCGTGGCATCGCTCCCTTCGCGCAGGATCGCGATGCCGAAATCGACGATGCGCGGCACTTCGTCGCCATGCGTATCCCGCTCGACGATCACGTTCTCGGGTTTGAAGTCGCGGTGGATCAGGCCGTGCTCGTGCGCGTGATACAGGCCCTCGAGCATCTGGCGCACGATGCGAATGATGCGATGCGGCGGCATCGGCGCTTCGCTCAGCAGGGATGCGAGATCCGGACCTTCTGCGAAGTCCATCACCATGTAGCGCGTGCCGTCGGGCATCTCGCCGACATCGACAACGCCGATCACGTTGGGATGGCGCAGGCGGCCTGCGAGCTCGGCTTCGCGCTCGAACCGGAGCAGCACCTTGTTATCCATCGTCAGGCGCGAATGCAGGACTTTCACCGCGAACGGGCGACCGACCTTGACGTGCCGAGCGCGATACACGGCGCCCATCGCGCCTTCACCGAGTCGCGCTTCGATCTGATACCGGTTCGCGAGCACCTGACCGACTAGCTTGTCGGGCGTGCGCTCGTCGTCGGCGACCTCGACGCCCATCAAAAGCTCCCGAACGCGGCGACCCCGATGCCGGTCGGGGTTGGCTCGATCACGAGATGCGCTTTGTCTTGCGATGTCGCAAACAGGACGCCGGTCGCGATCGCTCCGCCCACGGCGAATAACAGGCCGATGTCGGCGGGAATCGAAACACTACGGATCGCGTCACGCTGCGGCTGGAAGCAATGATTGGGATCGGCATTGCACTTGTTGTAGCGATCTCTCGTCACGATTCCGAACCCGATCGCGACGCCGAGGCCCACCACACCGACGCTCGCGGTCACCTTCGATGGCAGCGTGAAATGTCGCGGAATGGTCTCGGTCATCCTCGTCGGTTTCGGCTTGGGCCGCACCGGGGCGTCGGGTAGCAACACACTCGCTGCAGCGGCGAACTTGCCGCGAGCGACGTCACCGACGGTGATGTCGATCGCCGGACGCGACACGGCTCGGCCGCTCATGGGCTCGATCCAGGTCGTATCGACCTGAATGGAACCACCGGCACCGCTGTCCACCATCACGACAAACAACAGCTGCTGGGCACCGAGACGCTTCGCCACGTCTTGCACGCACGCGGGCGTCGTCACGCAATCAGGCGGCAAGCCATCGGCGGGAAGCTGCCTGCGCGCTTCGAGACCTCCGGTCGCTTCGATGTCGAGCTCGCCTTGCAGTGCGTCGGCGAGGTCTTGTGTCAGCGCGTCGACTCGGCCGGCGTCGACGTTCACGGCGATCCCGGGGACGACCGCGACCTTGATCCGAGCAGGCGCTCGAGCGGTATCCGCGGCCGCGACTTGTCCGGTCAGCAGGACGGCTACCGCGATAACGAGGCCTGTCTTCACCATAGGAATCTTATCGACGCACCGACGAGGAATTCGCGTTACAGCTTACATGTCCGGTGAGAGTAGGGTGAGACGAACCGTCACCGACCGGGGAGTTGCTTGGGCTTGTCTTCCTTGTCGAACAGTCGCTGCCGGCCGCCGTGCCGGTTGTACTGGAGAGCATAGACCACCCCGGCGATGCCAGACAGCGGTAACGCGACCATGAGGACCGGCAGCAGCAAGACCGTGGGCAAGATCTTGCTCGCCAGCGAGATCAGCGCGAGCCACACGGCAGAGGCCGGCACCGCCTCGCGCATCGACCCCGCGTAGAGCCAACCGACGGGCCCGAGGAGCGTCGACGCGAGGCCCGACTTCATCCATGACTTCTCGCCCTTGCCCGGCTTGCGCGCGAGCTCGGTCTTGACGCGGTTCGCCTTGCCGGCGAGCTCGAGCGCGCTCCCGAGACCATCGGCGTCATCGCCGTCATCAGCGCGAGTTTTGCGCGTGACGATCTCCACTTCGGGTTCAGCCGTCGGGCGCTTCTTGCGCGTGACGATCTCGGCCTGACGCTGACGGAGCTCGGTCTGCTCGGCTTGTTGGACCGCGCGATCTTCGCGGACCTTGGCGAGCGCGGTCTCTTTCCGGAGGCGCTGGAACTCGGCGGTGGCTTTGACCTCCGCTTCGAGAAGCGCCATCTTGTCGCGCACCGCCCGGTCGTCGTCCGCCACCTCCGGACTATGGCATGATCGGGCCCAATGTCGCTGCGATCGCTCTGGTTCGTGCTTGCGTGTGGCGCCTGTGGCGCGCCCCAATCCGATCCGAACGAACCGCAGACTGCGAAAGAGAAGCAGCTCGAGGAAGCGCGCGCGAGCGGCGAGGTCGACAAGTCCGGATCGAAGTGGGGCGGCTGGCGCTACCAGGGCGATCGCAAGGACTGCTTCTACGTGTTCGGCCGGCGCTGCTTCAAGACCGAGAACGCGGCTTGTCAGGCGGCGCACTGCAAGGCGCCGAAGACCTGCGAAGCCGTCGGTGGTGGCCCGGCGACGCTCTCGTGCAAGTAGCTACGCGGCTTTTTGAGCGACGACTTTCGGAATCCGCACGCGCGGTCCGACGCGATACACGAGCTTCTTGACGTTGCGGTAGTACTCGCCGTCGATGATCGGTGCGAGCAGCTCGTTGCCGGTCGCTTCGACGATCATCTCGCGGCACGGGCGATCGAGCACGTTGCGGCCACGCATCTCGCGACCGCGCGTCATCCGCGGCAGGTTGGAGATGATCGCCCACGGGCTCGGCGTTCCGACGATCGCGTTCATCAGGCCCGGCTGGTCGGCCTTGCCGAAGAACCACAGCACGTTGCCGAGGTTGATCGACATCGATGCGACGTGCACGCCGGTGAACTCGGTGCCCGGCAGCACCATGCCGTCGAGCGTGACCTTGCACTGCGTCGGCGCGAACACTTCTTTCGCGTACGTCGAGAGCGAACCGAACGGCAGCCTCGCGAGCGGAGACATCGCGATCGGCATCGAGGCGATCGTCGTCGCGACGACCTTCACGATCGTGCGTGGGTTCGGATCGCGGTCCGCGTAGTACTTCGCGTAGAACCGCTGGCCGACGCCGCCGGCAGCGGACGCAAAGCCATACGTCCGGAACGCGACCTCTTGGCCGTCCTCGATCTGGACGCCATCGATGCACATCGAGTCGACTTCGGTGTCTTCGATCACCGCGCCGCTCTCGAGCCGGCCGCGCAGCATCGCGAGGATGCCTTCGGCGTCGCCTTCGATGCCGACGTTGTTCGCGACAAAATCGATCGTGCCGCCCTTGGTGGGAAGCGTCATCGGCAGCCGGACCGACTCGCCGGCGAACTCGTCCTCCTGGAGGACTTCCATGCCGCTGCGGAGCATCCAGTGGAGGGCGCCATCGCCGCCATCGGCGACCCAGTAGCGTGCGCGCTTGCGAAGGAACTCGCGCAAGACGGGTTTGATCGAGTCGATCGATGAGGTCTGGTGAACCTCGCCCATGGTCCCGACGATCCGCTGGAGCCGCTCTGCCCGATTAGGACGGTTGCGGTTCTTACGGCTATTCGGGTTGGTGATAACGCCGATTTCCATCCGCTACTTAGCAGTGCAAGAGCCGGACGAGACGCACCGCGTCGTAAGCGGTGAAAATCACATGTGTCGCAGGCGGCAAGGTCGTGCTCGTGCGTAGGTGATTACGCGGGAGCTGGATAGCGGCGGCGGCAGTTCCTCCGGAAGGGCGATGAATGGAGCGCATGCGAGACTTCCTCAACATGCGAGGGCTCGTCGCGGTCGTCTTCTTCATGAACGCCTGCAGCGGCACGGCAGCGACCGCGACCCAGAGCGCGACTCAGGCGCGTCGTGTCGTCCACGAGGGACCACCGATCGATGCCATCGCGACGCTCTCGGGATCGTCCGATGAAGGATCGTGGATCGTTCCGGGGCCTATCGCGCTCGAAGTCGGCGGGACGCCGATCGAGGCGCCGGCGAAGAACGAGCCGATCGCGGTCACGCTGATCGAAGAGCAGGGCAGCGTCGTCCGGATCGGCGTTCGGCTCGACGAGGTGCGCTTTGCCGTGTGGACCGAGCGCGCGCGGCTGCTCGCGATCACGAACCGCGAGGAGCTGGTTCACCAACGTCCGGGCGGCGGAGAATTTGTCGATCTCTCGCAAGGCAGCCTCGTGCAGGCGAGCCTCAAGGCCGGCGCGCGCGTGCGGAGACTCGCTCACAAAGATCATTGGACCCAGGTTCGCTACTACGGCTCGCTCGAGATCACGGGATGGCTTCCCGATGCCGTGCTGGTCGATCGCGCGCCGTTTCGCGATTCGATCGGTCGGATTCCAAGTGGCCGACAGGTGTTGATGGTGACACCGGGTGCGGTGATCCGCGCCGAGCCGCGATGGACGGCCCGCGAGCTCGCGGTGATGGCGACCGGATATTTCCTCGAGACGATCCGCGAGATCGACGATGCGTGGGTCGAGGTCTCGTACGAAGACGGCGAGGTCTTGGCGCATGGTTATGTCTCGAAGCGCGATCCACCGGGCCGCGTTCACCGGCTGCGCGGCTCCGATGCGGTGATCGCGCCGCCACCGCCACCGAACGCGATCGGAACGAGCGGCACGTGCTTGTACTCGCGCGAGAGCGGAGAGCCGATCGGTTATCTCGTCGGCGATCAACATGTCTATGTCGAGGCGAGCCCGCACGCCGGCTGGTACCTGCTGAGCGTCAACACGCCTTGGGGCCCGATCGCCTTCGCCGCACACGGCAGCGCGTCGGGCACGCAACCTGCCGACTTCGTCGCGTGCGCGCCACCCGGGACCGTGCCACCGACCGCGAGCCAACTGCCGGCTAGCGTCCCGTGAAGCGCGGCGGACGCTTGGCGAGCAGGGCCGCGATGCCTTCGCGCGCGTCGTCCATCGCGAGCGATGTCGCCTGGTCGTGAGCTTCGGCGCGTGCGGCGGTGCGCGCGTCGAGTGCGAGGCCCCGGCGAATGGCGGTCTTCGTCGCACGTACCGCGAACGGCGCGTTGTCCGCGATCGTGCGCGCGATCGTCATCGCTTCGCCGAGCACGTCGATCGCGGGCACGGCGCGATTCAAGATCCCGAGGCGCTCGGCCTCGGCGCCATCGACCAGGCGGCCCGTGAGTAGCAGCTCGTTCGCGCGCGCCACCCCGACGAGGCGCGGCAGCAGATAGCTGATCGCCATCCCCGGCGCGAGTCCGAGCCTGACGAAGTTCGCGCCGTACTTGGCCTCGAGCGCACCGATCCGCAGATCGCAGACCAGCGCCAGGCCAAAGCCACCGCCGACCGCGTGACCGTTGAGCGCGCCGATGACCGGCACCTCGACATCGAGCAGCGACAAGAACGGCTCGTACATCGCGTACGACTTTTCATGCGGCGCTCGGCCGGTGTCTCTTTGTAGTGTCGACTTGAAGTCCGCGCCCGAAGAGAAGCACGCGCCGGTTCCCGTCACGATCAAACAACGAATGCTCGCGTCCGCGCGGGCAGCCGCGCTCGCTGCAGCAAACGCATCGAGCAGCTCGGGCGTCATGCTGTTGCGATTGTCTGGACGATCGAGCGTGATGACGCCGATCTCGGCGTCGGCGTGATAGCGAACGGCGTCGGACATGGCCCGCAGGCTACACGGGAAGGCCGTCCTGCGGATTCCGCAGTGCGGGCTGCGGGAGCTGCATGGCCTGCTTCCAATGGGTTAGGTATGGCCCATCCGCGAGGGTCGCCGGCGTCTTGTTGTTCAGCCGAGCTCGTCGAGGAACGTCTGCGCGTCGGAGAAGTTAGGATCCTCGCGCAGCGCTTTCTTCGCCCACAGCTCGGCTTTCGCGCGATTACCACGGGCGTGCTCGATCTTCGCTTCCCATAGCAGCGCCATCGGGCGGGTCACCGGAGATGGATTGTCCATCAAGGTAATCGCGCGAAGCGGCTTGAGGGCGAGCTCGTAGTCGCCGACCTCCGTCGCCAGCTGCGCGAGCTCGGCGGCCACTTCTGCGTTCTTGCGATCGACGTCGAACGCCTTCTTGAGCCAGTTGAGCTGGCCGTCCTTGTCGTTGAGCATCGCGCACACGCGACCCATGCGTTGCTGGAGCACGGCGAGCTCCGGCGTCCGCTTCTTCTGCGCGGCGATCGCGGCTTCGAGCGTGCGGCCCGCGTCTTCGAGCTGACCGCTCGCGATCAGCACGTCGACGTTGAGCATCAGCGCGTTGTGATCGTCGGGCTGGAGCTCGAGCGCCTTCTGCGCGGGGATCTGCGCGCCGGCCGCATCTTCGAGCTGATAGAGCAGCAGCTCGGCGGCACGCTTGTAGTTCGCGTAACGCTGCGCCGGATCCGATCCGTGATCCGCGTCGGCCGTGAGGATGCCGGCGAGCAGCTTGAACTCGCCCGCTGCCTCGTACATGTCGCGGAGCTTGTTGCGAATGATCTCGACCGCGGGTTGTTGCTGGTGCACGAGCTCGAGCACCGGCACGCAATCACCAGGACGGCCCGCTTTGGCGGCGGCATCGGCGGCGCGCAACGCGGCCTTGACCTGATCTTCGCCTTCCGTGACGTACGCGAGGCGCGTCGCCGCGGCGCTGACGCCGTCCCAGTGCTCGATCGATTGATCGAGATCGCAGAGCAGATACAGCGGCTCGGAGTCGCGCGGATCGCGTTCGATCCAGCCGACGAGGAAGCCGCGGCCCTTCTCGATCTGGCCGTGATCGCAGAGCAGCTTCGCGAGCCGCAACGTCGCGGTACGCTCGGTCGGCAGATCGCTGTCACGCTCGGCACGCAGGCGAAGTCGCTCGAGTCCGCCGACGAGCGTCTCCTGGACGCGGTCTTTGTCGAGCTCGTACGCCTCCGTGAGATCCTGCACGGCCGACGCGTCATCACCGAGCTGCTGGCGGAAGCTCGCCCGCAACAGGAGCAGCGAGGTACGCCCGCTGCCTTGAACGGTCGCGAGCGCTTCGCCGATCGCACGTTGCGCGGCATCGAGCTCACCGGCGGCGGCGAGTGCTGCCGCGTGATCGGTGACGAGCTCGGTGACCTGCGGTGCGCGCTGGCGAGCCTTGCGCAGCACCTCGGCGGCCTTGAGCGGCTGACCGAGATGCCCGGAGTAGACGCTCGCGGCTTCGCGCAGGCGCTCGACGGCCGGACCATCGGCGAGCCGCTCGGCATCGCGCGTCATCATCTCCGCGAGCTCGGACCACAGCTCGCGATCGCGGTACCACTTCTCGAGGCGATCGTGGATCGCCTTGTCGTCGGGCGCGGCCTTGTACGCGAGCTCGAGCGTGCGTTGCACGCCGCGGAAATCGCCGGCCGCCTCCCACATCGTCGCGAGCTTGCCGGCGAGATCGGGCGCCTTTTCCGGCGTCTCGACGGCGAGCAAGCGCTCCATCAGCAGCGCGCCTTCGCGCGGGTTGTCGTGCTCGCCGAGCTGAGCGACGACGCGACGCAAGATCTCGCGATCGTCGGGCGCGATGATCAGCGCCGCGCGATAGACGCGGACCGCATCCGGCGAGCCCGTCTTCTCGAGCAGGTCACCGAGCCGCAACGCGACGTCGACGGTCGAATCGCGATGACCTCGTCGTTGCGCATCGTCGAACCGCGACCACAGGAACTCGGCGATGCCATCATCATCACCGAGCTGACGCAGCGTGCCTTCGTAGAGCTCCGCGGCTTCGAGGTTATCTGGATCGTCCTTGAGCCCGTCGCGCAGCACGTCGAGTGCGTCGTGATAGCGCTTGAGGTTCTCGATCAAGAACTTCGCGTGCTCGAGCCGCAGCGCGTTGCGCTCGGCCGGCGTCATCAGGGCCGGCAGCGTCGACGAGATCACGCTACCGAGGCGATCGCCGTCGCCGAGCTCGCGATAGATCGTGAGCAGCGGTTGCCACACGGCGCGATCGGCGGGGCTGCGCTCGCGCAGGAACTCGTAGACGTCGGCTGCGAGATCGACCTTGCGATGTGCGAGTGCGCGGGTCGCGATCCGCATCGCGAGCCCGTCGATTGGCTCCGCTTCGCTGATCGGTGCGATCTCGTAGGTGAGATCCCGTGCCTGCACGAGATCGTTCGCGGCGAGCCGGCGCTCTGCGAGTGCGAGCACCGCCCACGGCGCGGAGGCAAGGCCATCGGCGCTGTTACGCGCCGCGGCGACCGCACGAACGAGCAGCGCTTCGGCGCGGCTGTCTTGCGCGAGCTCGACGGCGAGATCGACCGCTTCGCGGATCTGCGCCGGCGTTGCACCGGGTTGAGCGGCGCGGCGTTCGAGGAAGTCGAGCAGCAGCTCTTGATCCCCGCCGTTGCGCGCGACGCGCTCGTACATCGCGAGGATCTTCTCGTCGTTCGGAGCCGCGGTCGCGGCCGTCTTGAGCAAGCGTCCCGCTTGACCCCAGCGCGGTTCCGCGGCGAAGGCGCGCTCGAGGAGATCGAGACCCTGCTTGCGGCGCGTGTCGCTGCCGATGAAGATCTCGGCGAGGCGATACAGTGCATCGACCTGTTGCGGCGTGGGCTCGGCGTCGGTGCCGGCGAGCTCGAACATCTTGTCGAGCGTTCGCGCTTGCTCGGCGGTGTCGCCGAGTGCGGCGGCCACGCGCGCTTGCGCATAGAACGCTTCCGCGAGCTTCTCGCCGAGGATCTCGACGCGGCGATACAGGTTCGCCGCGCCCTTGAGATCGTTCGCATCTTGTTCGAGCGCTTCACCGGCGCGCATCAGGATGTTCGCGATCAGCGGCGGATCGTCCTTGCGGCGAAGTCTGTCGACGACCGCCTCGACGGATTCGACGAACCGCTTGGTCGCGCCGATCCGTTTCGCGAGCTCGCGCGCTTTGTCGTGGAGATCGATCCGCGACGGCACGACGCCGATCGCCTTGATCAGCGCGTCGAGTGCTTCGGGCTTGCGGTCGAGCTGGTGATCGAGCGCATCGGCCATGTCGGCGAGCAGGCGACCTTGGCTCTGCGCCTCGGGGTTGGTCGCGAGGCGCTTGCCGAGCACTTCGAGCAGGCGTTCGCCTTCGTTGTGGGCGAGCAGGCTGCGGCGCAGCCGGCGCACCTCGGCATCGGACTGGATCGCGGTCTCCATCGCAGACTCGAGGAGCTCCTTGGCTTGATCCGCTTCACCGCGCGAAGCCGCGAGCTTGTGCAGCTCGAACAGCACCTCGCTGGGACCGACCGATGCCTCGTCGTCGCCCGGCGGCGTGCGGCGCACGACGAGGAGCAGCGCGCGGTACGTGCGCTCGGACTTCTCCATCTGGCCGGCGGCGCGCGCCATCTCGGCGAGCTCCTTCTGGATCGCCGCGTTGGAGACGTCCATCTTCGAGGCCGCTTCCATCTCCGACATCGCCTCGTCGATCTTGCCTTCGGCCTGCGACACGCGAGCGAGCTCGACGTGCAGCGCGGCGCGCTCGGGCGAGCGACGGCGACCGAAGTCATTGATCAAGTCGGCGAGTGCGGCGCGCGCTTCCGGAAGCTTGCCGGCGACGCGCTGCCCGATCGCGAGGGCGGTGCGCAGATCCTTGTCGGTCGGATCGAGCTTGAGGGCGGTCTCGAGCGCCGGGATCGCGAGTGCCGGTGAGCCGAGCCGGGTCAGATAGATCGAAGATGCCTCGCGAGCAAACTCGCGCGCGAGCTTCTCGTCTTTGATCAGCGGCAAGCTGCGCGTCAGGTGACGCGCGAGCGGCTCCCAGAGATCGGCCTTGCGATACAGATCCGCGAGCAACTGGCGGAGCTCGATCGCCGGCTCTTTCTCGTCGAGGTTGACCTCGATCGCGGCGATCGCGCGATCGGCTTGGTTCGCCGACAGGTGCGCCTTCGCGAGCTGCTGCACGACGAGCATCCGCTCGGCCGGCGGCACGGTGCCGAGCAAGCTCTCGAGCCATGGCACCGCCTGCGCGGACTGACCGCGCTCGAGGTTGAGCCGCGCGAGCGCGCGTAGCGATTCCGAGGTCGGTGCCAGCGCGACGACGCGGCGATGACCGGCGATCGCGCGATCGACCTCCTTCGTATCGGTTTCGGCGACGCTCGCGTAGCGTGCCCACAGCTTCGCGGCGCGCGGCATCTCTGCCGCGGACTCGAGCCGCTGCGCTTGTTGCTCGAGCAGATCGGCGAGCTGGCGATGCTGGCCCTTGGACGACAGCAGCTGGGCGACCGCGTCGATCGATGCGTCGTGACCCGGGCGATCTTCGAGGTTCGCCCGCAGGGCATCGAGCCGACCGCCGCGTTCCTCGACGATCCCGACGAGCTTCGCGAGCGCGAGCCGCAGATCGAGCTTCTTGTCGATGTCGGTCTCGAGCCCGAGTTGGATCTGCCGCAGCGTCAGGAGCTCCGGCACGCGGTCTTCGAGTCCGAGCAAGTGCGCGAGCCGTTCGATCACTTCGAGATCGTTGCTCTGCGACGCGAGCACGCTGCGATACATGTCGATCGCGGCTGCATTGTCGCCGAGCTCCGTGGTCGCGAGCTGTGCGGCACGCAGGCGCATGTCGCGTCGTGTCGCCGCATCGAATGGCAACCGAGCCGCTTCGACGAGCGTGTCGACGGCCGCGCGCGCGCGACCACCGGTGCGATACAGATCGACGAGCCCATCGATCGCCCAGCGTGCGACGGCATCGACCGAACGCGCCGAGCGAATCGCGGCCGTGCCGCGCCACGCCGCGGTCGCGCGACCGAGCACCGCGGACAAGATCTGCAGCGCTTGCTCGCGTTCGCCGAGCTTCGAGGCGACATCGGCTGCACCGACGAGCGCGTCGAGGTCGCGGCCGTCTGCGTCGGCGAGCCGGCGCAGCGCATCGAGGAGGTTTGCGGTGACGCCCTGATCGCGCTCGAGCGTGACGAGATCGGCGAGCCACACCTGTCGCTCACCACCTAGCTCGAGAGCGCGGCGCAACGACGTGATCGCGGCGGAGCGATCTTTGCGGTGATCGCGATGGATCACCGACAACCGGTGATGGAACAGCGCCGCGACGGCGCCGGGCAGCTTCTGCTTCTCGATCGCGGCCGCGAGGGACTCGGCGAGCTGATCGTGCGCGCCGTTCTTCTTCGCCGTCATCTCGAGCACCGACAGCAGCTCGTCGTCGAATGCCTCGCGGACGCCGGCGTACTTGACGACGACGCCGGTGGCGCCGGCCCACATTCCAAGCTCGCTGCCGAGACTCGTGAAGGCCGCGACCGCGCGGCGATTCCCCGGTTCGACCTCGGTGACCTGCTCGTAGGCTTCGGCGGCGCGCGGTGGATCATTCAAGCGATCGGCGACGACGTCGGCGTAGGCCATGCGCAGGCGCGCGGCTTCGCGATCGTTGCCGAGCACGGAGATCGCCTGCTGCAGCGCGGCCGCGAACGTCGCGTGATCGCCCGTCGATTGAGAGAGCGACTGCAGTTGATGCTCGATCAGCTGATCGCGTGGCGCGAGCGGAAACGCTTTCGCGAGATCCGCGAGCGCGCCGGCCGGATCGTGCCGGTGCTCGACGCGTAGCTGGGCCGCCTCGCGCAGTAGCGCGAGCTTCGTCTTGTCGTCTTTCGCTTCGGCGAGGCGCGCCGGCAAGAGCTCGAGGACGCCGGCGAAGTCGCCGATCGTGCGCATCGCCTGCGCGAGGGCATCGGCGGCCGAGGCGCGCGTCTTGGGCTCTTCGAGGAGGCCGGTCAACCCGGCGCGAGCTTCTTTGCTCGAAGGATCGATCGCGATCGCGTTGCGGAACGCGGCGAGCGCACGCGACGGCTCGCTCAGGTGCTGGCGGAGTGCATCGCCGAGCCGGACGAGTCGCCCGATCGTGCGTTGCGTCGCACGTCCGGACGCGCCTTCGAGCAGATCCGCCATCTCTTTCCAGCGGCTCGTCTCGGCGAGCAGATCCGCAAGCGCCGAGATCCCTTCTTCGTCGTCCTTGCTCGCGGCGACCACGCGTTGCCACGCGCCGATCGCGCTGTCGAGATCCTTGCGCTGCTGTTGATGAACGAGCGCGACGCGCACGAGGTCCGCGCGCTTCTGGTTCGGAGATGTGACCTTGCTCGCGCGGCTCTCGAGCGCGGTCACCAGGTCATCCCAGCGCTGCTGGCTCTCGAGGATGCCGATCCGCGCATCGAGTGCGGACAGATCCGATGGATCGCTGTCGACGCGTCGCTCCCACAGCGACAACGCACGGTCGGTATCGCCGAGCGACTCGGCGAGCTTCGCGGCCTCGCTGAGGATGCCCGCGCGCGCCGTATCGTTGGCTTCGAGGTGAGCTTGGCGTTCGAGCACCGCGAGGCGCTCTTTGGGTTGATTCGTCTTCTCGTAGAGGCCGGCCAGGCGGCGCGCGACGACGAGCTGTTCGTGCTCGGACGCACCGCTGATCGCGGACGCCTCGACGAGCAATTTGATCGCGCCGTCGGTGTCGCTCTGGCGCTCGAGCCGCGTCCGCGCTGATTCCGCGAGCAGCTCGACGCGCCTCGTTGGATCTTGCGATGCGCGACCGGCCGTGGCGACCCCTTCGGCGTACCGCTCGTGATGGCCACCGCGATCGGCGAGCTGCCGGAGCTTCTCCTCGGTGACGCTCGACTCCGGTGCGATCGCGAGCAGCGCCGCGTAGTGATCCATCGCGGCCGGCAGATCGTCGAGATCGGCGAGGCGCGTGCCGGCTTCTTCGCGGAGCTCGCGCGTGCCCGAAGGATCGAGCTTGATGACCTTCTCGAGGATGCGGATCACTTCCCGCGGGCGGCTCGTCGCGTCGTAGTGCGAGCGCAGCAGATCGAGCGCCGCGTCGCGCACGCTGCGGGTGACCTGCGGAGCCTCGATGATCCGCTCGAGCAACATGCAGCTCTCGCGATCGTCCTCGGCTTCGGAGAGCAGCGGCTTGACGGCACCGAGCGCGCGCTGTGGATCGTTGAGGTTCTCGAGGAAGCATGCCGCGATCCTCGCGCGGCTCTTCTCGCGATCTTTCTTCGACTGACCCTCGAGCCGGCCTTCCCACAGCGAGATCAGATCCGCCCAGCGCTCGTTGCGCTCGAGCAAGCGCTCGAGGCTCTGCGACAGCTGTGCGTCGTCGGGCGCGAGCGGCAGCAGCGCCTGGTAGTAGCGGATCGCTTTGTCGGGCTGATTAGCGACGTCTTTCGCGAGCTGCGCGGCTTCACGCAGGAGTCGCACGCGCCGGCCTTTTTCTTTCGAGACATCGATCGCGCGGTCGTAGAGCGCGAGCACGTCGGCCCACCGTTCAGCGACCGTCAGGATCACCGACAGCCGCTGGAGGGCGGTCTCGGAGCTGGGGGCGAGCTCGAGCACCCGCGACAGGATCTTCTCGAGGACTTTCGGATCGTCGCCGAACCACTCGTCGCAGAAACCGCCGGCACGCTCGCCGATCATCTCGGCGACTTGTGGCTCGATATTTCCCGACAGCGTTTCCGTGAACAGGCTGACGACGTCGTCGGGGCGGTCCAGCTCTGCAGCCAGTGACTCGGCTTCTTCCCACGCGCTGACCGCGTGAGGAGAATGCTTAACCGCGTCGGTCGCTTCCTTGAACTGAGACAGATCAGCCATGGGTCCCCAGCACGACTGGGGGCAACGCCGACGTGGCCCAAGCCCCAGCTCGCGTAACGGGAGAAATCGTAACACGACGCATCCGCGCTAAGATCGCGCTTGAGCGCGTCTTTGTTCGGGATTCTCCCTAGAACGCGCGGTGAATTCCGAGCGTAACGGACAGCGGTGTCTGGTAGGCGGCGGGGACGCTGAACCCAGCTCGGCGCGTCGGAGCCGTGCCGCCGGACGTCTTCAAGAACACGAGATCCTCGAGGGAGCCGCCGTCGATCGGGGAGACCGGCCCGATCGTGTAGAGCTCGTCGAGATTGGTCGGCTCCCGGCGGTCGAACAGGTTGAACACGTCCAGCGTGAGGTCGAAGGTCCGAATTTTGGCCGCCAGCCGGACATTGGCCTGCGTCACCAGCGGATTTCGACCGGCGGAACCCCGCGGAATCAAATACTCAATTCCGAGATCCGTGCTCGCGAGGACGTTGCGCGGTCGCCCACTTCCTACCGTTAGACGCGTGGTGACGGCGAGATTCACTGATCCAAGAGTTCCGCGACGTTCGGCTTCGAGAAAGAACCGATGTCCGATGTCGGTGGGCAGCGGGCCGAGCGCGTTGATCGGCCTGACATCGTAATCGCTGCCGGCGTAGAGCACCGCGCCCTGTCTCGGATCGAAGGCGCCCGTCCACGTTCCAATCGTCTGACCATAGAGATAGCCCATGCGCAACGCGAGCTGCGCGGTCGGTGCGGTCGCCAACTCGAACGCGAACAGACCGGTGTCGCGCGTTGCGGGGATGTCGCCGTTGCGGCCGGGATTATCGAAGCCATCGACCGTCGTGTCGAGCCCGCGCCGAAGCCAGCGTCCCTGCAGCCAGGTCTTGATGCTGACCGCGCGCGCGAGAGCGAATTCGGCGCCGAGAGTCAGCTCGTCTTGTGCGAGCGGTTCGACGCCCGGCACCACGCGCAGCGGCAAGCCGGTGTCGATCGCGCGACCCTTGCCGAACGACGACGTGATGTCGTCCGCGATTCGTGCGCCCGGCAAGATCGTCGCGCCGAGGCCGGCGGGCAGCATCGCAAAGTTGCGCCCCATGCTCGTCCACACGCGCGAACGGCCATTGCCGATCGGATCCCAGGTGATGCCGAGCCGCGGCGCGAGCTCGTTCGAGAAGTGCAGCGCGGGTCCGACCCACATGAGCTCCCAGCGCAAGCCACCGTCGACGGAGATGTTCGAAGCGGCGGCCCACGTGTCCTCGATGTACGCGGCGGTGTAGCGCGTCCGAAAACTGAGGACCGATCGATCGACGTACGTGCACGGCAGCATCGGATCGCTCGGACATGCAGTGGCCGCGTCGATGAAGCGGCGCTCCGACATGTGCCCGGGAAACAAGCTTCGGATCTGCTCGCCGCCGGTGAAGTGGGTCTCCGTGACGAGGCGCGTGTCTTCTCCGGTGACGCCGGCACGGAGCACGTTGACGCCGAACCGGTGCGCGACATCGGCCGTGATCGAGGGCCGATCCGCGGTCGAGTCGACGAGCGCGCCCGCGCCGCCGCTCGCGAACCAGCCGCTCGGGACCGGGCAATTCGTCATCCCGGGATACGGATCGCTCGCAACCTCGTCGGCGCAGAGGGCGGCGAGCGTTGGATCCTCGGAGAGCGTCGCAGGTACGTACGCGGTCAGCACCTGCGGAATGTTCGCCGCGGCAGGATCGTGCGCGGAGTCGCTTCGCGTCGAGCGGTGCCACGCGAGCTGAACGCGAGCGCGCGTGTCGTGCCAGGTCCCGCGCCACGTGGCGATCGCATCACCGACGAACGACGTGCGATCGACCGCTCCCGCTTGCAGCGTCGCATTGGCGAGCGAGTACACCTCGTTGTTCGCCGTGCCGATCAGCGTCAGCTCGAGATGATGAGGACCTCGATCGAGTCCGAGCCGCGCCATCGCGGGGACTGCCCACGTCCATGCACGGCGCTTGTCGATCTGTGTCCCTTCCGTGTCGACGACACCCGGCAAGCCGTCTGGGACCATGTCGTGATCGCGATCGACGAGCCGTGCCGCGGTCCACGTGAAGTCGACCGCGTGCAGCGACGGGGCGATCCCAGCGACGTACCACGCGTGGCCGCCGAACACGGATCCGAGCGGCCCGGTCGCGACGAGCGAGGCACTGCCATCCGGCCCACCGTCGGCGATCACGTTCCGGACGGTGTAGGTCGCCGGGAGGATCGGCCGATGCCGGCCCGACGTGTTCCACGATCCGAATGCACGCACCTCGAGCTCGTGATGCTCGGTGCCACGCCGCAACCGTGCATCGATCGTTCCGCCGGTGCTCGTCCGATCGCGCGCGGCAAATCCGCCCGCGGTCACGAACAGACCGTCGAGAAACACCAGCGGAACGCGCGTATCGACGCCGCCGGTGCGCGGGTTATCGGCGGGCGCACCGTCGACCGTCCAGCGATTCTCGAGACCGTTCGCGCCGGCGAAGAAAACCCCGGCTTCATCGCGGCTCGCGCCGAGTGCGTAGTGCGCGACCGCGTCGTGCGTTGCATCCGCGACCGGCAAGCCGAGCAGGTACGAAGCCGGAAGCCAGGTCGAGAGCGCGTACGGCACCGGGTCCGCGAGTGGATCGGTTGCGAGCGCACAACCGAACACCAGCCCCTCGCTGCAATCGAGCGGCGCTTCGTCCGTGTGCTTCTTGCCGAGCCCGAACACGTCGCGCGGATCCGTGTGCTTGTCGTCGGTGTGCTTCTTGCCGAGCCCGAACACATCGCGCGGATCGGGTTTGTCGTCGGCCTGCGCCGCGCCAACGTTAAAGATCAGCGCGAGCAGAACCCAGATCGGAACGATGCTCCAGTGCGGAGGCGCCAGCGGACGCTGGCTTGCTCGCGGAACGGCGGTGCGATGCGTCGCCGACCGTGGCTGCCCTGGCACCCGGCGACGCTAACCTATTTCGTCGAGGGGCGCGGGGCGCAATCGCTCAATGATCGTGGTCGCAGCCCGGGCCGTGCTCGTGATCATGCTCGTGCGCATGCTCGGCGATCTCTTGCTTGACCTTGTCCATGTCGAGCTTCTTGGCTTGGCTCACGAGCTCTTCGAGCGCGGCGGGCGGAAGCGCTCCGGACTCGCGGAACAGCAGCACGCCATCGCGGAATAGCATCAGGGTCGGGATCGCCGAGATCCCAGCGGCGCCGGCGAGCTCTTGCTGAGCTTCGGTGTCGATCTTGCCGAACACGACATCCGTGTGAGCGTCAGATGCCTTCTCGAACACGGGTGCGAACTGGCGACACGGCCCACACCACTCCGCCCAGAAATCCAGGAGGACGATGCCCTGCTTCTCGATGGTGTCCTTGAAATTATCAGCGGTGATCTCGACGGTAGACATGGCCTCTCCTGCGTTTCTAGGACCTTGGATCGCGGTCGCGAGAACGGCAAGCGAGGGTACGAGGAATCGGGTGCCTCCGATCACGGAAGGGTGGTTGAAGGAGTGGTTGAAAGAGTGGTTCCGGATCGACGTGCTAGCCTTGACCGGTGGCGAAGCTACGGATCACTTACAACGCGCCCGTCGTCCTGACGTTCACGATCGCGGCGCTCGCCGTGTTCATCGTCTTGAGTGTCACGTCATCCATGGACGTGGCGAAGTGGTTCGCCGCCGCGCCGCAGCTCGAGGGCACCCGGAGCTACGCCGGGCTGTTCACCCACATCCTCGGTCACGCGAGCTGGGAGCATCTGCTCGGCAACTTCATGCTGATCTTGCTGCTCGGGCCGATCCTCGAAGAGCGGCACGGCTCGTTCAACCTGCTCGTGATGATCTTGATTACCGCGCTCGTCACGGGGCTCGCGAACCTGGTGTTCTCGAGCAGCTACCTGGTGGGCGCGAGCGGCATCGTGTTCATGATGATCTTGCTCGCCTCGATGGCGAATATTCGAGGCGGCGAGATTCCACTGACGTTCATCGCCGTCGCGATCATCTACATGGGTGGTGAGATCGTCCACTCGTTCCGATCGGATGGCATCTCGCACATGGCACACCTCGTCGGTGGCGCGGTCGGCGCGGCGTTCGGCTTCTTCGGGGCACGCCCGAAACGCGCCGCAGCGGTCGACCTCGCCAAGCCCAAGAAGCCGGGCGAGGTCACGAAGCTCAAGCTCCCGGCTTAGACAAAGCTAAGTACAGGTCCCCAGAAGTTGGTGGCAAGCTCGTCGCACAGGTGATCACCAACTTGCGGGGAGCTCTACTCAGACGAAGAAATCCGGCAACAGCTTCGCGCTCGGATCCATCGCGTATTCGCTGAGGTCGGTCTTGCCCGTCGAGGCGAGCACTTCATCGTCGACGAAGAAGTTGCCGGTGCACTCCTTCGAGGGCCGATTGAAGATCACGTACGCGGCATCGGCGATGATCTCTGGCTTCCGCGAGCCCTTCATCACCTGATCGCCGCCGAGCAGATTCTTGATCGCCGAGGTCGCGATCGTCGTGCGCGGCCACAGCGCGTTGAACGCGATGCCGGCGCTCTTGTACTCGCCCGCCATGCCGAGCACGCACATGCTCATGCCGAACTTCGCCATCGTGTATGCGGTGTGCGGCGCGAACCACCGCGTCTCCATGTTGAGCGGCGGCGACAGGTTCAACACGTGTGGATTCGCCGCCTTCTTGAGGTGCGGGATGCACAGCTTGCTGACGAGGAATGTCCCGCGCGTGTTGATGCCGTGCATGAGGTCGTAACGCTTCATGTCCGTCATCTCGGTGCCCGTGAGGCTGATCGCGCTCGCGTTGTTGACGACGATGTCGATGCCGCCGAACGTCTCGACCGTCTTCGCGACCGCCGCGGCAACTTGCTCTTCGAAGCGGATGTCGGTCATCACGGGAAGCGCTTTGCCGCCGGCTGCCTCGATCTCTTTGGCGGCCGTGAAGATCGTGCCGGGCAGCTTCGGATTCGGCTCGGAGGTCTTCGCGATGATCGCGACATTGGCACCGTCACGTGCGGCTCGCAGGCCGATCGCGAGGCCAATGCCACGGCTCGCGCCGGTGATGAACAGGGTCTTTCCGCGCAAGGACATGCCGCGGAGCCTATAACGTAAATGGCGAACCGGCCGGCCTCCGCAAACGAAAATCGCCGTCGAGAATCAGTACTGGTCGGGATCCATCGAATCGGCCAGCAGATCGGGATCGACCGGCCGGTTGATCTTCGCGAGCATCTGGTTTGCGACGATGCCCATCACCGCACCACCCGCGAACACCCAGAAGCTGAGCCCGACGCCGACGTAGCCGGGTGGCCCCGGCTTCGTCGCGATGAACACCATGCCCGTGATCAGGAGTGCCATGATCGCGAGGAGGCCGACCGTCGTCGGAGCCATCGGAAGATCCGGTGTCTTCTTCGCGAGCGCGAATGCCGCCGCGGCGAGCAGGCCCAACGCGCCGACGAAACACTCGATGAACGTCGCCAAGCCCATCGGCACGAAGGCACCCGAGGTCTGTTGTGCCGTGGTCTCCGTGTCCTGGTGAAACTCCTCGATCAGCTCTTTGTTCGTGAGCTCGGAGCAGCCGGCCGACCCGGTGCCGACGATGCACGACGAGCTCGAACGCAGACCGATCGCGCGCTCTTCGACGGGGTTGTTGTTGACGAGCCACTGCCTGGTCAGCGCGGCGTAGATCAAACAAGCGGAGGCGGCGAGCGCGAGCGCG
This sequence comes from Myxococcales bacterium, assembly GCA_028287115.1. GTDB lineage: Bacteria > Myxococcota_A > Polyangia > Haliangiales > Haliangiaceae > JABFXX01. Next base: position 49,340 of record JAQBQF010000051.1, read on the forward strand.
ACGGCCGTCATGCGATTCGGTATTGGCGTCGCGGTCATAGGTTCCCCGGGAGCTGTGGCATCACCTTACCCATCTCGATGTACTCGTGATGTGCGCCGATCCACAAGTCTTCCGCAACCATCGCACGGCCCGCGCGGGCGGCAACGACGGCTGCGCGAACGACCGCATTCTTGATGTAGCCGCCGGTCATCTCGAACCGCTCGGCCAGGGCGCGGAAATCGACGCGCTCGTGGAGGTTCGTCGCCGGCGGGAGCAATTGCCGCCACAGCTTCTCGCGCTCGTCGACCTCGGGCTCCGGAAACCGAATCCGGAAGTTGAGGCGGCGCTGCAACGCGGGATCGATCGAGGCTTCCGCGTTCGTCGTGAGGACGCTCACGCCGTCGAACGTCTCCATCCGCTGCAAGATGTAGTTGACCTCGAGGTTCGCGAAGCGATCTTGCGCGGTCTTGAGCTCGGTCCGCTTGCCGAACAGGGAGTCGGCCTCGTCGAACAGCAGCATCGCGTGCGCGTCCTGGGCTTCGTCGAAGATCTTGCCGAGGTTCTTCTCGGTCTCACCGACGTACTTCGAGACCACGGCCGACAGATCGATCCGCACGAGCTCGAGTCCGAGCTCGGACGCGACGACCGAAGCGGCCATCGTCTTACCCGTGCCGGGCTCTCCCGAATACAAACCGGCGACGCCGCGCGAGATGCCGAGGTGGCGCTGATATCCCCAGCGCTCGAGGATCTGCGCACGCTCGCGCACCATCGAGATCATGTCGCGCAGGGTCTCGATCGTCTCCTCCGGCAACACGAGCTCGGCCATCAGCGCCTTGCGCGTGACGACCGTCCCGAACGTGCCGAGCCGCAGTGACAGGCGGCGCCCGACCGCGCCCTCGAGCGCGTCGCGATCGAGCTTGACGCCGGCGGCGACCGCGTAACGACCGGCCTCGACGACAACATCGGCGATCGCACCCGGACCGATCACGTAGCGGGCGGCGAGCTCGGCCGCGAGCTCCTTCGGACCGCGATGGGCGTCGAGTGATGCAAGCCACGCGCGTTCGCGATCGTCGAGCTCGGCGCGCGGCATCGCGACGGCGAGCTGCGGCCGTCGCAGATCGAGGTGACCGCCGCGCCCGCTCGACGCGACGACCACCACGCCCGGCATCGCCGCGATCGCATCGGCGTGCTCCGCCGCGAGATTGCCGCTCTCGTCGTACAGCGCGTCGGCCTCGGCGAGATACGGCACCGCATCGCGCAGTCGCGCCGCTGCGAGCGCGGCTCCGAGCAGCGTCGTCTGCATCCGGCGCTCGGCGATCAGCAGCACTGGGATCGGGATCACGATCAGCGGACGACCGAGCGCACGCGCGAGTCGATGCGCGGCGGCCCGCCGTCCCGAGCCGCGCGGTCCGCGCAACACGACCGCGATCTCCGGCGCTGCTGCGACGCGCGCGACGAGCGCATCGAGCGCGGTGAGGACTGCTGCCGGCAGTGCGACGCCGAGATCGACGGCCGTCGTGACGAGCTCGCACGTCCCCGCAACCGGCGGTTGCAACGCGTCGTCGCCGAGGAGCCACGCGAGTGCCGACCCGGACAGCGCGATCGCTGCACCGAGCCCATCGCCGTCGATCAAGAGGATGCGACCTCGCCGCAACGCCGAACCTGACGCGATCGCCATCACCAGCGCGGCCGGCTCGATCGCGAGCACGTCGGCGCACGTCTCGAGATACAGCGCGGGCCTGCGCCTCGGCGTCAGCGCGTGGACGATCTCGCGCGTGTCGAGATCGATCGCATAGGCGAGCGCTGCCACGAGCAAGCCTCCCGCGATCGGATCGATGCCCAGGCGAGACGTCATCACGCCGAGCCGCGTCTGCCGAGCATCGTGCGCGGCACTCGCGATCGCGCGCTCGAGCTCCGCGGCGGCCTTGCGATGCGTTCCCTGCGGCCGCAACGTCCCGCCCGCGATGCGCGCGAGCGCGGCCTCGTCGCGCAGATAGATCTGCGAGGGCACGCGCGGATCCGCAAAGCCGGATCCGGCATCGAGCCGGCGGATCAGCGCGGCCTCGGCATGCAGCCGGACCTCCGCGATGATCGCCGCGAGCCATTGCGGCAGCTCAGCCAAACGGCCTCCGCCACCATGGCTTTTTCTGCTGCGCTTCGAGCTCTGCGGGATCGCCCAGCGTCGAAGGCGCCTCGGACGGCTCCGGGAGATCGGCACCGCCGAGTGACGATCCGGGCTTCGTGATCTTCGGCTCCGGCCCCGCGAGTGTGGATCCCGGCTTGCTCGCCGCCGCGGGCTCGGGACCGGCGAGCGTCGACGCCGGACGCGGTGCCTCTTTCAGCTCCGGTCCGAGCAGCGAGGTCGGCTTCGCGGGCGCCTTGCGCTCCGGTCCGTCGAGGCTGGTATCGCCGTCGGGCTTCGGCTTGTCACACGTGTCGCCGCCCTCGGCCTTCGCGAGCGCGTCTTTCTGACTGCCGTCGAGGAGCTCGTCTTGCGCGTCCTCGAGGCCTTTGAGATCACGGCGCAGATCGCCGACCCGCCCGACCATCTCCTCGAACACGCCTGCGATCTCGTTGGCATCGCCCTGGGCGAGGTTGGGCTGCAACACCGCGAGCGCTTGCTCGAGCATCTCGCTGCGGTCTGTCGCATACATGAACTTGTCGAGCTCGGAGTCGCGCCCGCTGACCGCCGCTTGCAGCGCCTCGAGCGCGACGAGCTCGCGCTTCGGCAGTTGCAGCGTCTCTACGTCGAGCTGAGATTCCTCGAGGATCATCCGCATCGCGCCGAGCAGCACGCCGCGATCTGCGTTGTGGATGTCGCGAGTTTCCTCGCCCGCAATTTCGGGAAGCTCCTCGTCGTCACCCTTGTCGAGCTCGTCGCCGGACTTCTTCTCGGCGCGAACGAGCTCGGGGCCATCGACCTCTTTATCCTCGGCCCTCACTCCTCAATCTTTTCCCACCACTGACACCACCACTCCATCCCGACGAGGATTCGCAATTTCGGATGCCAGCAGTACGAGATGTCTTCGTCGGTGTTGAGGTAGTACAGGCAGTTGCCGCACTTCTCGTCGCCGTATGGTTTGCCCTTCAGCACCGCATCTTCTGCAAGATGCTTGAGCTGGAGCGCCAGCTTCTCGTCGATCTCCTTCGGCTCTGGCTTCGGCAATCCATCGTCGGCCATATCGGGCCGAGCTTAGATCACTTACGGCGCAAGCGCTGCGCGAACCACGACACGGTTTCGGTCATCCCGTCTTCGATCTGGTGGGTCGGTGCGTAGCCGAGGGCGGCGGTGATCTTGTCGATCGCCGCCTGCGAGTGCGCGATATCGCCGGGCCGCGGCGACTCGTGCACGGCCTCGGCCTTGGCGACGTCCGGAAAGTCTTTCGCGAGGTTGTCGCGGATCAGCGCGAACAGCTGCTTCAGGTCGGTCTTGCCGTTACAGCCGCAGTTGTAGACCGTGCCGGTGACGCCGGCGTCGGGCGCCGTCGCAGCGAGAAGGTTCGCCTGGACGATGTTGTCGACGTAGCAGAAGTCGCGGCTGTTCGTGCCGTCGCCGAAGATCACGCACGGCTTGCCGTCGACCATCGTCGAGATCCAGCGCGGGATCACCGCGGCATAGACGCCGTCCGGATCTTGTCGGCGGCCGAACACGTTGAAGTAGCGCAGCCCGACGAGCTGCATCTGATAGCAGTCCTGGAAGATCTGCGCGTAGATCTCGTCGATCCGCTTCGTCACGGCATACGGAGACAGCGGCTTGCCGATCCGCTCCTCGTGCTTCGGCAGCCCGGGATGATCGCCGTAGACCGACGAGCTCGAGGCGTAGACCACGCGCTTGACGCCCGCATCGCGCGCGGCGACGAGGACGTTCAAGAACGCGTCGACGTTGTGCTGGTGCGTCGCGACCGGATCTTTGATCGAGCGGGGCACCGAGCCGAGCGCAGCCTCGTGCAGGACGAAGTCGACTTCTTTGCAGGCTTTCTTCGCGACATCCGGGTCGCGCAGATCGCCCTCGATGAACTGAAACTGCAGGCGCTCGTCGGGATTGATCGCGAGCACGTCGTCGAGGTTCTTCTTGTGTCCGGTGATGAAGTTGTCGACACCGACCACGGTCTGACCGAGATCGAGCAAGCGCTCGAGCAACGCCGATCCGATGAACCCGGCGACGCCGGTGACGAGCCAGCGCCGCGGTGAATTGACCAGGTCCTCGCAGACTTCGTCGTAACGGGTGGTCATAGACTCCAGAGCTTGATTCCGCGCGGCGCCACCGTCTTCGGTGGGATCGCACTCTTGACGTCGATCACGACGCCACCGTCACGTACGCGCGCGAAGATCGCCTCGACGTTCGAGACGTATTCCTTGTGCGCGACCGCGAGGATCAGCGCGTCGAGGCCCGTGAACCGATCGAGCGACGTGATGTGAATGTTGTATTCATCGTGAGCTTGTTTCGGATCGCCGAGCGGATCGTGAACCATCGCTTCGATCCCGTACTGATTGAGCTCCGCGAGGATGTCCGGAATCTTCGAGTTGCGGAGGTCGGGGACATTCTCCTTGAACGTCAGGCCGAGGATGCCGACCTTCGCCTTGCGCAGCGGAACGTCGAGCGAGGTCAGCATCTTGACGCACTTCTGCGCGATGAACGGACCGACGTTGTTGTTGATCCGGCGGCCCGCGAGGATCACCTCGGGGAGATAGCCGAGCTCCTGTGCCTTGGTCGTCAGGTAGTACGGGTCGACGCCGATGCAGTGACCGCCGACGAGCCCCGGCGAGAACCGGAGGAAGTTCCACTTCGTGCCGGCTGCTTCGAGCACATCGGCCGTGCGGATGCCCATGCGATCGAAGATCAGCGCGAGCTCGTTCATCAGCGCGATGTTGAGATCGCGCTGCGTGTTCTCGATCACCTTCGCCGCTTCGGCGACCTTGATCGACTGCGCGCGATGCACGCCGGCCGTGACGACCGAACCGTAGACGCGCGCGACGCGTTCGAGCGTCTCTTCGTTCTGGCCCGACACGACTTTCATGATCTTCTCGAACGTGTGCTCTTTGTCGCCGGGGTTGATGCGCTCGGGCGAGTAGCCGAGGAAGTAATCGACGCCGTTCTTGAGGCCGCTCTTCTCGTCGAGGATCGGGCCGCAGACTTCTTCTGTGACACCTGGATAGACGGTCGACTCGTAGACGACCACGTCGCCCTTCTTGAGGTGCGGGCCGATCGTGCGCGATGCGCTGATCATCGGCGTGAGGTCAGGACGGTTGTTGCTATCGATCGGTGTTGGGACGGCGACGATGTAGAACGTGCAGTCCGCGAGCTTGCTCGCATCCGAAGTGAGCTCGAGCTTGACCGCGGAGCCGAGCTGATCGCCCGTGACCTCCATCGTCTCGTCATGGCCCTTCTTCAGCTCGTCGACTCGTCGCTGGCGAATGTCGAAGCCGACCGTCGGCAACTTGCGACCGAAGGAGAGAGCCACCGGTAGGCCGACATAGCCGAGGCCGATGACAGCAATCTTTTCTTGTTCGAGAGAGCGCATCGCAGGCAAGCAGAGCATGAAGCATCCGTGATCATCAAGCGTGCGCGCCTGCCACAGTGAGCTATCTAACCGACGAGCAGCACGCCCAAGAACCGGCCGTCGGGCATCAGCTTCGACAGCTCGACCAGCTCGCGCTCGCGCGTGCGATGCGCGCGACCGACGATCGCGACACCATCCATGCACGCGGCAGCACTCGCATGCTCGCCGAGCAACTCGAATCCCGTCAGATCGACGAGCACGTGCGCGAACAGGTCGGCTCCGTCGAGGAGCGCACGTGCGAGCTGCGGCACGACTTCACCGGCGCGTTCGACCCGCGGCGGTGACAGCAGCGCGAGCGAGCCTTGCAGCCAGCGCGTCGCGAACACCGACTTGTCGCGGTCCGGGTGTTGGCCTCGTGAGATCTGCGCGAGACCCGGATAGCGAACGTTGGCATCGACCACCGCGACCGTCCCGCCGGTCAATCGGCACAACGCGAGCCCGAGATGAATGATCACCGGCAGCACGGCAACATCATCGTCACTCGGCACGAACCCGACGACACGCAGCTTGTCGGCGTGCAGGCGTCGCGCAATCCGAGCGCAGGCAGCCTGGATCTCACCGAGATCTCCGTCGAGGTGAATCCCGACCGAAGCGAGCAAGGCATCATCACTTGCAGGGCTCTCGGGAGCGGCGGCTTCCTCGTCGGGCATCACCGGAGCTTGCCACTCGGTGGCCTCGCGCGGTAGGCAACTTCCAAGTGTTGTCGATCGTGCACGTGCTGTCTTCGTATGGTGTGGGCGGGCAGGAGCGCGTCGCTCTCGACCTCGCGATCGGGCAGCGAGCGCGCGGTCACGCGGTGGCCGTGATCTCGCTCGCGCCACCGCCCGACGGTGCGATGGCCGACGAGTTTCACGAACATGGCATCGCCGTCGATCGCGTCGTCAAGCATGGCGGCTTCGATCCCACGCTCGTACCCAGGCTCGCGCGAGCGCTGCGCGGGCATCACGCCGATGTCGTTCACACGCACAACCCGTTGCCGCTGATCTACGGCGCTCCCGCGGCGAGACTCGTCGGCGCCGCGTCGATCCACACCAAGCACGGCATGAATCCGGGCTCGCGCGCTCACCGGCTGCTGCGCCGCGGCGCTGCCTGGCTGACGCACGCATTCGTCGCGGTCTCCGATACGACCGAGCAACAAGCGCGCGCGCAGCACGATGCGCCCGCCTCACGCATTCACACGATCGCGAACGGCATCCGCCTCGATCGATATCATCCCGACGTCGCCGCACGCGCCGCGACGCGCACCGAGCTCGGCCTTGGTACCGCGTGGGTGATCGGCACGGTCGGCCGCCTCGACGGTGCCAAGAACCAAGCGATGCTCGTCCGCGCGATCGCGCCTCGCCTGTCGGCAAACCTTCGCCTCGTGATCGTCGGCGATGGTCCGACGCGCGCCCAGGTCGAAGCCGAGATCGCGAAGCTTCCGCACCCGCAATGGGTGACGCTCACCGGTCGCCGGATGGACGTGCCGCGGATCATGCCCGCGTTCGACGTCTTCGTGCTGTCATCGAAGACCGAAGGCTTGCCGCTCGTCGTCCCCGAGGCGATGGCCGTTGGCCTCCCCATCGTCGCGACCTCCGTCGGCGGTCTGCCGAGCGTCGTCGACGAAGGCGTCACGGGCCTGCTCGTTCCCGTCGAGCAAGCGGCGATGGCCGCCGCACTCGGCAAGCTCGCCGACGATCCCGATCTCGCGCGCGCGATGGGCAAGCGCGCCCGCGAAGTCGCGCTCGGCCGCTACAGCTCCGAGCGCATGGTCGATGCGTATCTCGCGCTCTACGCGAAGGCGCGAGGCTAACCGCGCGAGTAACAGCTCGCCCACACGAGCATGTCGTCTTGCTCCAGGGCGCGATGGCGCTTCATCGCATCGGTATCGAACACGAGCTCGCGCAGCATCTTGAGGTCGCGCGTCGCGGCGACCGCGATGCGATAACCGGTGCGGCGCACGAGGCCCAGGAGGCCGCCCTCGGGACCCGTCGCCTGCACGAGGTGATCGAAGCAGACTTCGCCCTTCGCCCACATCACCTCGTCGATCCCGGGGACCTCGAGCTGCAGCGCGACTTCACGTTGGATCTGGCCGCCGACATAAGGCCGCTCGAGGCGAGCGCCGTCCGATGACAGATCGACGATCAGGCTGCTGCGTTCGTGCCCGCCTATCATCTCCCAGCACAAGGCTTCGACATCGATGCGAGGACTGTAACGACGGTGATCTTCGCGCATGCCGAAAATTTTCGGTCATGCCGCGCGGCGGATCCAGTTAACCGCGATCGTGGCGGCCTATATAAGCGAGGCGCGGCACGGCGACCTGCGTGAAGTACATCGCGTCCGACATCGTGCGCTCCGTCGACAACCGCCGCAGATCGTAGCGGTCCGCGGGCACCATGCCGCGCATCGAGGCCGGCCATAGCCGGGTGGAGCCGCTCGCGTTCGACAGCCCGAGCCGATAGCCGGCGGCCTCGATCGCTCGCCGCAGACGGATCCGATGCGAGACGCGCCTCCCGACGGGGTACGCGATCGCACGAACCGGCCGCCCGAGCTGGGTCTCGAGCTCCTGGCGCGAACCGGCGAGCTCGTCGCGCAAGTCGTCATCGCCGAGCGTCAGCAACACGCGATGCGTCTTGGTATGGGACTCGATGTCCATGCCGGCTCGCGACAGCGCGCGCACGTGGTCCCAGCTCATCACCAGGTTGTCAGCGTGAGTCGCTTCGATCGCAGAATTCCATTCGACCCCGAAAGCGGTGGACACACCGATGAGGAAGCGCTCGAGATCGAGTGAAGGCGTATCCTTGATGTAATCGGCGAGGATCGCCTGCGCCCGCGGATCGTTTGCCACGATTTCGATCGATTGCGGATATGTCAGCGTCGCCGATGCGACACGCGCTTGCGCGAGGATGATCGCGATGCGCTCCCACCAGTAGAGCTTGCGATTCGTGACGTAACCCGTGGCGATAAAGAACGTTGCGCGCATCCCGACCGCGCGAAGGATCGGTAGCGCGACGTCGTGACACGACCGATAACCGTCATCGAACGTCACCATCACCGGGTTCTTCGGCAAGGTCGCGCCGTCGAAAGCGCGCACCAGATCGTCGATACCGATAGGCGTTCCATACCGAGCTAGCAGCTCCATTTGTCGACGGAATTGCGCCGGCGTGGCATCTGCGACACCCGGATCGTACGGGTACGTCGGGTCGTCGTCCGCGATGTGGTGGTACGTGAGGATCGTGATGCGCGCGGGGACCGGTGCAAAGCGCCGGATGTGCATCACCGCTTTCAGCGCGCCCGCTCGGTGAAGAACGCCGGCGACATGTTCGCGCAAGCTCACGATGCGCAGCATACCTTGGATGCTAAGGTTCGGCTGCGTGTTCGCTCTGCCCGGAATCGCGTGCCTCATCGTCTTCATCCTCGCGAGGCCGCAGGAATTCGTTCCGCTCCTGCAACGTGTCCCGTTTCTGCACCTGTTCACCGCGTTCGCGGTGATCGGTTACATCATCGACATCCGGCTACGCAGACTGCAGCCGATCGCGACCAACACGCTTCCGTGGGTCGTGATGTTTCTCGTGTGGGCGATCATCTCGACCGCGATCAACGCACCTGAACAGCTACTGCGGCGTGGGTTGGAGATGGCAGTGCTGTTCGCGCTGTATGGGACGATCGCGCACGGAATCCAGCGATTCCGCACGTTCCAAGCGATCGCCGGCGTGCTCGCGACGACCTGCGTCTTCATCACCGCGGTCTGTCTGCATCAAGGCATGTCGGAACGCCAATGCATCGGCGGTGAAGAATCGGAAGGCGCGATCGAAGGCACGCCTGACGGACGGTTGTGCGAGACGAGCGAACAATGTCGCGGCCCGGAAGCGGAGCCGGGGAAAGAATATCGCTGCGAGCACGTCGGCGCGTTCGGTACGTACAGCGTTGAAGACCGCGTGCGCTATCGCGGCGAGCTCCACGATCCGAATGAAGTCGCACTGACGATCTGCGCCGGCGGCATGGCGATGTTGATCGGGTTCTCGCTGCGCAAACGGCACGCGCTGTGGCAGCTCGTGTTCGGGCTCGGCGTCGCGATGGTGCTGTTCACCGTGTTCATGACGCAATCGCGCGGCGGTCTCGTCGCGGCGTTGCTCGTGCCCGGTGTCTACATCGTGCGGCGTTACGGGCTGGTATCGGTGATACCCGCGGCCATCCTCGGCTTACCCGTGATGTTGCTCGGTGGTCGCAGCGGCGATGCCGCCGATCTCTCGACCTCGATGCGCTACGACGCGTGGTCGACCGGGCTCGACATGTGGCACCACAGTCCGGTCTTCGGGGTCGGGGCCCGCATGTTCAGCGAGCACTTCTTCCTGACCGCCCACAATGCCTACGTGCTGGTGCTCGCCGAGCTCGGGTTCGTCGGGCTCGTGCTGTTCGTCGCGATCATGTACCTGTGCATGAAGACGCTGCTCGTCGGGATTCGCGAGCTGTCACAGGTGCCGGGGACTTCGGCGGCGCAAGTTTGGGGAATGTCGCTGCTCGCCGCGATGGCGGGCATCACGTTCCAGATCAACACGCTCTCGTTCTCGTATCACTCCGTGCTGTGGCTGTTCTTCGGGCTCGTCGGTGCCTGGTACTCGTCGATCCGCCATCACCGTCCGGAGATGACGATCAAGCTGACGCCACGCGACATCGTGATCGTGATCGGTTCGTGCCTCGCGTACGCGATCGTGATCTTGCCGGTGTTCCTGAAGCTCAAGGGCTTTCGCTAAGCCCTTCGATCTACCGTCGACCGCGCGTCGCTACTTCTTCTTTTTCGGCGCGGGCTTCTTGGCGGCGGCGGCGGGCTTCGCGGCCGGCTTCTTGGCGGCGGGCTTCGCAGCCGGCGCCTTCGCGGCGGGCTTGGCAGCGGGCGCCTTCGCCGCGGGAGCCTTCGCGGGCGGTTCTTTCGCCGCGGGCTTCGCGACCGGTGCCGGCTTCGCGGGGACGGCAGCAGGCTTCGCCGGAACCACCGCCGGCTTACCAGCCGCGGGCTTGGCGGGAACGACGATCGGTGCCGGCTTGCCCGAGGGCAGCGGCTTCGGCGGACGCGGCGGAATCGGCCCACGGTGCGGGCGCTCGTTCTTGTCGTACTCCTCTTCCTCGTCGGAGATCACGATCGGCGAGACTTCGGCTTCCTCTTCGTCGTCATCGTCGTCTTTGTCTTCTTCGGCCTCTTCTTCGGCCTCTTCGTCGTCTTCTTCTTCTTCGTCTTCTTCGCCCTTGGTGGTCGCAGCGGCCGCGTCGTCTTCTTCGTCTTCGTCCTCGTCTTCGTCCTCGTCGTCATCGTCGTCGGCCGCTTCGGGGCCCCACGGCGGATCATCGCCGCCACGCCAACCGCCGGCGTCCTTGTCGTCGTCCTCGTCGTCGTCCTCTTCTTCGGCTTTCTCGGTGACTTCTTCTTCGACCCATTCGTCCGCGCCATCGGCGACGGGGGTCACGAAGTCATCGTCCTCGTCTTCGTCTTCGTCCTCGGCTTTGTCCGTACCTTCTTCATCCTCGTTTTCGTCGTCCTTGGGCACGACGTCTTTGTCCTCGTCCTCGTCTTCATCGGTCACGATGCTGCGACGAGGAGCGGCCGCGGATTTGATGGACGGTACGTTTTCGACGGAATCACTGCGCATTGGGAGATGCCTTGGGGGGGATTCTAAGCATGCGCTGCGTTAGGTCTGTCAACCCGAACAGTGACGTTTGCTTGCGCATGCTACAAAACCTCAGTGCGACGGTCCTCGTTGACGATGTTGATTGCTTGCACCGCGGTTGCGGTCCCCGCACACGCCGACCACTCGAGTCTCCACGCTACCGCCAACGGTAGCGTGGCTACTACAGACAACGTATTTGGATCCGATGGGAACCGCCAGGCGGATATATTTTTCGACCTTCGGCCGGGAGTCCTGTTCGCTTACGACGCGCCGCGGATGATCCACGAGCTCAACGCCGAAGCCGATATTCTTGAATACGTCGCGCATAGTGAGAGCGCCTCGGTGACCGGCCGAGGTGGGTGGAAGGGCTTCTTTCTGCCGGGACCACGGTCGGAGGTGACCCTGACCGCAAATGGCGGGACAGGCCAGCTCAACGCGCTGACTTCGGGGACCGCCCCGAACATGACGGGAGTGGGCCTTACCCCCGGCGGCCGCATCTATATGAAGGAGGCGGACGCGGGCGAGTATGTGTCGTGGACCGCGACCAAGGAGACTCGCATATCGCAGGCCGCCCTCGCGCGGTGGACGAATACCGATGACGCCGCGAGCCAGCCGGCCGGTCAGAATACGAGCGTCACCTCGGCAGAAGCAGGAGGGGGGCTCGGCTTCGAGCGGAGCTTCGAGCACAACAGCATCGGGATCAATGCCGGGATTTCCTATCTGTACATGCGCCGCATCGCGCCGGTCGGCGGTCCGACGATGGGGCCGCGGCTCGATCATCAGCTCAACCCTCGCGGCACGCTCGCGTGGCGGCACGATATCGACAAGCGCTGGAGCGGTGGCGTCGATGGCGGTGTGGTCTACGTTCATCCGGTGGGCTTCGATCCGGACCACCCCATGGCGGTTCACCGATCGGCGCCGTTCTTCATCATCGGCGGACTGCTCGCGTACACCGACGTCTGGGGCCGCGCGACGCTCGACGTTCGCCGCGCGGTGACGCCGAATCAATTCATCGCTCAGAACACGCTGAGCGAGGGCGTCACCGCGCAGGTCGCGATGCCGCTGCCCTGGCTCGACGACAACCCGCACATGCGCGCGCCGAAGCTCGTCGGGTTGGGATCCGTCGGCTACGAACATAGCGAGCTGATCGACTCCGAGAATTCGTCGGTCGCCGGTGCATTCGACATCGGCCGCCTCGATGCCGGCGTTGGGTATTCCCCGACGCCGGGTAAGACGTTTGGCCTGCGCTACGAATTCGTGTACCAGCGCGCCAACACGCAAGCGACGGCGGCGTTCCCGTCGACGCAGGCCTCGTACTTCCGGAACACACTCTACTTCACGTTCTCGTTCCGCTATCCCGAACGGGTCGCCGTGCGCGTCCCACGCCGCGCCGGTCAGAGTGTCCGCGCCGACCGCAAGGACCTCTCGCCGGTCGGTGCCGAGCCGGTCGTTCCCGATCCCACGGAGCAGCTGCCCGACGACGGCGGCGGCGGTGAATGAGCGCTGATCTCGACTGCCGCACCTGCGGCGCGTGCTGCGTTAACCTGCCGTCGAATCGCGCGCAGGGCTTTGGCTACTGGGTCGAGATCTCCGGCGACGACAAGATCCTCGGGCGTCGCGATCTGGTGAAGAAGCACGTCGTCTATGATCCGTCGGGCGTGCCGCATCTCAAGCTCGCGCACGACGGCCAGTGCCTCGGGCTCCGCGGTGAGGTTGGTCGTGAAGTCACCTGTGGCATCTACCACTCGCGCCCGACGCCGTGCCGCCGCGTCGAGCCGGGCGATGATCATTGCCTGCGATCACGCGCCGCGCACGGCCTCGCCGTCTAGTTCGAGCTGATCGACTCGCTCTACCTCGTTATGGCGGTTTCGGAGCGACGCGGACCGGCGGCTTCTCGAAGGGCGGTCGCTCGGCAGACGGCGCATGAACCTCGGGCTTCGGTCCAGGCTCTCTCGGCTGTACGGAGAGCTTCGCCTCGCTCTGATGTGCGGTGGGGCCGCCCGACAGCACGACATACGCGAGCGGCACGGCGACGCCGGCACCGACGAGGATCATCCCGCGCCACTTGAAGCCGAGGCGGCCCTTGATCATGAAGATGCCGGAGATCGCGAGATACAGCAGCATCACCGCGTAGACATCCGAGACGTACGTCCATGCCTTCTTGCCGCGGTTGTAGTGCAGCCAGTTCGCGACGCGCAGGAAAAATCGCGGTGACCGCGCCTGCACGGTGACCTGCTCGCCGATCGCGGCGACCTGTGTGCCATCGGAGTAGCCGAGGCGCACCTCATCACCCGCGCGAAACACGGTCTCGGGCTTGCCGAGTCCCGTCGCATCGGTGACGCGCTTCACCGCTTCGGCATCGGAGAGCTCGTCGGCGATCGCGACGATGTTTAGCGTCTTCTCCGATGACGTGAAGTTCGGATCCCAGTCTTTGATGTGATTGATCGCGAGGCCGCTCAGCGCGTAGATCACGGTGAATCCGACCGCGATGTATCCGAAGTCGCGATGCACCGCGCGTAGCCAGCCGCGCCACCGCTTCTTCACCGTCGCCCACACGCCGCCCTGCGCTCGAGTCGCCGAAGCCTCCTCGGCTTTCCCCCTCCGGGGATCCCGAAGCGGTTCAGGCATAGCGCTGTTCTTTCCACGGATCGGCGTGGTTGTTGTAGCCGCGAACTTCCCAGTATCCGGGCTCGTCGTCCTTGACGAACTTCACGCCGGTGATCCACTTCGCGCTCTTCCAGAAATATAGATCGGGTACGAGACCGCGAACGGGCGCGCCGTGCTCGAGCGCGAACGGCTTGCCGTTCAAGCGATACGTGATCAGCGCGTCATCGGCGGTCGCTTCCTTGAGCGGTGCGTTCGAGGTGAAGCCGTGCGCAGATTCGAAGATCACGTAGCGCGCTTCGCTCTTCATGCCGGCGAGCTCGGCGAGCGCCGAAATCTGCACGCCCTTCCACAGGCCACCGAGCATCGTCCACCCGGTGACGCAGTGAACATCCGCTTGCTTCGTGACCTGCGGCAGCTTGAGCAGGCCGGCATAGTCGACCTCGAACGGCGTCTTGACGAGGCCGTGGACCTTGAGCTTGAACGTGCGCGCGTCGCCGTCGCCCTCATCGCCGCCCATCGGTCGCAAGAATTCGAGGACGCGTTGACCGGGCGGCAGCCGAACCCGACCATCAGCACGCTTCTCCGCGCGCGCGGACTTCGTGAGATCGTCGGTCGCGATCCGCAGCAGCGCGCCGCCCGCGGCCATCATCGTCGCACCGACCGCCGCAGACTTGATGAAGTTGCGGCGATCCCAGCTGCGCTGCAGCTCGGGGTAACGATCGAAGTCCGGACGACGAGAGCTCACGTGGCCTCCTCATCGTGGCATACGCCACGCACATAAGGAGGTTACGAGCGGCGACGGCCATTCGATCGATAGGGACGGTGCACACTTTCGCTACCTGCGATCTGCAAGCTAGCGATATTGCGTCGAGCAAACGGGCTCGGTCATCATGTTCATCGCCCGGCGCGGTGAAGTCACATACTTAGCGATCGCTGGTAGCGATAGTGTGCACCGTCCCCATCGCAGGGTTAGCTACGGCCATAAACGGGGATCAGCGCCCCCGAGGTCAGCGCGTTGTCGCGCGATGCGAGGAACGCGATCATCGCCGCGACCTCGGCCGGTTTCGGCCACGCCGCGAAGTCGGCGTTCGGCGTCGCGGCGCGATTCGCCGGCGTATCCATGATCGAGGGCAGCACGGCGTTGACGAGGATGCCTTCGGCGAGGACCTCGGCGGCGAGGCTCTGCGTGATCGCCGCGACGCCCGCCTTCGACGTCACGTACGACAGCATGCCGGCGACCGGGCTGACGACCGGCCGCGCCGCGACGTTGACGATGCGACCTCCGCCGGTCTTGCCCCGCTCGCCAGCGTTCGCTGACTCGCTCCAACTCCGGCGCATGACCTTGATCGCTTCCCGGCAGGTCAGGAAGCAAGTCACCGTATTGAGCCGCCATTGTTTCTCGAAGTCGGCGAGCGTGGTGTCCGCGATCTTCGCCATCGCGAAGCCACCGACCAGGTGGACGGAGGCCCACAGCTCGGGCAGCGCGCCGTAGAACGCGGCGACCTGCTGTTCGTTGTCGAGCGAGATCCGCGGTGTCGCACGGACGAGTTCGTGATCGCGCCACGGCAGATGCGCGGGCAATTCGGCCTCGGTCATCGGCAAGTACACCGTCGCACCGCGTGCGAGAAATCCATCGACGACCGCGGCTCCGAGCGCTCCCGTTCCACCTGTTACGACGACGTTCATCGCGAAGGACCATAGATCGAAAGCGCAGCCTTCTGTGCTAGAAGCGAGCCGTTATGGGCGCACAGTGGAAGCACGCGGGGAAACAGGCGAGTGCCACGGCGAAGGGGCGCATCTTCACGAAGCTCGCCAAAGAAGTCATGATGGCCGCCAAAGGCGGAGCGGATCCCGCGATGAATGCGCGGCTTCGCGCGGCGGTCGAGACGGCCAAGAAAGCCTCGATGCCGAAAGAGACGCTCGAGCGCGCGATCAAGAAGGGCGCGGGTCTCCTCGACGAAACCGTCACGTACGAGACCGTGACCTACGAGGGCTTCGCTCCGCACCGCGTCCCGGTGATCGTCGAGTGCTTGACCGACAACAAGAACCGAACGTCCTCGACCGTGCGCACGCTGTTTCGCAAAGGGCAGCTCGCGACGAGCGGCGCGATCTCGTGGGACTTCGCGCATCTCGGCCTGGTCGACGGGACGCCGCCCGAAGGCGCCGATCCGGAAGAGGCCGCGATCGAAGCCGGCGCCCAGGACTTCGAGCCCGACGGCGAGGGCGGGTTCCGGTTCTATACCGAGCCGACCGACCTGGACGCGGTTGCGAAGGCGCTGACCGGCCGCGGCTGGACCGTCGGAACGATGCGAATCGGCTGGAAGGCCAAGAACCCGGTCAAGGTCGAAGATCCTGCCGCGCGTGCCGAAGTCGAGGCGTTCTTGGCCGAGATGGACGAAGACGATGATGTCCAGCACATTTACGTCGGCCTCGAGGCCTGAAAGCGAATAGCGGCTCCGGCCGCTGACTGGGCTATCCTCGTGACGTGCCGGCCGAGCGCACCGCCGATCTGACCGACGTGGGCGCAGGCAACGCGCCCGGCGAGTCGACGGAGATCGAGCCGACCGAGCTTGGCACCGAGGCCGCGAGCCCGAAGGCGATCGCCGAAGCAGTCGTCGCTGGATCGGTCGCAGCAACCGCGATTGCCGAGCCGCGGCCGTCGGGCTGGATCACCGCCCAAGGGTCGCACCAACGGCCGACCGCCGCCGAGGCACTCGATCGTGGAGAGCTATCGCGCCTGCGGATGTTCCACGCGTTCGGTGTGCTCGCGCCGCTCGGAGCGATCGGGATGTCACTGCTGATCGGCGGCGATCCCGCGGCGCGCCTCGCATTTTGGATCGGCGGCGCGATCTTGGCGCTGTGCAACGTCGTGCTGTGCTGGCTGACCGGCAGCATCGATCGGTATCAACCGCGACCGGTCGGCATCTTGTGGGTGATCTCGACGATCGGCGTGCAACCGGCCGTCTATTACTTCGGACCGTTCTCGGCGGTCGTGATGGTCGACATGCTCGGCATCGTGTTCATCTCGCTCGGGCGCGTGCGATGGACCGCGCTCGCGACGGCATTCATCTGCATCGGCGGGCATCTGCTGCTCGCGATCCCCGTCTTGCTCGGGTTGATCAAAGATCGCGGCGTGTTGTCGAGCATCGTGGCAGATCGATCGCAGCTCGTCTTCGCCGAAGCGCTGATCGTCGTGTTCCTCGCTTCCGGTTACGCGCTCGGCAGATGGGCGCGCAAGACGAATGCGACCGCGCTCGCCGAGCTGCAGAGCGCGATGCGGATCATCGGCGACCAGCAGCAGGCGCTCGCGGAAGTCGTCGACGAAGCCCAGCGCGCGAACCGCGTCAACGAAGGTCGCTGGACGAACCAGCAGATGGGCGCGTATCGGCTCGGCTTCGTGCTCGGGCGCGGCGCGATGGGCGAGGTCTACGAGGCGGTCGGCCCGAACAACGTGCCGGCCGCGGTCAAGCTGCTCAACGCCCGGTCGACGTCTTCGAGCGCGATCGTCGAGCGGTTTCATCGCGAGATGGACGTCGCGGCGCGCCTCGAGTCGCCGCACATCGTGCGGGTGTTCGAAGTCTCGAAGCCCGATGCGCCGGTCCCGTACATCGCGATGGAGCGCCTACACGGCACGGATCTCGCGACGCGGTTGCGCGCGGAGAATCGGATGCCGTCCGACGAGCTCGTCGTGCTCATCGATCAAGTCGCGCGCGGCCTCGAGGTTGCGCGGCTCGCCGGCGTCGTGCATCGCGATCTCAAGCCGCACAATGTGTTTCATCACGAAGGCTCGGTGTGGAAGATCCTCGATTTCGGCGTCTCGAAGGTGATGGACAGCGAGGGCACGCTGACCGGCGAGGGCATCGTCGGCACGCCGCAGTACATGGCGCCCGAGCAAGCCTCGGGAGGACACGTCACGCACCTCGCGGACGTTTATGCACTCGGCGCGATCGCGTATCGCTGCTTGACCGGTCGCTCTCCGTTCAAGGGCAAGGATCTCGCCGAGCTCGTCTATCAAGTCGTCCACGTTCCGCCGGCGCGCCCGGGTGCGCTCGGCCGCGTTTCGCGAGCGATCGAAGATGTCCTCGCCGTCGCGATGGCGAAAGATCCGCGGCGGCGGTTTCCGTCGGCGATGTCGTTCGCGCAGGCGTTCGTCTTGGCGAGGCGCGGCCGACTGGTTTCGGTCGATGTCCCGCTCAACGCCTGGACCTAATTGCAGCTCCGCGTGGCGACGTCGAGCTCCGCGTTGCCGCCGCCGACGACAGCGTCGTAGCTGAGGTACATCGTCGCGCCGGTGGGATCCAGGTGTAGCCCGACGTCGTCGCGTGGTGACGACAGCTCCGGAACGAGCAGTGGCGGCGCGAACGGTTGGTCGACCGCGGCACGATGGGACGTGTAGACGTCGAAGCCACCTGGACCGCCGCGATTCGACGAGAAGAAGATGTCGAGTGCGTCGGCGGACAACGTCGGCGACCAGTCGTCGGATCCCGGCTTCGCGACCTCGGCGAGCTCGCGAGGAGTTGCGAACGCGGCGGCTCGATCCGATCGCGTCGTTTCGAACAGGTGGGCTTGCGCTCCATTGACGCGGGTCGAACCGAAGACGAGGCGGAGGCCGTCGGCGCTGATCGACGGGTAGAGATCGTCGACCGCGTTCGATGCGTTGACATTCGCGAGCTGCGATGGCGGATCGAACGGCAAGCCGACCGAGCTGCGAGTAGCCGACATGAGCTTGAACGCTCCTGTCGCCGCGTCCGCGTAGATCAGCAGGAGATTGTCGGACGTTGCCGTCGGCGAGAACTGGTCAGAGGTCGGGTTGTCGAGCTCGGTGACCGGGGTCGCGACGCCGAACGGATCCGCGACGCTCGCGCGCACCGCGCGATAGATCTTCCCGAAAGCAGTGGTGCGATACGTGTAGAAATAGATCTGCGTGCCGCCGGCGGTCGGCGAGGGAGACCAATCGTCCGCGCCGGATTGCACGGGACCGGGCAAGGCCGCCGGCGTCGAGAACGCCGACCACGTGCAGTGCGCGTCGGGTGCGGCGGGCGCGTCGGACGTATCGAACCCGACCCGGCCACACCCGGCGCACACGAGGCAGATCGCGAGCCGCACCTGCCAATTGTATCGTATCCGGACGCCGTTCGATCGCGGCGTGATAAGACGCGCGCGTGCCGTACCCGAAGTTCACGATGCCCGCCGAGTGGACGCCACACGATGCCGTGTGGACCGCGTGGCCTCACGATGCCGATCAGTGGCTCGAAGGACTCGAGGAACCGCGGCGCGCACTGATGGCGATGGTCGCGGCGATCGTCGACGGCGGTCGCGGCGAGCGCGTCGAGTTGCTCGTCCGTGACAAGGCCGATGAGGCGAAGGCCCGACTGCTGCTCGGTTCCGCGGCAAGCGGCGTGCACTTTCGCCACGGCAAGTACGGCGATGTCTGGCTGCGCGATACCGGGCCGATCTTCGTCACGCGCGCGGGCGAGCTCTCGGCGGCGCGGTTCGGCTTCGACGGCTGGGGCGGCAAGTACGTGATGGAAGGCGACCCCGAGGTCGCCGCACGCGTGTTGGCATGGACCGGCGTGCGCGGCGCGTGCTGGGATCTCGTGCTCGAAGGCGGCGCCATCGAGGTCGACGGCGAAGGCATGCTGATGACGACGAGGCAGTGCCTGCTCGGCCCCGTGCGCAATCCGACGCTCGATGCGGAGGCGATCGAAGCGCGCCTGCGGTGGGCACTCGGGGTCGAGAAGATCATCTGGCTCGATCAGGGGCTGCTCAACGATCACACGGATGGCCACATCGACACGCTCGCGCGGTTCGTCGCGCCCGGTGTCGTCGCGTGCATGGAGCCGGCCTCGGATGATCCGAATCGCGACGCGATGCAATCGATCATCGATGACCTCGAAGCCGCGAAGCTCGAGGTCGTGACGGTGCCGTCGCCGGGCGCGGTCGAAGACGCGGCAGGAAATCTGATGCCGGCGAGCTACATGAATTTCTACATCGCAAACACGGTGGTCGTCGTGCCGACGTACGGCGTCGACGCAGACTCCGCCGCGGTTCATGCGATCGGCGCGATGTTTCCCACGCGGCGCGTGATCGGCTTACCCGGTAAAGCCGTGGTCGTCGGTGGCGGCGCCTTTCACTGTTGCACGCAACAACAGCCATCCCTTGCTAGTCTGTCGCGATGAGCAAGGTCACCGTCGCGGCGCTGCAGTCCGCCTTTACCGACGAGGTCGTGCAGAACGTCGCGCGCGTGACGCAGCTGGTGCGCGAGGCGCACGCCAAAGGCGCGCAGATCGTGCTGCCGAGCGAACTGTTCGAAGGGCACTACTTCTGCCGGACGCAGCGGGAAGAAGACTTCGCACGCGCCCGGTCGGCCGAGGGTCATCCGACGCTGCGCCACTTCCAGGCACTCGCGGCCGAGCTCGGCATCGTGATCCCGGTGTCGTTCTTCGAAGCGGCTGGACCCGAGTCTTACAATTCCGTCGCTGTGTTCGACGCCGATGGCCGAAACCTCGGCGTCTATCGCAAGTCCCACATCCCCGATGGCCCGGGCTATCAGGAGAAGTTCTTTTTCAAGCCGGGCAACACCGGCTTCCGATCGTTCGCGACGAAGTTCGGCACGATCGGCGTCGCGATCTGCTGGGATCAATGGTTTCCGGAAGCGGCGCGCGCGATGACGCTCGCCGGCGCGGATCTCCTGTTCTATCCAACCGCGATCGGCAGCGAGCCCGAAGAACCGGGACTTGATAGCCGCGACTCGTGGCAGCGCGTGATGGTCGGGCATGCGGTCGCGAATGCGGTCGGTGTGGTCGCGGCAAATCGCATCGGCACCGAAGGCGCTACCAGTGACGCGATCACGTTCTACGGCAGCTCCTTCATCTGCGATGCGCGCGGCGACAAGCTCGCCGAGCTCGATCGCAGTCAGCCTGGGATTGCACTCGCGACGCTCGATCTCGAACAGATTCGCCGCGTTCGCGCCAGCATGGGGTTCTTCCGCGACCGCCGGCCCGGCCTCTATCGGTCGCTCGCCGAGTGACCTGCTGCTAGCATCTAAGGCATGAAGCTCTTCGCGCGCGCGATCGTGACCGGGTTCGGTCTCAGCCTCGGCTCGGCTCTTTACAAGAAAGTCGCCAAGCACTTCGGCTTCGACAAAGACGACGACAAGAAAGACGCGAGCACCGAGACGCAGCGGCAAGATGGAGCGACCGACCCGGGGCTCCACGGCCGAGTTCCTTCGTGACGTAGATCGCGCTTCCGGGTGCGATAGCTGCGCACGTGAGTCGATCAAAACCGAACGAATTGAGCGGCGCGCATGCGAGTTTTGCGGAACACTTGTCGGCAGTGGTCGAGTCCACAAACCTCGCTCCGGGGCTGCTGTTGGCAATGCCACAGCTAGCGGACCCGAACTTCTCGCGCTCGGTCGTCCTCATGATCGAGCACAGCGATCAGGGCTCGTTCGGACTCGTGATCAATCACCCGAGCCCGATCAAGGCGACCGAGCTACTCGATAGCCTCGAGATGCACTGGCGCGGCGAAGACTCCGCGGTCGTCTGGGCCGGCGGCCCCGTCAGCCCGAGCACCGGCTGGGTGTTGCACGAGCCGGTCGGGGCAGCGGTCGCCGGCGCAGGCGGCACGATCGAGATCACTTCGACGATCTCGCTGTCGACGTCACCAGATCGGCTGCGCGCGATCGCGAATCAACCGCCACGCAACGTGCGCCTGCTGCTCGGTTACTCCGGCTGGGGTCCCGGCCAGCTCGCGCAGGAGATGTCGCGCGGCGCGTGGCTGCATACCGCGGCAGATCCGCGGCTCGTGTTCGACACGCCCGCCGATCTGATGTGGGACGCCGCGATGACCTCGCTCGGGATCAACCCGAAGAGCTTGTTCATCGGCAGGGGCGTCAACTAGATCTGAACTAGACGTGCTTGGATTCCGGACAATGTCAGCTGCTTGTCGCCGCTACAGCGAGCTAAGCGCACGAGCGGGGTCTCTCAAGCGAGATAAAGTGAGCAGGGCGGTCGTGTGAGCACCCACGTCCGAGTCAGTCACGAGCGCGAGAGACCCCGCCGTGCGCGTGCTCGCGGGCTCGCCGACTCTACAATGTAGATCGCCGAATTCCGGATTCCGGTCGAGGACATAGCCCGGCGGCGGCTTTGTCGAGAACGCCGTCGAGCGCACGCCGTCGAGGATCCTCATCGATCGCGACTGATCGCGTCGGTCTGGTTCTGTTAGTCGCTCTTGGCCGGTTCGGCCGGTGCGCCCGCCTTCATCGCGGCGGCACGGCCGGTCAGCATCACGAGGCCGCACACGGCGAGCACGACCTGGACGCTGCGGGTCGCGGCATGCGGATCGGCGATCTCGTCGCCGTGCATCCCGGCCCACACCATGTATCCGATCGAGAGCGCGATGCCGGCGAGGCCGCCGAAGATCGCCGCACGGGGTGCGAGCATGGGCTTGGCGAACACCAGCGCGAGCGTGATCAACATCGGGATCCCGGCAAGGCCGACAAACCGGTCGTACTGGACGCAGACGAACGCGATCGCACCGATCGCGAGTGCGATCACGGCTGCGAGACCCCAGCGCTGTGACGCTTCCACCGTCGACCACGATACACGATCCGGGTGCGCCAGTCGACGCACTCGTGGCCGCAGCCGCCTGCTCCATGCCCGCAAACGTCCTCGTACGGTCGGTCGGGGCCTAACAGAGAGCTTAGTCGTAGTACTCGGCGCCGAGGTGGGTGATCAGCTCGTCACCCTTCGTGTAGCGGAGCGTGTTCTTCAGCTTCATGAGCTGGATGAACAGATCGTGCTCCGGGTACAGACCCTCGGGCGTCATCGGGCTCTTCCAGTAGAAGCTCAGCCACTCCTGGATGCCGGACATGCCCGCGCGGTGCGCGAAGTCCATGAACAGCGCGAGGTCGAGGACGATCGGCGCCGCGAGGATCGAGTCGCGGCACAGGAAGTTGACCTTGATCTGCATCGGGTAGCCGAGCCAACCGACGATGTCGATGTTGTCCCAGCCTTCTTTGTTGTCGCCTCGCGGCGGGTAGTATATGATACGAACGACGTGCGAGATGTTACCGTATATGAACGGGTAGATCTCCGGCTGCAGGATGTGATCGATCACGCCGAGCTTGGAGACTTCCTTGCTCTTGAACGACTCGGGATCGTCGAGGACTTCGCCGTCGCGATTGCCGAGGATGTTCGTCGAGTACCAGCCTTCGAGTCCGAGCATGCGCGCCTTGAAGCCGGGCGCGAGGATCGTCTTCATCAGGGTCTGGCCGGTCTTGAAGTCTTTACCGGTGACCGGCATCCCGTGCTTGCGAGCGAGCTCGAGCAGTGCGTCGGTATCGAGCGACAGGTTCGGCGCGCCGTTCGCGTACGGGACGCCCATCTTGAGGCACGCGTACGCGTAGATCTGCGAAGGCGCGATGTCGTCGTGCGAGGTCTTGAGGCCGGCTTCGAACTTGTCGAGCGACGAGTGGACGTCGGTCGGCTTGCGATAGACCTCGGTCGAGCCGCACCACACCGCGACGAGGCGGTCGCAATTGTTGGTCGCCTTGAACGCCTTGATGTCTTCCATCAATTGCTCGGCGAGGTGCATCATCGACGTGCCCTTTTTGACGTGCGGGCCCGTGAGCTTCTTGACGTACGCCTGCTCGAACACAGCCGTCATCGGCTTGATCTTCTCGAGCTCCTCCTTGAGGGGATCGAGGTGCTTGCCCTCGAGCACGCCCGCGCGAACGGCCGCCTGATAGGCGTTATCCGGGAAGATGTCCCAGCCGCCGAACACGATGTCATCGAGCTTCGCCAGCGAGACGTACTCTTTGATCGAAGGCGAGTTGTTGTCCGTGCGCTTGCCGAGGCGAATGTGACCCATCTGGGTCAGCGAGCCGATCGGCTTGCCGAGCCCACGACGGATCGACATCACGCCAGCGATGAAGGTGGTCGCGACCGCACCCATGCCGGGCAAAAGGATTCCGAGCTTGCCTTTTGCGGGCTTGAGGTCGACGCCTTTCTTGAGAGCCATATGCGCGTACTCCAGATGGAAAGCTGGAAATTGCACCACCAACCCATTCCTTTCAATAGGAACCGTGCGGCCGTTGGCGGCAATTCTCGTCCCGATTGGTCAATCGCCCCGTCGGTGGTGAACTTTCACCAGCCGGGCTGTGATGGTTGGCACCCGATCTGGCTGACGGGAGCGCTACACACTCTGAAACAACGGTCGGATGGCAGCGGGATCATTCGTCATGATCCCGTCGGCACCGAGCTCGAGGAGCCGACGTGCTTCGGCGTGATCGTCGATCACCCAGAAGTCGACGCGCAGGCCCAGGCTGTGGCACTTCGCGATGAACGACGCGCGATCGAACCGGATTGGCCCCTGATGAGTCGGAATCTGAGCCGCGGTCCCGGTGAACGGCAGTTGGCGCCAGAGCAGCGCGGGTAGCGAGAGCAGCGTCGCGACCTCGCTTTGCGACAGCGCGGTCTCGCCGCCGTAGCCCTTGCGCCGAGCGTCGACCGCGGTACGCAACTGAAAGCTCGCGAGCGTGACGCGCTCTTCGGCATGCATCCGACGCACGAGCTCGAGCATCAGGCCGACCGCGCGCTCGCCCTTGATGTCGACGTTGATGCGAGCGTCGGGAAATTTCACGAGCACTTCTTCGAACGTCGGGACACAGATGCCTTGCCCGGCGAACGGCCGCGAGCCGTCACGCGCGACGAAGCCCCAGCCGGCGTCGAGCTGTTGCGCGTCGGCGAGATCGACGTCGCCCCACGCGATCCGCGCGCCGGTCGTGCGCTGGGCGGTATCATCGTGGACGACGATCAGCTTCGCGTCGCGCGTGACGTGGACGTCCATCTCGAGGGCGTCCACGCCGATCTCGATCGCGCGCTCGAACGCGACCATCGTGTTCTCGGGGCGTTCAGCGGAGGCGCCGCGATGCGCGTAGAGCCGCCGCGGATGCATTATTTATCTTCTTCGAGCTCTAGCGCTTGGCCCGGTAGCGGAGGCGGCCGCGGATCGCTGACCTGGACGACCTCGACCGAGTACTTGATGTCTTTGTCCGCGAGCGGATGCAGCAGGCGAACATCGACGTCATCGCCGGTAACCTTGACGATCTGCATGATCACGTTCATCGCGCTCTTGTCGGCGCCTTGCGCGACGAGTCGCTCGCCGATCTTGAGATCGACGCCCTTCGGAAAGTCGGTCCGCTTCATCTTCTTCAGCGGGTGCATCGACGGATTGCCGAACGCGTCCTTCGCCTTGAGGACACCTTCGCGCTTGGCGCCCTTCTCGAGGCCGGCGAGCAGGGCCTCGAGACCGGGTAACATCGTGCCCGCACCCTGGACGTACTCCACCGTGCTCTTTTCAAGTTGCTGCCCGCCGGCGACGGCGAGATCGACCTTCAGTTTGACTTTACGGCCCTTCTCGATCTTCACGATTTGACGTTAACGGATCGTGCTTCTGTGCGCGACAGGCCCGCCACGGATCCGTGAACGATCGGATGCGTTGACTCGAACCTGGCTGGCGCCACGCGGACTTGCGTTAACTTGCCCGCTGGCACGGAAGCAGCACAATAGCCGGCTCGACAATGTCGCGGATGTTCGCCTGCCTGATTGCTATCGCGATTGCCACGGGCTGCCATGGCAGCAAGGCCCCCGAGCTCCGGGTCCTCGGAGTTCACGATACGAAGCGCCACGAGGTCGTGTTCGTCGAAGTGACGAACTCTGCGACTCACCCGATGCACCTCACGAAGCTGGAGTACACGTTCGCCGCGGATGGCACGACGCTCTCCGAAGGTGCGGTCGATCTGCAGCGCGAGGTCGAGGCGGGAGCGGCGGTCGTGCTCGAGGTTCCGCTCGACGCGGAGAGCTCGCGCCCGATGACGTTGCGAGGCAGGCTCACGGCGGAGCTCGACGAGATCGTGCGCATCTTCCAAGTAGATGCGCAGATCCAACCACACTGAGCCTTGAAACTTCCGGGGCGTTCGGTCCCACTACATGGTGTTCCGTCCAGGAGGCACCATGCAACGAACGTTGTTATTCGCGTTGGCTCTAGCCGTGTTGGCGATCGGTTCGCCCGCAGGCGCTGATCACAAGTACGGGCGGCAGGTTCGTTATGCCGGGATCCATCCGGTTCCTAAATCGGAAGGTGGCGGCATCTGTTACATCGAAGGGCCGCACGTCCACATCTACACCGCGAACAAGCTCGAGTTCCGCGATCATGGTGGCGACCACGTGTTCGTCGGCGACCCCGTCGCATACGGCTGGGATGGCCCGAAGTACTCGTACAAGGGCGCGCACCCGATCCACGTCGAGGCGGTGGTCGGCGGCGATCCCGATGTCGAGTACTGCTACATCGAGGGGCCGCACTATCACTACTTCACGCCGGCCGACGACAATGACTTCAGGGTCGTCGGTGACACGTACTTCTACGTCGCCGAGCCGCCGCGGCCGTTCATCGAAGCGCGCCCGGCGTACGTCGGGATCAACGCGTATTACCGGCCGATCACCTACGCGCGTCCGGTCGTCACCGTCGACGCACCGTCGGGATGGATCGGCGCCCGCGCCGAATTCATGACGCCGGGCGTGGTCGTCGCGCCGGCGCCCGTCATCGTCGATCATCGCGGCGGCGCGATCGTCGAAGGCGGCGTGTCCGCCGAGGTTCACATCCCGTTGCCGAGCGTGCACATCGGCGTCGACATCGGTGGGCCCCCCGTGATCGTCCACGACCGCGGCCCGGTGATCATTCACGAGCACGACCGGGACCGTGACTTCGACGAAGGTCACAAGAAGCATAAGAGGAAGTAATGCAGCGCTCGATCTGGATCTCGGCGATGTTGTGCATCGCCGTTGGCTGCGGCAAGGGCGGCGGTGCGGCGGCCGGTGGGACCGACGCGGTCGTCGATGCGTGGAAGAAGGGCGGCCTCGAGCCGTCCGCGTTCACGGTCGCGACGACGAACGTCGGCAAGGACTGCAAGAGCGGCACGGTCAACAAGGTCGACGTGCTGGTCTGCACGTACGCCTCGGCTGACGAAGCGAAGAAGGCGCAAGACGCCGGTCTGCAATGGGTCGGCGACACGACGGGCGCCTCGCAAGCGAAAGGCTCGCTGCTGATCTCGGTCGCGGATCGCCGCAAGGCGGATCCGACGGGCCGGACGATCAATCAGATGTTCAAGCTCGCCGGAAACTGAGTGTGCTAGGTTCCGCGGCGATGAACTGGCAATCGCTCGCAGATCACGCACTCGCCGGCGGTGTTCCGAGCCGCGAGGCTGCGCGCGCGGTGCTGCACGCGCCGGCGGACGAGACCCTCGCGTTGCTCGATGCCGCCTTCCGCGTACGGCGCGCGCACTGGGGCAGGCGCGTCTCGCTGCACGTGCTCGAGAACGCCAAGCTCGGCGCGTGTCCCGAGGATTGCGGGTTCTGTTCGCAGTCGAGCAAGCACTCGTCGCCCGGCGGCGAAGCGCCGATGAAGTCCGTCGACGAGCTCGTCGCAGGTGCCCGGCGTGCGCACGCGACGCGCGCGAAGCGCTACTGCATGGTGACGGCGACGCGCGGGCCTTCGCAGCGCGATCTCGATACGATCTGCGCGGCGGCCGAGCAGATCAAGTCGGAGATGGAGATCGAGCTGTGTGCTTCGCTCGGGATCCTGACTGAAGCGAAGGCGAAGCGGCTCGTCGATTCGGGCGTCGATCGGTTCAATCACAACCTCGAGACGAGCGAGCGCCACTACGCGACGATCGTCTCGACGCACACCTGGCGCGATCGCGTCGAGACCGTGCAGATCGCGAAGCGCGCCGGCATGGACACCTGCTGCGGCGGTATCGTCGGCCTCGGCGAATCGGAAGATGACCTCCTCGATCTCGCGTTCGCGTTGCGCGAGCTCGATGTCGATTCGGTGCCGGTGAACTTCCTCGACGCTCGGCCGGGCACACCGCTCGCAGGTTATCCGCTCGTCGAGCCAGCGTACGCACTGCGCGCGCTGTGCATGTTCCGATTCGTCCATCCACGCACGGATCTGCGTGTTGCCGGCGGCCGCGAGCTCACGCTGCGCGCCTTGCAAGCCTTCGCGCTGTATCCGGCGAACTCGATCTTCACGCAGGGCTACCTGACGACCGGCGGGGCCACGGCGCACGCCGATCATCAGATGATCCGCGATGCAGGCTTCGAGCTCGAGCTCGCCTCGGGAGAAACCGTGGCCGCCGATCCGGACGCGATGGCTAACTTGCCGACTCGCCGTCCGTCGCTGCCGGTCGCACGCTCGTAAGAGACGATTGCCCGGGTTCGTGGCATCACAAAGCCATGGCCGAAGATCGCGGGTTACTGCCGATCGAGACCGAGCTCGAAGGCGAACGCGCGGCGGCGCTCGGCGAAGCGGGCCGCCGGCTCGAGCGCGCACTCGACGCGCTGGCGGTCAGGTCGGCCGAAGAGGAGCTCGACGAAGCGGCGACCGCAGCGTGGTACTTCGTGATCGTGCGCGAGAGCCTGCGGATGTTCGATCACAAAGAAGCTCTGAAGATCTACGGAGTGCCGCCGCAGGTGATGTCCCGGATCGGTGTGGTCAAGCGGGTCAAATGACGCTGCTCGGCTACGCAGATGCCGCGAGCGCGAACGACTCTGCGCGTGGTACGCACGGGGCATGCGGATCGACAAGGTCTACACGCGCGGCGGCGATCTCGGCGAGACCTCACTGATCGGCGGCGATCGCGTCTCGAAGTCGTCGCCTCGGCTCGAGTGCTACGGCACGGTCGACGAGCTCAACGCGGTGATCGGGCTCTTGATCGAAGCGCTCGGCGCCTCACAAGCGGGGCCGCACCTCGTGCCGATCCTGCGGCGCGTCCAGAACGAGCTGTTCAACCTGGGCTGCGAGCTCGCGACGCCGGATCCCGAAAAGCGCGCGAAGATGCCGCGGATCGAGCAGCGGCACGTCGACGGCCTCGAGCGCGACATCGATGCGGTCAACGACGATCTGCCGGCACTGCGCTCGTTCGTGCTCCCCGGCGGCGGCTGGGCATCGGCGTACTCTCATCTCGCGCGCACGGTGTGCCGGCGCGCCGAGCGACTCGTCGTCGGCCTCGCGGCGACCGAGGATGTCGGCGAGCTCGCGGTGCAATATCTGAATCGGCTCTCGGACGCGCTGTTCGTGTGGGGACGCTGGTGCGCGCTCAAAGACGGCAAGGCAGAGCCGCTGTGGGACTCGCGCGCCACATGAGACGATGACGTATCGCGATCGATCGGTCAGTTGCCCGCGGTGCGGAGTGGAGCTCATCCGAAAGGATGCGCGCGAAGCGTGGAGCTGCGTCAAATGCAAGGGCGCGCTCCTCGATGTCGGCGAGCTCGTGCGCGAGCTCCTGCTCGTTGCCCCCGACCTGTTGCCCGAAGGTGGCACGAGCGGCATCACGACACTCGGCAGGCGAACCGTAGCGCGGGCACTCGCTTGTCCGATGTGCGCCGCTCCGATGGAGCCGGTGTTCCTCGGAGGCGTCGATCTCGATCGCTGCTACGACGACAATGTGTTCTGGTTCGATGCGGGCGAGCTCGGCTTGGTGCTCGAAGTGGCGCAGGGCCAACGCGAAGAGCGACACAAACCGTGGCTCGCACGGCTGTTCGAGAACCTGTTCGGTTAGTGGATCGGGGGCGACCTAGTGGATCGGGGGAGAATAGAGCAGCTCGTCGGGTGAGCCCGTCGTGATGTTCTTGAACGTGATCACCTCGCCGGCGTAGCCGAGGTTGTTCTCGAGTGTCGGAAACTTCAGGCCGCCGACGTCGACCCACTGCGACAGCTTGTAGCCGATGTTGCCGCCGGCCTTGAGGATCATCAGGCGCTCGATCACGTGGCTGTCCTTGTGCACGCTGATCTGATAGGTCACGCCGCCGCGATTGGTATCCTTGGGATCGAAGCTGACCTTGATGTCTTCGAGCGTCGCGTCATCGGCGGGCTCGCCCACGTACTCGAGCTTCGTGCCCGGCTCTTCGAGCAGGAACTGCATGCACAGCGCGGCGGTATCGAACTGCCAGCGTTCGGCGGCGGCGGGCAACGCGTGTCGCGCTTCCTCCGGCGGCAGCTTGACGAGCTGGCCGCTGCGCTCGATGAACACGTTCGAGTCGTCGTCGTAGAGCGCGCGCATGACGATCATGTCGCCCTCGTCGCGGTGGAGCCGGCCGTGGTGGCGCCCCTGCCAGCGGTCCCACGCTTCCTCACCGTCGAACGCGGGCTTGCCTTCGTGAGCGATCGTCTCGCTCCAGCGGACCTGCTTCGCGGCGGCCCAGCGCTCCTGTCCACCGGCGGCTGCGACCACGGCATCCGCGATCGCGACCGCCTTCGGATCGGAAGCGTTGCGATCGAACGCGGGCGTCGCACCAGGATATCTCGCAAACGCGGTGCGGCCGGGACCGCAACTGGCCGTCGCGGCGATGGCGAGCGCTGCGGCGATGAATCGGATCGAAGTCATATGCCGGCGACCATAACTCAAGGTCGGGCGCGGAGACCAACGTCAGGAACCACGCCGCGAAGAGGTGCCCGGCGAATAACGCCACAGATCGGTACGGCACGGCGCGCGACGAACACGGTCCGCTCGTATACTCTTCGGGTCGTGTCCGAGGGCAAGCAGTCCGAGAGCTCCAAGCAGCTCGCCGCCGCAGAACAGAAGGCGCAGGAGCGGTTCGAAAAGGCGATGACCGAGCTGCGCGAAGGCGCGTATCGGTTCTCATCGCGCGCGCGCGGTCAGTCCGAGCTGATCATCGAAGAGCTGATCGATCCCGAAGGCGAGACCGTCGCTTCACTCGCCGAAGAAGGCGAGCAGGGTGCGGTCGCGCTGTCGCAGTCGCTCGAGCTGATCACGTTCGATACGTGGCTGTTCGGACAGATCGGCGACAAAGACGCGCTCGATCTCAAGGCCGAGGAGCATTGGGAAGTCTGGTTCTCGTTCGGCGCGTGGATCGGCGAGACGATGCGGCGGCGTCACGGTGGCCACTGGCTGCTGATGGGCGACGACCCGCACACCTGGCGCATCGGATACTCGAAGATCTTTCTCGAGATCGCACCGTTCATGTTTGCCGAGCAACTGCTGCGCATGGGCTCGGGTGCGACGCGCAAGATGGTCACCGAGATCGAACGCATCCGTCAGCTCCACGAAGAGCAACGCGAGCGCGATAAAGGTCAGTCACTCGATCGGTTCCTCGCGCAGCACTACATCCGCCTCCACACCGTGCCGCTCGGCCAGTGGATGTCGATGGACTTCCTGAACTTCGCGAAGCTGTGGAACGAGGCGCCGTGCGCGAAGCTGATCACCGAGCTCAAAGAGAAGGGCCCGCGGCTGGGTCCGCAAAACGCGCAGGTTGTCGAGCAGGTCGTCGCCGCGCTGTCGAAGGCGAAGCAGGAAGAGCCGGTCGCGAAGCAGACCAACGATCGCGGCTTGTTCGAGGCGATCGCGCAGATCATCGCGCTGCGCCGGGCGACCGCGCCGATCGCGATCGACATCCTCGAGCGCGTCGTGATGCCTGCGATGCACGTCGGCATGCCGGAAGGCTTTCCGCCGCTCGACGACGACGACATGGCGAACCTTCGCAAGGGCATCGAGTTATTCGCGTTCTTCGTCGAGATCATCCCGCACAAGTTCCAGGCCGACGACGAAGGCTTCCTCGGCACGATCCCGCACGAACACCTGACGACGCCGTACGCCGACCGCAACGTGCTCGAGATCGGCAAAGGCGACTGGGTCGTGATCAACGCCGCGCACTTCGTGCCGATGCTCGCGGACTTCGAACCGCAGAAGCTCCTCGATAAATACGACGAGTTCGTGAAGTACCTCGGCTCGATTCCGGATGCACCTCGCCGCCGCGATGACGGCCGGATGCTCGCGGAGACCGCGATTCGCGCGCTCGCCGATCTCAAGGCGACCGTGCTCACCGCCGCGCAGAACAAAGACGCGTTGATGTTCCGCCTGCTGCCGCCGCCCGGCTAGCGACGCTCGCGTTGTCGGCGCGTATACGTGCGGAGGAGCAGATCGGATAACCGCCAAGGCGCCAAGGCGCCAAGGTCAGAGAGAGAGCAGGTTTTGGACCGCGGATCGCGCGACGATTCTCCTCGCCGTCGAAACAAGTTCTGATCGACACCGTCCTTTGTCCGACCTCGGCGCCTCGGCGGCTTGGCGGTTCGTCTCAGTTCTTGGAAGCCTACCGCGTCAGCAAGTAGCAGGCGCCGCCGAAGCACGTCAGCGCGCGATCGCCGGTGACGTAGATCGTGAGCGGCGGCGTGCGATGGCCGCGGTCGGCGCAGCTCAGCGCGTATTCGGTCGCGCGCGGACCGATGCCGAACCGCGAGACCGTCGCCCAGGCTTCGCCGGTGAGATCGAGCTTCATCGAGATCTCCGCCGCGCCGCGGTCGTGCTTGTCGCGCGAGATGTCGTCGCACGAGCCTTGCCACGGCGTCTTGAAGCCCGTCGCGGTGATCTCGACCTTGCGACCATGAAGTCGCGCCGCATCGGCGTCGCTCAGGTTCGTGTTGCCGGTGAGCGCGTGATTCTCGATCAGCCAGGTGTGTACGAGCGCGGCGAGATCGGCGTCGACCGCCGCCGGCTTCTGCGGAGGCGAGTCCGCGGGGAGCCAGCTGCATGAAGCGACGAAGATGAGGCCGATCGTTCGAAGGAGCTGGGTCACGCGTGCGAAGACTCGGGTCCCCGCAACGGCAATGACACCACAAAACGGGCACCCCCAGTGGGAGCGTTGCCGGGAGCGATCGCGAGATCTCCGCCGTGCTCGATCGCAATCTTGCGGGCAATCGCGAGGCCGAGGCCGGTGCCCGTGGCTTTCGACGTGACGTATGGCTCGAAGATCCGATCGCGGTCGGCATCTGCGACGCCCTTGCCGTGATCGTCGACGGTGATCGTCACGGTCTCGCCACCCGGCTCGGCACGCCAGGACACGATCACCTTGCCGCCGGTGCCGGCTTCTTGGCCGGCGTGGATCCCGTTCTCGACGAGGTTTGCGAGCACGCGCTTGAGCAGCAGCTTGTCGGCGCGCACCGTGACGGGCTCGGCCGGTGGAACGAGCTCGAGCTTGGCGGCAAACGTCGGATCGAGCTTGAGCTCCTCGATCGTGTCCGCGAGTGCGAGCGGAGACTTCTCGACTTTCGGGAGCTGGCCGAGCGTGCGGAACGTGTCGACGAGCCGGCGCAGGCCTTCGATCTCCTCTTCGACGATCTCGCCGGTGTCCTGGAGCAGCTTCGCGAAGCGCGCGTCGTCGCCCTTGTACGAAGACACCGTCTGTTGCACCGCGAGCTGGATCGGCGTCAACGGATTCTTGATCTCGTGCGCGAGGCGGCGCGCGACGTCTTGCCACGCGCCGATCCGCTGCAGGTACTCGACCTGGCCGCGGGTCTGCGACAGGTCATCGAGCATCGTGTTGAACGCGTTGCCGAGCTCGGCCATCTCGTCGCGCGTGGAGCCGCGGAGCTCGACGCGAGCGTCGTGATGTCCATCGGACACGCGCCGTGCCGTGGTCACGAGCGCCTCGATGCGGCGGGTCACGATCGTCGACGCGAAGATCCCGAAAGCGGCCGCGACGAGCGCCGCGAGCGCCATCACGACGAGGAACGCGGTCTTGTAACCGCCCTCGAGCGCCTCGCGATATTGCGTGACGACGCTACGCGCATCGTCGACCTGCTTCTTGAGCGCTTGATAGTCGTCCTGGAGCGTCGCGGGGACAAGGAACGTCAGCCGCAACGACGCACCCGACGTGCCGAGGCTCTGATCGAGCACCTTCTCGCGCCATTGCGGCCCGGGCACCGGCCGCGACGCCTCGGTGATCACGCGGCCGTCTGGCATCAGCATCGCGATCGCGTTCAGGCCGGGCTCGTTGTCGATGATCTTGTCGAGATCCAGTTTCGGATCGAGCGCGACCAGCGCCGGCCGCTTGCTCAGTCGATCGGCAACCTCGGCATGGAGACGCTTCGTCGTCTCGATCAGATCGCGATAGGCCTCGAGCGCCTTGTCCATCACGACGACGTGGGTGCCCGCCTCGCCGGCCGCGAAGTTCGCCGCGACCTTGCCGATCTGATCGATCAAGAAGTACGACGCGGCGAGCGGGGTCATCACGATCAGCACGAGTGCGACCGTGAGCTTGAGCTGCAAGCCGACGTGAGACGTTCGTTTCATGGCTTGGGCCTGTAGAACGGCTGCGAGCGAATGCGCAGCACGCGATCTGCTTCGGCGATCTTTGGGTTGACGAAGACCGAGACGAAGCTGCCGAAGAACACGCCGCCTCGGTCGAGGCCACCACCGGTGCCTTGCGACAGCCAGCGCCGCATCTCCGTGAGCGTCTGTCTCGATACGGGATTGAGCTGGATCGTGATCTGCAAGTAGAAGACGTCTTCGAACGGAAGATCGACGAGCTTCGCGATCGGGAGATCGTCGACCGACGTCAGGAGCTTGAGCGCCTCGGCGGGTGACTTGACCTTGATCGGCTTGCGCGCATCGCCCTCGAACTTGATCAGGTAGACTTCGTCCCACAGATCGTAGACCACCGAGCGCACGAGGATCTGACCGTGCACCGGCACGCGACTGTCCTTCGCGTAGACCGACGCTCCGATCGCGACGGTCGATGGAAAACCCGAGCTCAGTGCTTGAAACGCTTCGGCATCGAACAGCTTGCCGAACTTCACGGCGGTGACGATCAGATCCTCGCCGCGCTCGACGAAGCGCATGCGCTGCAGCTCGGGCTGTTCATCGTCGGCATGTGCGAGGGTCGCTGCGACGAGGAGGATCACGATGGCAACAGCGGTCCTCACCGCAAGCGTCCAAGTGCGTTACTGATCGTCAGCTCGAAGACGCCGATGTCGGTGTCGATCCTGATCCCCGCATCCGCGTAGAGATCGATCGGCAACGACTTCCACACGCTGTGCTCGCGCAGCTTGAGATCCGCGGTCTCGGCGAGTGCCCAAGTCCCGAAGCCGAGGAACAGATCGCCGCCGTAGACGCGGTTCTTGCCGCTGCCGCGGAACAGCCGGGCTGCGTACTCGACGGTGACGCTGCCGCCGACTTGCCCGTAATCGGGTTTATCGGCACGCGTGCCGAGCACATCGAGAGACGGCGCGTTCGACAGTACCAGGCCGAGCGCGCGCGGCGTCAACATGTGATCGACGTCGGAGATGTGGATCCGATCGAAACG
This sequence comes from Myxococcales bacterium, assembly GCA_028287115.1. Lineage (GTDB taxonomy): Bacteria > Myxococcota_A > Polyangia > Haliangiales > Haliangiaceae > JABFXX01. Next base: position 84,287 of record JAQBQF010000051.1, read on the forward strand.
CGGGGCATCGCCGATCACGACGCCACCGGCGAACCGCAGGCCGATCGTCTGGCGCTCTTCGCGCAGGGGCCACCAGTGCTCGTAGCGAGCGAACAGCGTCGCGAAGTCGTAGCTGCCGCCGAGTGCGCCCGAGCCGACCTCCGCGTTCGCGGTGATCCGTCCGCCGGAGTGCGGCAGGATCGGATCGGGCCGCGTATCGCGATCGAACCCGAAGCTCGCGGTGACCACGCGGCTCGATCCTGGATCGAGGTGCAGGTCGATCGCGGTGATGCGTCCGTCGGGCAGGATCTGCGTCGGCGCCACGGGCAAGGTCGTCTCGACCCCTTCGGCGCGTAGCCCGGCCGAGATCCGCGACAGCGCGGTCACGTCGTAGGTGATGCCGGCGCGGCCGCCGAAGCGACGGTACGGAAACGCATTGAAGTTGATGTTGTGCGTGTCGTTCGCTGCGCCGGCGACGCGATAGGCCTCGCTGCCGTGGACGACCGTCAACGAGCCGATCACGCCCCACCGAGAGCCGCGCAACGCGCCATCCGCGGCGCGCACCTCGCCGGCCCACTGATCGCGGCTCCCCGCGACATCGCCATGCGACGCGTAGATCAAGCCGGCGCCGACGCTGATGCCGAACCCGAGCAAGTTGCGCTCTCCCGCATCGAGCCCGAACCAGTACGGCGAGAGCGAGTTCGACCCGAACCACAGCCGATTGAGCACGGTCGTGCCGCGCTCGACGACGTGGACCTCGATCACGACCTGGCCGCGCGCAGAGCCTTTGTGCATCGCCAGCGTCACATCGCGGAAGAAGCCGAGCGCGAGCACCTTGAAGCGCGCGTCGCGCAGGCGCTTGTCGCTCGCGTGGAGGATATCGCCGGGCGCGATCGGCAGCGCGCGGCGGATGATTTCGCTCTGGGTCGCCGTGTTGCCGGTGATCGTGATCGATTCGATCAGGATCACGGGACCGAACTCGTTGTCCTCGTGCAGCGCGGCGTGATCGTCGGCGGGCGCGATATCCGCTGGCGCAGGCTCGGTGACCTCTCCGACCGGCTCCGGTGCGGGTTCGGCGGGCGGTGGTGCTGCCGGAGAAGGTACGGCCGGTTCGGGTGGATCGTCCGCGCGCGCGCTCGCGATCACAGCGAGCTGTGCGAGTACGACCACCGCTAACGTGCGCATCCCCCTGGAACGTAGCGCACCGATCCCAGCGGGTGCTACCTTCAGACCGTGCGCAGGGCCACGATCTGCTGCCTCCTTGTCGCGGTTGCCGGCTGCAACGACTTGCGCGACTTCCATGGCACCTGGCAGGGGCCCCGGGTCGGGGAGGCGCCGGTGTTGCGCGTCGGGGTTGCCGCGCAGACGAGCGCGACGCTCGTGATCGACAACATCGACAGCCACGGCCTCAGCGGCGAGCTCACCGTCGACGGCCTGGTCGACGCCGCGGCGTTCGTGTCGCTCGCGGGTGCCGAGGCCGACGCGCTGTCCGGGATGAGCTTCAACGGCGCGCCGCTCCGCGTTTATCTCGCGTTCGTCGCGATCCCGGACAGCGGTGGCGAGGCACTCGCGGTGATCGCTCTCTACGAGGATCATCGGATCGAGACGCGCCTCCTGCGCGGCGGCACGACGCCGATCTACGCGATCTTCGCGATGACCCGAAGGCCATGACCTGCCCGCATTGCAACGCCGTGCTCGCCGAGCACGCGCGGTTCTGTCCCGTGTGCGGCAAGGCGATGTTACCGACCGAGACGCAGGCGCAGTCATCTGCATCGATGTACGGCGCGGCTCCCGACCTGATCGGTCGCGAGATCGCAGGGCGCTACCGGATCCTCGCGAAGCTCGGAGAGGGCGGGATGGGCGCGGTCTACCGCGGCGAGCAGATCTCGCTCAAGCGCCCGGTCGCCGTGAAGGTGTTGCGGTCGGAGCTGTCGTCGAACCAGATGATCCTGAAGCGGTTCAACGCCGAGGCCGAGGTCGTCGCCAAGCTCGGCCACCCGAACACGGTCAACATCTACGACTTCGGCCAGGACCGTGACGGCTCGCTGTTCATCGCGATGGAATTCATCGAGGGGCAGTCGCTGCGCAAGGTGCTTCACGAACAGGGACCGTTGCCGCCGGCGCGGACGCTGTCGATCGCGATCCAGATCGCGGCATCGCTGGCCGATGCACACGCACACGGGATCACGCATCGCGATCTCAAGCCCGACAACGTGATGCTGCAAGACCGCGGGCGCCAGCGCGATATCGTGCGCGTCCTCGATTTCGGAATTGCGAAGCTGCGCGATGACTCGCGCGCGACGCAGCTCGCGATGACACAAGCCGGCGACATGCTCGGCACGCCGCAATACATGGCCCCGGAGCAGATTCGCGGCGAAGCGATCGACGGACGCACCGATGTCTACGCGCTCGGCTGCATGCTCTACGAGATGCTGACGTCGCGGATGCCGTTCGAGGCACCGACCGTGATGGCGATGCTGTCAAAGCACCTGCTCGAGATACCGCCTCCGCCGTCGGTGCGGCGCCCGGACCTCGGTCTGCCGCCGCTGCTCGATCAGCTCGTGATGGCGGCGATGTCCAAAGCTCCGAACGGACGCCCGGCAACGATGGAGCAGCTCGGCGAGCACCTCGCGGCGCTGCTCGCGATGCAACCGCCCGATCCGAACCGGCCACCGACGGTGCCGATGTCCGCGTTGCAAGGCATCGTGTCACCGCCGCCGATCACGCCCGTCGCGACGCCGATGTCCGCGGCCGTTGCGACACCGGCATCGGTCACGACGCCGGCGCCCGTGCAGACCGTCAACACGGGCCGAGGTGGACACGGCGCGCTCTACGCGGTGCTCGCCGTCCTCGTGATCGGTGGCGGCGGCGCCGGAATCTATGTCGCGACCCGGCCGTCGGATCCGAAACCCACGTCGAGCCAAGTCGAAGCGCCGCCGAACGAGAAGACGGTTCCGACCTCACCGAGAGAGCCCGAGCCGGCGACACCGGTCGAGGACAAGTGGAAGACGCCAGACGAGCCGTCGATCGTCGCGCCCGAGGGAATTCCGGTCGACGTCGGCCAAGGCGTCACGTTCATCGTGCCGCCGGATTTTCAGTATCAAATGGCACAGGGCGGCGGGGTGGTCGCGACGAGCCCGAATGGCCTCGCCGCTGCCGTCGGGCCGCTCACGACCACGACCACGGATCTGCAGCAAGCCGCACGCGACTACGCGAAGTCGACGGGGCTGACGCTCGACAAGTTCACGACCGCTCCGCTCAACGGAGTACCGCGCCCGATCGCGGTCTTGCACGGCACCGTCCGAGGAGTGCAGGTCGCGCAGGTGATGGTCGCGTTCGTCGGCGCGTCCTACAAGATCGTCGGGATGGTGCAGTTTCCGCTCGCTCTACACGACGACAAAGCGACGCAAGCGTGGGGAGACGAGGTCTTGGGTCGCCGGATCCGCCTGCCGTGAGCTAAGGTGTCTCCATGACGCCTGAAGCAAAGGCAGCCATTCGCCTCACGCAGTACGCGCGCGGCGGTGGTTGAGCCGCCAAGCTCCGGCTCGGCGAGCTGGCACATGTTCTCGGAAACCTGTCACGTGACGGGTCGCGAGAGGTGCGTCCGGACATCGTCGTCGATCACGAATTTTCCGACGACGCGGCGATCGTCAAGACGACGTCGGGCCGCGATCTCGTCCTGACCGCAGACGTCATCGCGCCGCTCGTCGACGATCCGATCGCGTTCGGCGAGATCGCCGCCGCGAACTCGTTGTCGGACGTCTGGGCGATGGGTGGCGAGCCGCGGTTCGCCTTGAATCTCGTATTCTTTCCAGATGACCTGCTGTCGCTCGAGATCCTCGATGCGATCCTCGAAGGTGGCGCGCGCAAGTGCCGTGAAGCGGGCGTGGCGGTCGTCGGAGGTCACACCGTGCGCGATCCGGAAGTGAAGTTCGGACTGTCGGTGACGGGCGAAGTAGGCGCGGGCGAGCTGTGGAGCAATCGCACCGCACAGGCGGGCCAGACGCTCGTGCTCACGAAAGCCCTCGGCACCGGCGTGATCGGCCAGGCGATCAAGAAAGGCGTCGCGAGCGAGCCCGCGATCGTTGCCGCGATCAAATCGATGACGACGCTCAACCAGCAGGCCGCCCGGATCGGTCATGCGCACGGCGCGACCTCCGCCACGGACATCACCGGCTTCGGCCTGCTCGGGCACCTTCGCAACATCGTGCGTGGCTCCGATGTCGCGGCGACGATCGAGCTCGCACAACTGCCGCTTCTCCCCGATGCGCTCGAGCTGATGCGCGCAAAGGTCTGCCCCGGCGGCAGCAAAGCCAATCGCGCGCACGTCGCACCCGACACGAAGTGGACCGACGGCACGCAGCTCGTCGCAGAACCAGCGGAAGATACCGAGCGCGAGCTCCTCGCTTCGCTCGCCTGCGACGCGCAAACCAGCGGCGGCTTGCTGCTCTGCGTCCCTGCTGCACGTGCACTCGCGTGCATCGACGAGCTGCGTGCCGCCGGCCTGCCCGCGGCCGCGATCGGCGCGCTGCGCGCTTCGCGCTCGCCGATCACGCTGGTGTAATCGGTGCGGCGTCTCGAGGACGTGGAGCCCGGCCGAGCATTCACGCGCCCACGACGCGGAGCCCGACAGCGCGGGCGGCCGTCGCGAGATCGACGTCGTGAGTCGCCATCTGCATCGCGGGATCTCGGGCATGGACGAGAAGCGCGCTCGCGAGATGGATCGCGTCGAGGGTGCGAAGGAGCGTTGGAAACGGCTCCGCGGCGCGGTCCAGTACCGCGCGATTAACCCGTACGAGCTCGAAGCCAGCCAGGATCTCGAGGGCCGTCGAGCGACGGCGCGCGAGCTCGCGGTCCTCGAGCGCCCCGATCGTCCGAAGGCGGTCGAGGACGCGGAGACATTCGACTCGCACGAGCTCGCTCGCGTTCGCTGTGGTGATGCGCGACCACTCGCGAAGCGGCTTGGGCTCGCCCAGCACGATGCGCAAGACGATCGACGAATCGACGTAGATTCTCACCGCAGTCCGCGCTCGTCTGCGAGTGCCTCGAGCGAGCTGACGCGTAACATGATCCGAGGGAGCTTGACCCGGCGCACCGTCGTGAAAGGCCGTTCGGGCGGCACGAGCTCCAGCTCCGCCGTCGCCTCCACGGGTACTACGCGAGCAATCGCGCGAGCACGATCCATGACCTCGATGATCTCGCCGGCCTCCGCGGCACGCAGGTGCTTCGACAGCTGACTCTTCAGAGCCGAAATCTGGACCCGCTTCATGACCTAATGTGGTCCGAAGTGCTCTCGTCGTCAAGTGACCACGTTCGATCGCCTTCGATCAGCCGAGGAACGGCTCGTGACACACGGCTTCGACGTTGTGCCCGTCGGGATCCGTGACGAAACCGCCGTAGTAATGCTCGTGATACTGCGGGCGCACGCCGGGCGCGCCGTTATCCTTGCCGCCGGCGGACATCGCCGCGGTGTAGAAGTCGCGAACGACGGCGCGGCCGGTTGCGCGAAATGCGACGTGCGTGGGTTGCTTGGGGTCTCCGGCGCCGATCCAGAAGTCCGGTTTGCCACCGATGCCGAAGCCGGCGAACGTCTGCCATTTCATGATCAGCGTGTAGCCGAGCGGCGCCAGCGCCTTCGTGTAGAACGCGATGCTGCGATCGAGATCGCGGACCTGGATACCGATGTGATCGATCATGGCGGGACCATATCAAGATCGTGATGGAGTAAGCTCCCGCCGTGCGCGGCCGCTTCTTAGTTGTAGCCCTGGCGATCATCGCCGCTCCCGGTTCGGCGCATGCAGGCCGAACGTTCTACGGCTGGCTCTACGGAACGGAGGTCATGCCCGAGCGGGGGGCCGAGCTGATGACCTGGGTCTCCGAAGAGAACCGCAAGAGCGCCGAGGACAACGGCTCGGAGACGAACTGGTGGGTCGGACCGTTGATCGGCGTGACCGACCAGCTCGAGCTCGCGCTGCCGATCGAGATCGCGTGGTCTGCTTCGGATGTTCCGGGCTCGGCGCGCACGTCGCTCGACAAGTACGGGATCGAGGCGCGCTATCGGCTCGTCACGCAGGACCCGGTCGACGCACCGGCCTTCGTGCCGCTCATCCGCGTCGCGGTGAAGCGGTTGGTGACCGAGCGCGACACCGCGCGACCGGAAGCGGATCTCGTGGGCTCGTATCAGACCGGGCGCGTGCATGCGCTCGTCGATCTCGGCATGATCGGCGAGATCAATTCGAACGACCACCACTTCGAGTTTCACCCGGGCGCCGGCGTCAGCATCGAGGCGGTCGGCGATCTGCGGCTCGGCGCCGAGGTCTACGCCGAGCTGACGCTCGATAGTAACGGCAAGAGCTGGGCGATCGTCGGACCGAACCTGTCGTGGAGCCACGGGCGCACGTGGATCAGCGCGGCGTTTGGCATCGGCATCTATCAGATCAAAGACGCGCCGAAGGTCCAGTGGGGGATCGCATTCTGAAGGCACTCGCGATCATCGCGACGCTCGCGGGCGTTGCGAGCGCGGGGCCGGCGGGGCGCGTCGCCGGCAAGGTCACGTTGACCGATGCGGATGGCAAGCCGGCCACGGCGGTCGTGATCGTGTACGTCGTCGGATTCCCCGAGCCAGGTACGGGCAAGCGTGCGGCGGACATCGTGCAGAAGGATCGCAAGTTCGTTCCGGATCTCGTCGCGATCACCGTCGGGGAATCGGTGAGCTTTCCGAACGGCGATCAGTTTCTGCACAACGTGTTCTCTCAGTCGCCGCCACGGCCGTTCGATCTCGGCTCGTTCAAGCATGACCAGCGCAAGGACAAGGACTTTCCGACGCCCGGCGTTGTCGATGTGTATTGCAACATCCATCCCGAGATGGCCGCGACGATCCTCGTGCTACCGAACAAGCGGCACACGCAAGCCGCACCCGACGGAAGCTACGCGATCGACGGCGTGCCGCCGGGCACGTGGACCGTGTTCGCATACTCGCGGCGTGCCGCAAAGCCCGCGAGCGCGCGCGTGACGGTGACGGCGGGCGCCGACACGACGGCGAACCTCGCGCTCCTGCGCGGCGCCGAGCGAGAGCACCTCAACAAGTACGGCGAGAAGTATCACGAGCCGACGACGACCTATCGCTGAGTGTCGTCCCCGCTCGCCAGCGTCCGCTGGCTCGCTCCAACTCAGTCGCGGAGATAACGCACGACACTCGCGTCGAGTCTGCTGCGCACGAGCCGGATCACGCTCTCGATCTGATCGACCGGTATGTCGAGCCGATCCGCGA